>JABIGF010000005.1 GCA_018650285.1 Methanobacteriota archaeon
AAAAGAAGTCGCAGAAGATATTGATGGTAGGATGACTAGGTCTCGGCAAGCAATATTATTTGCATTGTGATGTCTGGGTGCGAAGTTCATTCCTTTTCATACATGGCCTATGAAACTCGGCTTTTACATAACACCCACTGAGAACTCTATGATTCAATATGGACCAATGGGTAGCCTATACAACGCCCGCATTCGCATGGGGGGCCCTTTGAAACAGACTCTAACTTTGGCGCTTAAAGAGATACCATTTGTGGATTCACAAACCCCTTTTCAGCCAAGTAATTATTGTGAACACTTCGAGTTTGAGCCAAGGAGACAATCCAGATAATCAAGTAAATTGGACATAGTAATATTGTCAGCATTGAGATGAGTCCGACAATTGCCATCCAAAGCCCACGAGAGTCGTCAAGATACATGTGCCCTATTCCTGCCCAAATGAAGTTGCAAATAAGGGCTGTGCCGAAGGATTTGGGCTGAGCGCTTTGCTAGAGTATGATCTGTTGCTGAGGCATCGATTGGGCGGGATTGTATGTTACTTCAGGTGACGGCCCGCCGCCCATGCTTTGTGGTGGTTCAATAGTCGGTGGTGCTGGAATCCACTGGACTCCGTCCCAGAGCCATTTCCCATCCGGACTCAGCGACATGATTTTGCTTCCTTATATCTCCAACTTATAATTATCGTTACACCAAACAAAAGGTCTCTTGGAACCACCAGTTGCAACCATCAACTATCGCCCAGTATTCATCAGCCGTTGCGATAAGGTCCATGAGTATCACACGTAGCCAACATCAATAAAAACTATCTGAAATTAATTATCTTCATTATTGTCCACATCCACGGAATTATCACCCACATTATCAATCGAATCAAAAATTCTAATGGATATTCTCTCAAGAACTGTAATCAGAACCAGATGAATCAAGGGATGAATTTGATTCACTCAGATTTGGCCCATTCATCAGTATCCAAAGATTTGTACCACCAAGCATTGTTTTCATCATTGAACCACTGCACACCGTTCTCATCAACCTGACATTTTTCCTCATCAATAATTGGTGTTTGTTCTACTACTGGAATAGTAGCAGGGGGTGGTGGAGCAGTTATTGTAATTGATTTAGACTGTGGTGCACTAATTGGATCTGCAGTCGTAGTAGGAAGAAGTGATTCGATCTCTTTCTTTCCCGCCTTTCTTATTCCCATCATCTGCAATGTGGCACCAAATATCAAAAGACCTAGAATTAAACCCCCAACACCAGATATAATTAGTTCGCTGAACACACTCTTTTCTTCTTCGAGGATAACTTCTGGCTCGTATACCTGGACTACAATTGTGGCATCATCAAGTTTGGTGCTGCCTTCCATCAACTGAATATTGAATACATCTTTACCGGTCATGTTGGGTGTTAGAGTAACCTCACAATCGGAGGTCACCAGAATATCTGTTCTGTTTGTCATTTCACGGCAATATGGAGCACTAGTGTTTTCAGAAGTCCATGTCAATTGAAGGGTCATGACGTCACCAAGAATCAAATTTACAGTTACATCGTCAATTTGACCCCTTGCAACGGGATGTGGATTGTTCCAAGTCACCATCTCGGTGGTAGTGACTCCATCGGGGCCTGTGTAAATCATAACTAGGCTATAATCGCCATAACCCAGTCCTGTCCAAGATAATGGCGTAGATGATTCATCTACTTGCCCAGACATGGTTTCTGTCGAAATAATGACATCAGGTCGGCTACATTCTGTCCAAATGCCCACTACATTGTCTTCAGTTTCCATCATTTGCGAGACTGAACATGTCCAACTGAGATCTTCACTTTCACGAGTGAATGACCAAACGATTTGCAATTCATCCCCAACATCAGTTGTGGCTGAAATGAGGACTGTGATCGGCCCACTTTCGTTGTTCGCTGGAGTGTAAGTAAGGTCCCAAGTTCCATCTTGGTTTTCACTGACTTCAGCGCTGCCTCTTGCAAGACTCTCAACTTCGACTGATGTCAAGTTGATTCCGCTTTGCAGAATCGCTGTAATTGGCACCTCATAGGCAAATGTATCTTCAGAAATTACTTCCAATGACAAATCAGGTACAGTGAACACAAGTTCGACCTGCAAGGATGCCAATCCACCATAGCCGTCAACAGCACTACATGTGGTCGAAAGTGATTCTTCAGTACTTGTTGGATTCCACTCAATGAGGTGATTGTTTTCTCCAACACGTGTCGACACAAGTTCTTGTGATACACAGGTGAACGATGTTGCATGACCATCGACATCAGCGGCTTCAAACAGCACCCATAATGTCGAATGACGCAAATCTTGCCAATATCTAAGTTCGACCAATGTCGGATTGGAATTCAGTACATCGACAGTGAAGGAAATGGTTGAGGTGCTCCCAAATGAATCGACCACAAGTATTTCAACATCATGCTCACCGATTTGATTTGCATATGGTATCCAAAGGATATGACCTCTGTCGTCAATTGACAAACCAGATGGTCCCTCAATTAGAGTTGCCCACAAATAGTGCCCATCACCGTCAACCATGCTCAGATTGATATCGAGTAATTGTCCAGGATATAATGACGCGTCATCAACTTGTGTCACCGATGGTGCAGTATTCATCACTTCAATGGTCCACCACATGACACTGGTTTCCCCATAGGAATCGGCTACTTCTGCAATCACCGTGTGTATGCCTACTTGATTGGCTGCAGGCGTCCATGATGTAAGACCGGAAGTTGCGATAGTTAGACCAGTGGGTCCAGAGCGCATACCCCACATAGTGGAGTGGCCTTCTGAATCTGTGGCACTAAGGGAATCCGTGTAGGTTTGACCCACACCAATTTGTTGAGCTGCCAAGGATGCCGGGATAGGTGCATCGTTGGTTGCCATGACGACAAACGATAAATTGTGCGAAAGACCATGCTCGTCTTCAACCATCACGTCAAACAATTGTGAACCAATACTTGTTGGTGTCCAATAAATCAATCCAGATACGTTGTTGATGCTTGATCCAGCGGGGCCATTAACAATTGAGAATGTCAACGTATCATTGTCAGCATCAAAGGCTTGCAGCTGGATGGCCATTTGTGTTCCTAGGCTACTGGTTAGATTGCCCAAATCGGTGAGAACAGGGGCGGAATTCGGTAATTCACTCACAACGAGGGTGAAGTTTTGCCAAATCGAAGTGCCATAATCATTGGATACTCGGACAGATACTGCATGATTGCCAACCTGTTGACGCGTGGGTGTGAATTCGACCTCTCCAGTGGATGAATTAATCGACATTCCAGACGGTGCTTGATCAAAAGTATAGGATTGCCAAGTGCTTAACCAATGTCCATACTTTTCTGATATGATTGTTTGATTACCCATCACAGTATCTATGAATTGTACCTCGGCTGTTGCATATCTTTGAGGATACGAATCAATCACAAGATTATCGTCAATGAATGACCACAACCAGTACGCACCCATTGACCCCACGGCTGAAATCGTGTAAATACCATCTTCTGTAGTCAAATGTTCAAGGGTCAAATTTGTCGACGACTGGGAATAAGTTGGAGTAATGAGTGTTCCAGAAGGAGTTGTTAGAGTGAACATCAGAGTACTGACTGAATTCTGGGTGATGAATGATGGAGTCGCACCACCCCTGATTACAAGTGGTGTTCCTTTACTCAAATCTAATTCCCATGTATCAGATGAATCGACAATACCGACTTCTGCGAAATTCAATTCACCCAAAACCATTGATGGTGATTCATCGGTTTCACTTATCTCGATTGAATAATTAGTTCGACCCCAATCAGCAGTCACGCCCAATCTTATCTCGCCATTGAATAGTGGACCCAAATCAAGTGATGTATTTCCGGAAGCATTCTGCTGAGCAACATATGACCAATTGTAGGGGTCGTTTTCAGGTATCCAGTAGGCCCATATGGCATATTCACCTTCACGGTCAACTGAGAACTCAACGGTCAACGGTTCATCTGATGCAACTGGTAAGGACCACCAATCTGCTGAATCAAATTCAGAGTCAACCCAACCGTCCTGTGTTGAGTTTACAGGATATGCATTGGTGGCATTCAGATAATCGTCCACTGGATGGTTAGAAGGAAGAGTCCATGCTTGTATTGTATAACCCCCCTTCGCTAGTAATGGATGAGAATAATTACTAGACCATGTTTCAACAAATACTGTACCGGTTTGATTAGAAATGAATGCAATCTCAGCTGTAGAATCCATCCCGCCTGAAGCAGTGTCATCGGTACTTCCAACAAGTAAAGAGTTAGTATTGTATGCATACATTCCAAATTCATCCCAAGAGCTCTCATCAAGGGATAGTGTGACCGAATAAGCAGTTCCTGCAACAACTGCTAATTCAAAACAGGATGTGTAGTAATCTTCAGAATTGGAAGAACCTGTGTACGGTTGAACTGTATCGGAAAGTGCTGAACCATCAACAATTAATTGAGTCGCACCAGATTGATGATAACAATCCAACCAAGTGTTATCATCACCAGCATCTGTGACATTTACGTGATACCAATAACCCCAATCGTTTTCAATCGGATAGAAATCATATGCCTGAACACGAATGGCATACACCGCAGTTTCTGGTGCAGTGAAACTCAAACTCCATTCATTTCTAGTCGTATCACAACTAAATGTTTGCAAAAGATTGGCTCCAGATTCATCATAAACCCCTACATCATTGAGTAATACAAGGCACCCTGATGAATTCCCGTTCCAACTCCAAGTCGGTGCAAATTCAAAGTCGTAAGTTCGCCCAGCAGGAATTCTAACCTTGTGCCAATCAACCAAAGATGCAGCATGGCTACTAGCGCCAAATGAGTCAGGGCCAATTGTGGTGGTGCCTTCAGTTCCGACTGCAATCACGGACGCGTTGCTAATGTTGCTCTTGTCATTCCATTCATCGAGAGCCCAATTGAAAATCCCCATCATCATTGTTTCCATATCATATCGGTATCTGAACTGAACGGAATCAAACGCAAAGAATGCTGTTCTACTTCCAATTCCAATCGATGAGTCACTTGGCAGATGCATCTTGGCAATGCCATGACTGACTTCTTCATAGGTACCATTTCCATTGACTATGGTGCTGTTGACTAAAGCCAACTCATAACCAGCATCATATTCGAAGATTGAATCTTGGTATGAGATGTTGTAACCATTACCAGATGTTACATTTCGGAGGTCAATATAATCAAGGCCTGCCAATGGAAGGTAACCAATGTTGTACATTCCGTCACCTGAATTCGCTTCCATCGATGGTCCTGTGCCAGAGTCTTGGTATGAACGGGAAACGCCCAATGTTGCATTGGCAAAGGTGTCATTGTCCCATTCACTGCAAGATGAACAAGCACCCCAGAGATAATCTTGGGAGAATAATACCAAACGGCCACCTGCATCAACATATATCTCAAGGTTGCTTTCATCTGTCGATGTGAAAGGATCGAAATCATAGCCTGTGGACCAAATGACAAGTCGATACTCTTCCAGCATACCCAATCCAGGCCCATCTAGATTGGCAGTATCGAACAGATTGTCCTCATCGGTGTCACCTACGATGTGAATATCCCAATCATAATTAGTGATTTGAGATACCGTGCTAAGGGACTCAAACAATGCCATTTGAGACTGGAAATTGGTCACATAATCGCTGTTATTGAGGTACGAATATTCTTCGGCAAACAACGGTTGGTTATCATCGTCAATCACGATCAATATTTTTTCATCAACAATCCTAAATGTCGACTGATTCAGGCCGACACTACTTGTATTTCGGCCAACAGTCACTTCAACATAATCAGTCAAATAAACTGAATAATCGGAGTTGTAGACATACAAATTCACGTAATTTGTGCCTTCCGTATCAAAGGTATGTTGGGTATAGCCAGGGGATGTGGAAGAATAATTGGTTCCATCTCCTAAATCAATGTAATAATTCAAAGTCCCTGATGTTCCAGATGAACCATAGGTGAATGTCACTGACTCTCCTTCAACAATTGAGGAACGGTTGAGAGAAAGCTGAGCGCTTCCTGAATTTTGGGCCTCTTGAATAACAACTGTTCGGCTGACAGAAGTAGATTGATCGGTGCCATCATATGCCCAAACAGAAACCGCGTATGTCCCTGAATTGTTGTATGTGTGAGTATGCGTACCCTTGGAAACCCATCCAGTATTAGAGCCATCACCCCAAGCAACATAGACGTTGAAAGAATCACCATCAGCATCACTGGATTGCATGGTATTGGCGGACACAACATTGCCAACTGATGTTTGGGTTGGAGTCACTGAAAGAACTGCAACGGGGGCTTGATTCGACCCCCCTCCCGCTGATTGCGGAACACTAAAGGTCGCCGAAGCAGAAGTCATCACTGAAGTTTTCGATGTTGTCGTGCTTGAATATGACCCAGAACTGACTTGAATGTCATAATACGATTGACTGGTGAATAGATTCCAAACAATACCTTGGATGTACCCTGATTGAGGGCGGATTCGGATATAAGTGCTATACTGTTCATGTGAGGTGAATGTATATGCCGTGCCCAATACAGCTGTGCCAGATGTTGCACCAGAAGAAAGATACTTGCTACAAGATTGACTGACAATAGGATAACTCGATAGAGCGTCTGTAAAACCAAGGTCACAACCATAACTTGAACGGGTGGACCCATAATAATACTGATTTCGCAAAGAATATGCCGAAGATGTGCCGACAAATGGTTGCACAACAGATTGTACATCCAACTCTAAATCCAAATCAATTTCAAAATTGACTTCGATGAAATAGTTGAACGCTTGAGCCGTTGTTCCCAATGTCGTACCAGAGAAATACTCAGCGGCCAACTCCAATAGGTCCAATCTAAACAAATTTATTGAACCGTCAAGGGCCTTATTTGAACCCAATCCATTGGTCGAAGAAACTGTCGATAAGTCAGTATATTGGTCCCAAAGATAGATTCGATAATTCCCAATCATTTCGTAATTCCCAGAACCATCAATGTCGACACCATATGATGGGAAAGGAAGGGAAGCGATTGAGAGCCTGTTTCGTTCAACATTATCGGGCCGATATTTTCTGACCAGATCAAGATGGAGGCTAGCCTTTACTTCTGTATCGAAATTCTCTGTTGAACTCTGAATTGTAGATGTGGTTACCGGAGAAGATGTGCCTGACTGAGATGTTTCAAATTTGATTGTGGCACTACCCGTATGGCGTATTTTGTATGAATACTCAATATAGGCTTCAAGTGTATAATCTTCGTACTCAAGGTAATGGCCATCCCATGTCGAACCGCTCCCTCCATTTGCGAGGTCTGTGCAATCCCAGCCGCTCCATACCATTGTCTGAATGACTAAGCAATATGACATGTCAGATAAAGAAATAGAATTTGTTTGTAACAACAAATATGGTGTTGAACTGAAATCCTTTCGAGATGTGTGATACACCGTTTCATCGAAGATAAATGTTTCAGTTGTCGTGGTGGTTCGCCTAGGCGTAATCAAATCTGGCAGTAACTGCTGAGGAATTAATGACATTAGCATAATTGTAACTAAAATCAGCGGAATCAATGCAATTCTAAATCTACTCTCGCCCATATTAATACGCTTATCTGTCAAGGTAATAAATATATCCCAGGACCAAAACAGATGGTTTGACTAAAACAAAAAATGAAAAAAAGTTGGGAAGGCAGGGTGCCGAAGCACCCTACCCTCCGCGTTTTCGAGGTTCTTAGGAGGGGATCCACCTGCAGGTTCCCCTACAGGTACCTTGTTACGACTTAACCCTCCTTGTCGAAGGCAGGCTCGAATACCCCAATAAAAGGTAGCCTCACCCACCCCCAACTAAGATGGTTTGGCGGGCGGTGTGTGCAAGGAGCAGGGGCATATTCACCGCTCCATTTTGAGACGCGATTACTACGAAATCCAGCTTCACGAGGGCGAATTACAGCCCACGATCTGAAAATGAAGAACGAAGAGTTTAATCCACTACACATACTTTGGCGTAGTTATGGCAACTAAGTGGATTCACAAAGAAGATGTATGGCAAGCAGCGAGTAGCCATGAACATCATGAATATGATGGCCATCGCACCCATCGCTCATGGAACGGGTCTGGCTGGAAAATTGAAGATGGTGTCCCTAAATATGGACGTGTAAATGAAGAGCAATTTAAGAATGCACAATTAAGTTTCCCTGATTGGCTGAATCTACTTTGTTCCGACGGCTGGGAAGTGCTGAAAATATCTCGGGATTTCAATAATGCTAACCAAGCCACATGGGTTGTGTTTAGAAAACAAGTTTGAGTATAGAATAATCGAATATGGATAATTCGCATGGGTCTATCCGAATACCCATGCAAACGGGTTTCTTGTTTGAATGGGCTTTGAGGGGGCCATTCTAGTCGCTACCGTTTGCTCACCCATTGGTGCAAAGGGGGACCCTTTGAATTATATCAAAATCCGTCATGGACCCTATATGGGCGAAGAACGGAAAGTCATTCTTCATATTGCAACAAGCAAGGACGGTTTCATAGCCACTTTAGATGATGGCCTTGATTGGTTACCTGGGCCTGA
>JABIGF010000009.1 GCA_018650285.1 Methanobacteriota archaeon
GTCCACAGCGTTTACACCTAGGACTACCCGGGTATCTAATCCGGTTCGTGCCCCTAGGCTTCGTCCCTGACCGTCAGATCCGTTCTAGTGTAGAGCCTTCGCAACTGGTGGTCCCTACGGGATGACAGGATTTTACCCCTACCCCGCAGGTACCCTACACCTCTCCCGGTCTCAAGTTTGGCCGTCCTCGCAGAATTCAGACAGTTGAGCTGTCTGATTTACCCACGAATGTACCAAACCGGCTACGGACGTTTTAGGCCCAATAAGAACGACGACCACTTGGGGCTTCGGTATTACCGCGGCGGCTGGCACCGATATTTCCCGCCCCTATTACGCGACCTGTTTAGAGTCGCTTCAGACACCACTAAAAAGTGGGCCAATTGGAGTTCCCTGATCACGATTTCTCGCATTGTCAAGTTTTCGCGCCTGCTGCACCCCGTGGGGTCTGGATTCGTGTCTCAGAATCCATCTCCGGGCGATTGCTCTCACAACCCGTACGCGTCGAAGGCTAGGAGGTCCTTTACACCCCCTACTACCTGATACGCCGCAGACCCATCCTACTCCGCCGGAGCTTTCATCCACCAACCGTTCCAGGCATGGTGAACTATGGGGTATTATTCTCACTTTCGCGAGGTTATTCCCCAGAGTAGGGCAGGTTATCCACGTGTTACTGAGCGGTACGCCGAGGCTAGGCCTCTAGACTCGCATGGCTTAATCGAACTCCAATAGCGGTCGCCTCCGGCAGGATCAACCGGATTTCATGTCGGCCGAAACCGACTTTCAATCTTTTCAATCCCTAGGAGACTTGGTCATCGCTAACTGTTACTCATTGGTTATTTGACAAGGTTATTTTGCACCTTATTTTGTTCCTTTGCACACATCATTGTGTGTCATTACATGTATCACCTCTTAGCCATAAGCCAAGCTCATGGCAGCATTACCTCGGCTACAACGTATGCTTGATGGTGTTCTTCATCGCCCATTGCTGAACTCAGACACCAACGCCGTGCATTGCTGTAGCATCCCGCCGACCTACCGTCCCTATATCAACCTGACTCAACAGGCCAGTTTAACGACCTATGCCGTATGTGATTCAGTACCACGGTTTTGATACCTTGGACAAGGATATTCTAACCAGTAATTTGAGGCGCTGAAATCAGCAATAACTAGGCGCATTATTCGGCGCCAAAGAACTCTCTCATGAAGGGATGCATCTCCATTGCTTGCTCTTTTTGAATCTGTTCATACGTCCTCAAAATGATACCTACGGCAAGAAGCAATCCGGTTCCTGAAGCATTTCCAACCGTCCCTAACAAGTCGGCACCAGCAGCTAACAGCCCGACGAACGCACCCGAAAATAGGGTCACAGGCGGAATATATCGCTCTAGAATTCTCTCTAACACCACCGGATTTTTCCGGAATCCTGGGATCTGCATCCCGGTCCTTTCAATCTGTTTAGCAACGTCTTTTGCAGACATATTTGTAGTCTCAATCCAGAACTTCGCGAATACCATCGAACCGACCGTCATTACGAACACATATACGAAGACGTGAAGCATGATTTGCCACAATTCGTGGCCAAAGCCATCACCACTTTGATCTAGCAACGGTATCAACCAGGACTGCACTCCACTAACCATTGAAGCATACCACGCAAACCCATCCGAAGCAGTCGTCGAACCGACCTCATACGAACCTAGCCAGGGCGATATGCTGTACGCTCCGTTAGCACCTAACAGAGGCACTGTAGAGAGCACTGGATGACTCCAGAATAGCAATGTGAACATGTTCAAGTTAGCCAACAATGCCGCCATCAAAATAACCGGAATGTTACTTGCGTAAACCAATCGGATTGGATACTTTCCACGATGCCCACGGACCTTCCCGTGAGTCAACGGCAATTCCAATTTGCTAGACTCGGCATAAGCCACAATTAGGAATACAATAATTGACGAAAATAAGGCAACCAGCGGATTCGCGTGATTCAGTAATATCATCTCAAATCCATTCTGCGAAACCAATTCTGAATTGGTAGCTGTCCTCAAAGTGTAGAATATCATTGGCAACACACCTGACGGCGGATTTTGCATACTGTAGGCTCCAGCAGATACTGGCAGTGGTGAAAGAGTCCCCACGAATGTTGACTGCGCCACACCAGCAGCAATGAAAAGAGAGATACCTGAACCAATACCCCACTTACTGACTAATTCATCCATTAGGAAAACAAGGTACGAACCAATAAATAATTGTCCTACAATTAGCACATTAGCCCAACCCAAACCAAACATTTCGATAATATTCTCATGTGGGTCTAGGAAACCGTATACTTGAGGAATTGATTCAATTGGAATCATCAAAAGAACTAGGATTTTTTGCACACCTTGGTATAGTTGCTTATCTTCTGAATCCTGCAAATCAAGATTGATGATTTTTGCACCAGCAAACAACTGCATCACAATCGATGCTGTAACAATTGGCCCAATACCCAAGTGCATGATTGAACCAGATGCACCGGCCATAATTGCACGGAATGAGGAAAATATATCCATTGTAGAATCTGCCAAACCCCAAATCATGACATTTGTCATCATGAAGTAAATGATCAGAACAATTGTCGTAGTCATCAACTTCTGATTGAATCGCACGTGACCATCTGGCTTAGTGATTGAAGGATAGACATCTACGAAACGCTTGAGTGCGTATAGTCGGCTGCTTTCATCTCCTGTATACACAAGACATGCTAGAGCTAAGCCAGCACCTAAACCAAGTAATCCAATCCCTACAAAGAGGAACCCTACTTGAGTATCATCTTGTAATGCCCAGTAAAAGAAAACCCCCATAATGGACAGCCACATGAGGAATTTTGCTGTTGAGCCAAGGAACTTTATTTGCTTAATTCCATCTGGCAAATCCTTCTGGATTGCCCAAAGTACCCACGCAACATATGCAACTGCTACTGCAATCATTTCTGCAGCGTAAACCATTGCATCTCTATCTGCGCCAAGAAGATCTTCCTTCTTCCACCAAAATAGAGCGCCAAAGTAGATGATTGATACGGCTGTTATGCCGAATGCTGAGGGCTTTCGTACTGCCATATTGTTTCACGCCCATCCATTAGTTCATTTCAGAGTTTCTTTGTTGATGGAGGAATTATTCCTCTTCCCACTCGTCTTCATCGTCGCCGCCAGCTGCTAAAGTGACAGAGCCACCTGCTGCTTCGACCTTTTCAACAGCCTTCGCACTTGCGTGCTCAACAGTCACTGCAATCGCTCTGTTAATTCGGCCACTGCCGAGTAACTTGTCAATCTGGAATTTCGCCAAATCTACGCTGTCATCATCTCCTGCTAAGTCAGAAAGTTGATTGACATTTGTAGTGACATGGACTGTACGTAGTGAAGGGTCGCGGTTGAAACCGTGCATACCCCAATGATTTGGCATATACTTGATTCTAGTCATAACACGGTGCTTGTTGAGACCAGCATTTCCACGCCCACCTCTCTTTCCTGCACCACGTCCTGCTTTCTTACCGCGGCCGTGATAACGGCAGCGTCCACGGAATTTATTTGTTCTTGATGGCATATCTCACAACTCCTCAAATCATTCTCCCAGCGAGATCAGTAATGGCCTCGCCGCGGTAACCAAGTGCTCCACCAACAGTGAAGTGGCGCTTGATGCCACCCCAACCCTTGGAACCACGTGGTGGATGAAGTCTGAATACTGGCTTCATATCATTAATTGACTTTGTAGATGCCTCTCCTGCAGCAATAGATGCTGCAAACTCCTTGATATTCTTGAAATCTGTTTCGGCCTTTACAATAGCGTCAGTCACTGGTTTATCACCCATCAATCGGCCTCTCTCAGCGATGAGGGTGGCGATTGTTGATTCGTCAACTTGTCCCCAGGTGACGTAATCCTTAGCCTTCTGAAGCATTCCTGCATTAACATCGTTCTCATGAATAAGAACTGCATGGTTAACACGAGTCAAATTTAGATGAGCCATTGTTTGTTTGATAGAACGCTCAACACCAATGTTTGAACGTGCTCTAATTACTAGCCAAGTCATTCGTTCACCCTACCTGTTGACATATACAATCTCTTCTTTTGGTCACCACTGACCTTTGATTTGTTGAGATTGTTTAGTGCATTGTATGTAGCACGTGCGAAATTGATTGTAGTTCGTGTCTGGCCCTTTGTGCGAGAGTAAATATCAGTAATACCTGCAAGACGCAGTACTATCTTTCCTTTTGCACCGATAACCAATCCCTTTCCTGCAGGTGCAGGTAGAAGAGTCACGCGGGTTGAACCAGAGCGTCCAGTAATCTTGAATGGCACACTTGTACCACCGCCGACACCAGATTCCCATGAACCGTTTCCACGCATTACTGGAATAATGTTGAGTTTTGCATTGTCAATCGCCTTGCGAATTGTTGCTGCAACTTCCTTTCCTTTCACCATACCAATTCCAACATACCCGTTACCGTTACCAACAGCAGCCATAACGTTGAATCTAACTCTACGTCCACTGTCAGTCATTCGCTGAATCATGTTAACGTTGATGACTTCATCTTCCAAATTTGGAAGCAATGCATCGACGATTTCAACTTCACGGATTGGCATACGACTGTTCAATGCCTGCTCCATTGTAGTGATTTCGCCATTTCTGACCATTCGGCCAAGACGAGTTCTTGGATTCCATGAACGGAGGTTTGCCATTGCATCATGCCCACCCTTTCTTCGGCGGTGACGACCTTGTTCTGGTTCTGGCTGTGGGTTGTATGCTAATACTAGGCCTGGTGCGACCTCTGCTGTATCAGGTGCTGGTTGTTCTTCACTCATTTATTCAGGCCCCCTCAATTGCTTTCTTACTTGCTGCAACAGACTTCGACATCTTATCTGAGATATGACTGCCAGAAAGTCTCTCTTCATCAGGGAGAATATCTTCTCCGTGTGGAATTTCTAAGCCACCATCAACCATTCCCTTGAGTGCCGCAAAGACACGGTTACCCTTGGATGCAGCAGCTAGACCAATGTCAAGCACTGCAGAATCATGGCCTGCTGCTGTTGCCTGCTTTGCAAGCACCAATCCTGCTAGATAACAAGCAGGAACTGATTTGCGAGATGCCTTCTTTGGCCACTTGTAATCAGAAACAAGATTTGAACCAGATGAAGTTGCAAGAATTTTGTCTCCATCCATCTCGTATCCAACAAGTTGGCAGATAACTTGAGTATTTGTCACACGTACTACTGCGCGTGGTTCACCACCGCGCAACAACTTGAGTCGTCTACGGTAATCGGTTAATCCGTGTTCACGGCGTGCGTACTTACGGCGCTGATTCTTTCCATGTGCCATTATTCATCACCTCCAAGCTTTACTCCATCAAGTTTCATGTTTGATTTCATGTGAGCGATACTTCGGTATGAGTTACCCTTTGCCTTACGGTAGTAGTAACGATACTTGCTTGCATCAAGAGTTCCATCATCACGCATATCCTTGAGGACACGGCGCTGTGAGCGAATTGTTCGCATCCAGCGATTCTTGCGAGGATTACGAGCATTTGCTGTACCACTTCGTGTACCTTGTCCTTTACGGCGACCTTTTGCCCTCTGTGCTGCATTCTTATTTGCTCTAACACGGCTAGTTCCCTGTACAGGCTTTGCCTTGATGTATCCCATATCAATAAGATTGCGAATATCTTCCTTCTGAACTGCACTGCTTACTTGTTCTAGATAATTATCATTGATCCATACTCTGTTCAAACCAACTTCTTGACCAAGTTGTACTGTAAGAATTTCAGCTGCTAGACGCTTCTGGTTACTCAACTGCATCAAATATTCCTCCTTCGATTTAAGACACGGATACCTAATTCATCCGCTTTTTCGTGAATCATTGCTCTCTTTCGGTTACCAACTCTCTTTCCGATGCGAGCCGCTTCGGTCTTTGGGTCAATAATATCGAGGTCATCAGGTCGGTGGACCATGACTTCGCTAAATCCAGATGGGTGGAGATTGCGTGCTTCAGCGACTTTACCAAAACCAACACGTGCCATTGGTGTGCGCCATCTCTTGTTCTTGCGTTGCTTACTGTCCATACCTTTCGGCTTGCGCCATCCAGTACGTGCCAATCTCTTGTATCGGTACCATTCTTGACGGCGGAATGCTGGTTGTTTCTTGCCTTGCGCTTGACGCTTTGCAAGTGCTTCCTTGATAGCATCTGATAATTCTGGTTTCTGACGAGCAACGTGGATTGTCTCCTCGTCGTCCCAATCATCTTCCATGTCATCAAAGTCATCATCATCCATTGAATCGTCAACATCGTCAGTAGATTCAGTAGCAACTTCTGCAACTTCTTCTACAACATCACCACTATCTTCTTCAAGACGAGTGATTAAGTCTGCTTTCTTACCAGAAACAGGCAAACCCGCTTCCTTCAGAAGTTCTTTCAGTTCTGCAACAGTCATATCGTTATATTCAGACATACATCACACCTCCTCAGTTTGCCCCCTTAGAGACAATGTAAACTCCATCCTGGAAAATTCTACGATCACGGTGGCGTATCTTACACGCACGCTCAATAATCGCTGCTGTTTGTCCAACTTTCTCTCGGTCAACACCTGAAACGATTACATCGCTCTTGTTTTCAACCTTCACCTGTACTTCGGAAGGTGTCCACTTGAGGTCAGCCACACGAGGGACCTTTTCGCCAAACAGATTCTTAATTTCAAAAGAAGAACCATTGACAGCCAAAGTCATTGGGAAGTGAGAGTACACAGCCTTGAGACGATACTCAAAGCCATCAGTAACACCTTTCACCATGTTGTTGATGTGTGCTCTCCAAGTCCCACAAAGGGCCTTTTCCTTACGACGTGGTAGTTCACATTGAACCACAACATTGTCGCCTTGAATGGAAACATTCACCTTACTGTGCCAGAATTCACGAGACATGGAACCATTTGAACCAGTCAAAGTTAGGCTATCTCCATCTAGAGATGCCTCGACACCCTCAGTAAGAGAGATTTTGTGTACGATTTGGTCTAGTTTTACCATATTATCACCTTCAGAACACGTAGGCCAGCAAACGGCCTCCGATTGAACCCTCCTTGGCATCATAATGGTGCATCACACCTTGATTTGTTGTCATTAGAAGGAGACCAAAGTCCTGCGCTGGCAGGTATCTTGATTCCCACTTATCGAAATCAGCCCACTTGACTGAATGTCGTGGCTTGATGACGCCGCATCTGTTGATTGCGCCAACCAATTCGATTCTGTATCCGCCACCGCGGCCGTTTTCGATCTTTTCATATTCACCAATGTAGCCGCTCTCAGACATAATGCCGAGAAGCCGCCCGAGTAGTTTACTCGCTGGCTTTACTGTTACTTCGTAGTGTCCCGCTTGCTCAGCATTAAAAATGCTGACAAATGCGTCATTTAATGGGTCAAATTGCATATCTCATCACTCCTTAACTGTACTTCTTGAATCCTATTTCCGGCGCTATATCACGGAAGCATTGGCGGCATAGCCTTAGTCCGTGGCGTCGAATCATTCCTCTCTTACGTCCGCAGCGTCGGCAACCCGACTCACGACCGATTTCAACTCCGTGCTCTTTTCCCATCTTCACTCCTCCACCAATGTCAATCCGAATTCATCCTTGAACCAAGCTTGACCTTCGCTACGTGTGACACAATGTGAAGATGGAATCTTCATCTTTTGTCGACGACGTCTGCTTACTCTGTGACCTGGCCTCTCAAGCACGACATTGATGTCCATGCCAAAGATTCCAATCTCTGGATCATATTTCATTTCAGGGAAATCTGTGTAATCAGCGATACCAAAGGACATGTTACCTTGGATATCAACATTGTATGCAGGAATAGTGTTCTCACGGACCCAATAAGCATCGGTCAAGAACTTCTTGATTTTCTCTGCGTCACGGATGGTCACCTTACATCCAATTGGCGCACCTTCTCTTATCTTGAGTTCACGGTTGGTTGTCTTACCGAGTGTTCGTACAGGAGTACCACCGGTCAACAAAGTCAATACTTGCTCTGCGAGTTGAAGGCGGTTTCCACCTTCACCAACACCTATGTGGCAAGTAACCTTAGTGATTCTTGGCTTCAACATTGGATTAGCAGCACTCATTCATCCACCTCCGGAAGTTTTGTGTCACCGATGACGAATACATTTCGCTCAACGGTTCCAAAATCGGAAAAGGATACTTCATTTTCCATGCTTGAGCGCTTGACTGCTAGACTGTCAATCACTGAAACTGAACCAACGTGACTTCCACCAATCAAGTATGCATTTACCCCATCGCCAAATGGAATGTGATTAATGACTCTCTGGTCAGGAAGTTGAATTGTTAGACTGTCACCAGTCTTGTATGCATTAGCATCTTTGACAACAAGATTCCTGCCATCATGAAGATTGTATTGTGTAACTCCACCCTTGACTGTGTTCTTGCCATCTATTCGGCAAACCTTTGACTTTGCATCAGATGCTGAGATACTAGGGTAGCGAAGTTTTCCATTCTGATCCAATACACAGCGGAAATGCTCATCGCCAATTGTCAATACATCCATCAGACCAACACCTCGGTCTACGCTCTTTGGAACCTTACCATCCACTAACAGTTTGCGAGTTGCAAGCATGCGCTTGACTTCACGCTTTGAGTGAGCAAGTCCAAGTTCATCACGAACAACAACAGTCAGAGACATACAGAGATCAATCGGATGACCGCATGGGTCTGGTTTGGATATCCATACAGATGTCTTTCGTGGCTGTGCCCAGCTACGGGGCATTGCCAAACGTTTCTTGTGATGTGCACTCATTATTCATCGCCTCCATTGCGTTGTTCTAACTTCTTTAATCGAACAACATCACCATCATCAACTTTGATGACAACAACGTTTGATGCATGGACTGGAATTCCTTCCGCCTTGCTTTCTGAAGTTGAATGCGCCACACCTTCTACAAAGACACGGCCTAACTTTGAATCCACTGAGATGACATTTGCTTCAACGCCATGCTTTCCACGTGCTCCACCGAGACGCTTTCCACCCTCATCTTTGTCATGACCAGGGTTACCCCAGTCGCCTCTACGGATAGAAACTCGGTCGCCGACGCGAACAGTCACATTTCGAACATTCGGGAATGCTGGATCTAGACAGCGTGCGCGTATACGCTTGCGCTTACTGTGAAGCGCTGCATTTGCTGCGTTCTTTCGCTGCTTGTTTGGTTTACTACTACTCATAATTACACCTCACACTATCTGTTTCGCAGTTGCTGCGATTCTTGGCCATCGTTCTGCTGACTCACGGGAAACAGGTCCCTTGATGTCAGTTCCAATCAACTCGCCACGGTCGTTGGATACGAGGACACATGCATTGTCCTCAAATTGAACACGAGTACCGTCAGCTCGGCAGTATGGTCGCCTCTGGCGAACAACAACTGCACGGAAAACCTGACGACGGCGTTCAGGAGTACCACGGCGTACTGTGACATTAATCATGTCACCAACACCAGCAGAAGGATATCGACGTGCGACACCTCCGAGTTTAAGCACTGAAATCAGTTGTACAATCTTTGCACCACTGTTGTCAATACAGTTCATCTTTGATTCTGTTGGTAGACCGCGAGTTACACGGCTGGAAATTCCCTTCATTCTGATGCCCCCTTCTCAATTACGCAGAAAGTAACTGTCTTGGAAAGTGGTCTGCATTCCATGATACGTACGGTATCACCAACAGCAACATCGCCAATACAACTTGGCAAGTGAGCTGAATAGCGACGAGTGCGCTTCTCAATTCTCTCGAATTTCTTCATGTGACGAGTATGCTGTCGTTGCACGACAATAGTCTGCAACATGCCAACTCGCGACACTTTTCCTTCAATAATCTGGCCACGTACCCTTAGGTTTCCATAAAACGGGCAATTCTCATCGCCATCCCATTTGCCTGTAGGCTCTCCCACGTCAATACCGATGTCTCGCATTTCAGTTCCTCCTGTATTTTCTTTGAACTCGGTCTTCTGGTCTTTGACAGACCATCGAACCTACGACAGGTTCACTGCCGTCAATTGTGAATTGAATAGTATTCTTTGCTAGAGTAGACAAGCCATTTTCACCCTCAATAGTGAGTGTATTGCGGGATTCATTAACCACAACACCTGAACGACCAACTAATGTTGAATCTGTAGATGATACCACCTTTAGAGTGCGGGCTAACCATGATGTGTGCCAGTGTTCCATTCAGCGCACCTCCACTTGGTAACCGTTCTGCTCGAGGACCTTTGCGACCCTCTTCTTGTGTTCTCCTTGAAGTTCAATGGTTCGACCTTTCACAGTACCACCACTTGCACATGAAGATTTGAGTTTCTTAGCTAGTTGGTTGATATCAATGGCGGAATCATCAATTCCCTCTACAATAGTGACCATTTTTCCATACCTCCTTCTAACTGTTGAAATGACTGCTTTCTGCTGTTCTTTTGCTATTTCTTGACAAATACATAATTCCTCAGGGAGACCGCAAAGATTGCAGATACTAGCCATTTATTTCTACTCCCTTCTTGCTTCGTGCATTTTTGTCTTGAGACGAGCAATGCTTCTCTTCACCTGCTTGTATGCGCCAGGATTGCTAGCTGAACCACCAAGTGATTGCTCAGCACGGAGAAGTAACATCTCTTCTTGCAACTCATTCAAACGCTTCTTGCGAGCATCTGCTGACATGTTGTCAATTTCGCGGTTTGAAAGGTGACTCATTCAACGGCCTCCTCTGCTTCCTCAACAACTTCCTCAGTGGATTCTGCTTCTGCAACTTCTTCTGCTGCTTCCTCAACAACTTCCTCAGTGGATTCTGCTTCTGCAACTTCTTCTGCTGCTTCCTCAACAACTTCCTCAGTGGATTCTTCTGCTGCTTCCTGATCGTCCTTTAATTGCTCAAGTGCATCTAATTCTGCGGTAGCCTCTTCTTCAGTCAATGATTGCTCCATAATTTCAGTACCAGCCATTGCAGGTGCCACATATGGGCCAAGACCAGCATTAATTCTGCTGATAATATCGACTTCGTGAGGCAACTTTGTACCAGGCTTCATGATTGCTACTGTGCAACCAATTGTTCCTAGTTTGACTACTGCTGTTGCTTGACCTACATCCATGTGCTGAAGTGCGGTTTCACCACAATACTTGATGTGTCCCTTGAGGAACTTCTCGGTACGGTGACGTGAACCTGTCAACTTACCACCAATAATGATGAGACAGCCTTTTGCACCTGCTTCCATAACATTGAGTACGCTGCTGTGACCTGCTCGGCGGAAGTACCATCCACGCTGTAGAGCGCTTGCTAACTTGCTTGCCATGACTTGAGCATTTAGTGCTGGATTCTCAATCTCTTCAACTTGTAACTTTGGATTCTCCAAATTGAAGTCAGTACGAATGCGGCGTTGTAATTCATTGATGATTTTTCCACGGCGACCAATGACCATACCGACTCTCTCTGCTTGCAAAGTAACCTTTGTGCAGATTTGTTGGTTGTCAAAAGCACGCTCAAAGTGAAGACCACCAAAACCAGCACGCTCGGTCTCCTTTAGGAGATACTCGCGAACAAGTTGGCGCTCAACATTGCGGTCAACGAAATGACGTATTTGATTCACTTTACCCATATCATTTGCCTCCTCAGAAATCTCCCTCGTCGTCCTCTTCATCATCACCAACGTATTCTAAGAACAACTCTAGGTTGACTTGGTAGTGGTTTGATGCTGTTGCGCGCCCACGTGCACGAGGGCGCATGTTGCGAGCAACTTGTCCTCGGTGTGCAGCAACATGCGTGATTAGCATCTCTTCAGCTTCAATATCCTCATGATGCTGTCGAGCATTGTCCATTGCACTTTCAATCAACTTGATGTAAACACGTGAAGCGTTGCGTGGGTATCTTCCAGCCGCCATCTTTCCTTTACGGTGACCAGCCATGGTGTTTCCACCGCGGCCTGCTCGAGAACGAACCACATATGGCACCGCTTTCTTCTGTGCGATAACGTCATGAAGGAATTCAACCGCTGTTCCAGCGTACATTCCCTTGATCTTTCTTGCAATTTGTACACAATGCTTGTGATGAATATGGGCACCGGTAACACGGGCAGTCGCTAGACGATTGCCTTCCAAGTATTGGGTGTATCCAGATTGCGCTTTCTTTCTATCTCTACTCATATATTTCACCTCACTTCAATGCCACGTGCTTACTTGACCGGGTAGCACCAACACCGGGACCTGTGTGGACAGGCTTACGACGAGTTCCTGCGAACTCACCAAGATAATGACCAAGCATCTCTGGCTGGATTTCGATATTTACGAAATCACGACCATTGTAAACACCAACAGTCTTGCCAACCATTACTGGAAGAATCGGCATATCTCTGCGATGAGTACGGATTGTCTTACCAGCATCTGCTTCTGAAATACGGTTCAAGAAGTGCTCACACTCGCGTGGAAGTCCACGGTCAAGTGACCTACGAACACGAGATGGAACCAACTCAATGATACTGACTTGGTCAGAACCATCTTCTGGAGGGTAGAGTGGCATTTGTTGCAACTCTGCAATCTTGTATCCTCGATAGGTGAACTCTCGCTTACGGCGTTCCGCCACACCCATCTTTCTCTTCCTAGTTGCACGGCGAACCGCCTTTGGCTTGCGGAATCCCTTATTCTTTCTACGTGCCATGAATCATCACTCCTTCTTCTTCCCTCGCATCTTACCAGTGCGACTTGGTGCAATGTGTCCAACCTTTTGTCCAGGTGGCGCATTACGTGATACTGAGTTTGGTCCGTGAACAGCCTGATGGTTACCTCCACCATGAGGGTGGTCAACAGGGTTCATCGCTACACCACTAACAGTTGGGTACAACTTTCCACGAGCCTTTGCCTTGTAGTGTGCTGCTCCAGCCTTCATTAGAGGCTTTTCTGAGCGGCCGTGACCAGCAAGAACACCGATTGATGCACGGCACTTTGCTGGCAAATCTTTCAGGGAACCTGATGGCATCTTGATTCTAACTCTGTCACCCATTCGGGTCTCAAGAATTGCTGAGTTTCCACCACTACGAGCAATCTTGCCACCGTCACCGGGGCGCAACTCGATATTGTTGATTGGTGTACCTTCTGGAATTTGACCCAATTCAGTGATGTTTCCTGGTTTTAGTGAGACATTTGGTCCGATTGCAACTTCTTGTCCAACTGACATTCCTTCAGTTGCTACTAGGTGTGTTTCACGACCATCAGCAAAACGCACTCTAACGAGTGGTGCTGTGTGAACTGGACTGTGAATCAATTCCATGACTGTTGCAACTTCCTCGATACCGCGTGGAATACGCGATGCTCCGGGGAAGCGATGACTAGAAACCCGATTCTTCGGACTTGAACCTCTGCGCTGTGCACGTATACGTTTTCCCATTTCTTCACCACCTCATTAGAAAGCACTCAACTTCTGTGCTGCTACATCCGCATCATATCCGGGCGCCATCTTGACGCTCGCATGCTTACCAATCTTGGAAATGCGGGTGTTTACTTTTGCAACCTTGACTTCAAAGAGACGTTCTACAGCCTCTTTGATATCTGCCTTAGTTGCAGTTTCGTGAACAATAAATTCGAGACGGTTGTTGTTTTGGAAGTATCCTTCATCAACATCAGCTACTCGACGAGCCTCAAGAGACTTCTCTGTTATCCATGGCATAATAATTACTTTGTAAGGATCCATTTCAATCACTCCAGTGCCTCAATTGCTGCCTTAGTCCAGACTGTTAGACGACCGATGTCTCCACCAGGCGCCAAATCCTCTGCACAGAGATCTTTAGCGGCCACTACATCAACGCCGGCAACATTGCTTGCAGCCTTTGAAAGACCATCACGCTGTCCGACTACAACTAGAATTGACTTTGGTGTACGACGGCGACGACCGCGCATCTTACCCTTACCTGCACGAATGTTTCGACCAGACTTTGCTCGGTTCAAATCCGCTCCAAGTCCAAGACCATCCATCATTGCGATAAACTTGCGTGTAGAGTATGTTAGAGGTATATTCTCAACATCATAGGATTCTTTCTTGCCATCACGCTCTTCAGCATAACTATCAATTACAATTGGGAAACTAACTTTCTCATCAAATCGGTGGCCACGGTTTGCTACTGTTTCGCTATCCATGGTTGCTGCAATTGCTGAGTCGCGAGCCTGTCTTCGCACCTTTGAATTGACCTTCATTGACCAATCCTTCTCGACCTTTGGACCGTGTGCTCTTCGACCACCACGTGTGTGAGGGTTTTCTGCACCGGTGCTCTGGCCTGTCTTTCTCATAATACGAGCGACACCACGCCCCTTACCCCACCATTCGACACTGTGCTTCATACCCGGTTGTGGGTTTCGGCGACCGACGTGGCGGTTGTGACCGTATGGTTGACGGCGATTTGCTCGTGATGCGAGAACTGTGTCACGAATCATTTGAATTCTAACTGTAGAAGAGAAACATTCTGGCAACTCAATTGCCTTTCCTGCTTTTGCCTCAACTTTGTATTGCTCAGAGAGAAGACCTGCTTCGAACTCTTCTTGGTCTACACTGTTGACAAGATTCATCATTTTGACCTTCATCTTCAGACCCCCTGCTTGCTTGATGTACTAACGTATGTGATTTCAGATGCATCCTGATTCTTCCTTGGTCGAACTGCATCACGGAAACGTAGAAGACGCTTTGATGGCCCAGGAAGACTTCCTTGAACGATCATGTAATCGTTTGTGACCTCACCATATCGGAGGAAACCACCGTCTGGGGTGACCTCATCTTCATCAGGTGAAGAGATTCGGAGTACCTTTTTGTTGTACTCAGTACGCTGGTGGTAACCTGTTTGTCCTGCTTGACGAATGGTCTTTCGGACATATCCGGTTCCGAAGTCACCCATGTTTCCACCTTGTCGGCGACGCTTGCTGTTCTTGTGACTCAAGAGTTTGATACCCCAACGCTTGATTGAACCTTGCCAGCCCTTTCCTTTAGTGACTGCAATGACATCCAAGTCACTACCATTTGAGAATACATCTGCAACACTCAGTGTTTCACCAAGTCTCTCTTCTGCCCATGCGATTCTACTTGTAGCATCACTGCCAGAAAGACCTAATTCCATGATGTTTGGAGTCTTTGTTGGAACAGACTTGACCATTGTTGGTTGAGTTGAAACAATCAAACGAACTTCGCAAAGTTCACCATTTTCTGCCATTTCCTTCAATCCCTTGAGGTGTGCTTCATGGTCGTGTGACTTTCGCTCAGGAACTCGACGGCTTAGGAATGGCTGTGATTCTAAAATTGAATCACTAGCAGCCCATGCTTCACCAGCAGTCTGCTTTCCATAGTAAGTCTGGCGGTATCCACGGATTCCGAGTACACGCATCGGTGGTGTTTCCACGATTGTTACTGCTTTACGGATTTCCTGGCCCGCACTTGGGCTTCCTTTGTTCTCATCACGAATCAATACGTGGCTCATTCCAGCTTTGTATCCAGCGAAGCCCTGTATTCGAACTTCACCGTTTCCATTGTCTGGCCACGACTTGACGCGCCCTGTCTGTCGGCGTGCACGCTTTCGCGGGCTAAACGCCATGCTACCTCGCTTGGGTTTGTGTCTGTCTCCCATTGGGTTTTTCCTCCTTTTCGGTGGTTTGTTGCGACAAGGTAGGCCGCGAAACGCGGCGCCATGCCGGCTCACACAGCAAAGGAGCCACCGTGACACTTACCGGATTTCACGAACGGATTTCCGGGTTCTGGGATGCTGTTGCATTGCCCTCTGTGTCTGGTACCTCACTATGTGAGCGCCTCGGCGACCGACCATCCCTATATGAACCCCCCCTATAGGGGGAGTTTCGTATCAAGCCGACAGACCACGGTTTTACTAATGAAATATACCTACAAAAATAGAATATTGAAGAATATAATTCCTTAAGCCCATTTTGAGGCAAATTATTCCAAAAAGAAAAGAGAATCATTTAGAACCGTGACCGGCGGGCTAGGTGCCCATGGCCGCTTTCATTGAGCATCCACGCCTCACTGCAGAGACAGTTGAGGCTAGGGCGTATCAAATTGAAGCAGTAGCTGATTGCCTTGGTGCCCCATCTCTTCTCGTCTTGCCAACAGCGCTTGGAAAGACACCAGTAGAATGGATGGTGATTGCAGAGAGATTGCGTACAGAGGGAGGCAGAGCATTGATTGTCGCCCCAACAAATGCTCTAGTGGATCAGCATTTGACGGGCCTAAAAAATATCATCGATGGCCAAGAATCGGAAGATAGCATCGTTTCAATGACCGGCTCTATAGATTGGAAGAGGCGCGCAAAGAAATGGGATTTGGCAGAGATAATTGTTGCCACACCTCACGTAATTAGAAACGATGTACAACGAGGTTCAATTGATATTTCAGACGTAAGTATCCTAGTTGTTGATGAAGCACACCATTCTACAGGAAAACATTCGGCTGCTGAAGTTGGAGACCTATACCTACAATTTGCCAAAAATCCACTGATACTTGGAGCAACTGCAAGCCCTGGTTCAACTAAAGAGCAAGTGGAAGAAGTATGTACTCGGCTCGGGTTGAAGCGTATTCATTCACGAAATGCAGAAAATCCGCTACTCGCACCATATGCTGCAGGATTACAGGTAAGAGAAGTCTTCGTAGAAGTAGATGAAGGGCTCAAAATAATGGCCAACCCCCTAACCATGTGGCTAAACACTCTCACTGACCAATTACGGAGATTAGGATACCATGTCCACACAGGCAGAGTAACTGCTAGCCAACTTAATGATACTAGAGGAAGAATCCAAGGCGCTATTGCTCGAGGTGAAGGGCTTGCATACAATGCTGCTCGCCAGTGCGCTCAAGCGCAACGCCTACTGAATTTGATTGGATATCTTCTGAGTCAAGGCGTAGCAGCATCAAGAGAATATCTCAGTCGATTAAAAACATCTGGCGAAGGTGGTGACAAAGGAGCTGCTGCCTTTTACAACGATAGTCGGATCACTCAATTATATGAATTGCTTCAAGAAAGCCCTGAACTTCACAAAAAAGTCGGAAAAACCGTTGACTTAGTTCTCGACCAATTAAAAGAATCATCCGACAGCAGGGTGATTGTATTCGCTCATTTTCGCGATACCGTAAATGAAATTGTTCGCCGACTTGAAGAATCAGAGGCAACAAATCCTGAACGATTTGTTGGCCAAGCAAGTCGAGATGGCAGCAGTGGGATGACGCAAAAACAACAACTTGCTGGTCTACAACGTTTTCGCGATGGGGAGTGTAATGTCCTAGTAGCAACTTCTGTTGGCGAAGAGGGTTTGGATGTTCCAAGAGCCGATTTAGTTATTTTCTACGAACCGGTTGGAAGTGAAATTAGAACTATCCAACGTCGAGGCCGTACTGGAAGACAACGAGCTGGTAGTGTCCACGTTCTAATCGCTAGAGGCACCCGGGATGAGGGAGCAAGAGCATCTGCACTTTACCGAGAAAAGAAGATGAAAAGGGCTATTGACATCGTTCGAAGAAATATGGGCAGGTCCGTGGATGACGAGCCCATTAAACTTCTAAATGCATTCAAAGTGAGAGATGGAAGTGCTGTTGGGACCGCTCACTCTTACATGATTTCTGAAATGGATAGGCTCGCACCAGAATTAGGAGAAAAAGTAGGACGCGTAACCACTACTGTTGAAGGGCTTGATGATACTGAAAAAGAAATCCAGGTTGATACTGCAAATCACCAATTAGACCCAAGCCGCCTAAGGCCACGTGGCCAAACGGGTTTAGATTCATTCAAATCACACCACACAGCACCTGCTACAGAGCAAGAAATAAACGAAGAAAATTCCGAAAGTCTAGAAAAATTGGCTGTCCGTGCCGCTGAAGACATTGTTCAAGCATTGACTACCGAAGCAATTGATCCACTCGCTCATGAAGCAGACATTCCTTGCAGAATAGTCATTGATCATCGAGAATTAAATACTACTATCGCTGCATCTCTCAGGCTTCAAGGGGTTGATGTTGATGTCCAGACTCTTGGTATTGGTGATTTCAGAATCGGTGATAGAGTTCTAATTGAACGAAAGCGTGTACGAGATTTTGTTGATTCACTACTAGATGGAAGGTTGCTTGAACAGGCTCACCGACTAATTGCAGCAGCCCCAAGACCGCTATTGCTCGTTGAAGGTGGCGGATTATTCAGCCAACGAGCAATCCATCATAATGCACTAATGGGTGCTCTTGCAACATTAACCATTGACCTAGGGCTGCCAGTAGTCACTACTCAAGATGGTGAAGAAACTGCTCGCTTCCTAATCATCGCTGCTCGCCGTGAGCAAGCCCTTCTAGGCGCTCTAACTAAGGAAGCGAGAGGAAGAATGCAAATTGCTGAAGATATGGACCAATCAAATCCTTGGTTCGCCAATCAAATACCAGGTGGCAGTGGTGGCGATGAAAAGGCAGCAACTGATGCTGCAGAATCTTTCATTGATGCAGGACTACAAGGTGGCCAAAAAATAATTCTTGATGCATCAATTCAAGCCCCTCTTGACCAAAAGGAAAGAAAAGAACGGGAACTGAATAAATTGGCAATGCTCGAAGCATTGCCGGGTGTTGGAGCAACAACAGCAAAACGACTTCTCAATCACTTCAATTCTATAGAAGCGATTACCAAGGCTACACGGGATGAAATATGCCAGGTTAGTGGAATCGGCCCAGCTACCGCTGATTCAATCATCAATATTCTCAAATAAATAGAAATCAATTGCCCATGACGAGGACTCTAGTCTTCAATTGTGCATATCTATCCTTGTAGGCACCTAATGCAAATGCAATTAGTTCAGGAAGATGAATTGCTGGCATATCCACATCACTACCAGACAAGCGTCCAGCTTTGACTTGATATGTGTCGAGGTTAATGTGCGAAAGTGGGCAAG
Source organism: Methanobacteriota archaeon (assembly GCA_018650285.1). Classification (GTDB taxonomy): domain Archaea; phylum Thermoplasmatota; class Poseidoniia; order Poseidoniales; family Thalassarchaeaceae; genus MGIIb-Q1. The sequence goes on from JABIGF010000009.1 coordinate 18,957, forward strand.
CAGAAGCCATGATTCGGGCGCCCTCGCCCTTAGCATCTGAAAGAACTGCTGCGGTCATTCGCATTGCTGAACCTTCTTCGGAAAGCAATGATGGGAAACCAACGCTCTTCGCTTTGCTATCATATTCCACTGCTTCTCCACCAAGAGCAGTGATTAGGTCTTCGAAATAATGTGGATCAAACACATCATCGTCACCACACGCGCCATCCTGTTGCATAACAGCACCATAGTAACCAGCAACAGGGAAATCAATTGGATTCTTGACTGCTGCGCTAACAACATCCAAACCAATATCTTCAACCAAGACATGAAGCAGATGTCGCATCTTCATTGTACCTTCAAATCGCAGTCCAGAAATCGCTTCCAACTGCTCATTAATGCGCTCTCTAAGAGCAGCATCCTCAGACAATCTAACAAAGTCCTCAGACATATTGCCTTGGCAAGTAGCACAAGGAGTAAGTACATCCAGACCTTGAGCCTCTGCTTGTGCAAAAGTACGAGCATTTAGTGCAATTTGTAAATCCCAATTTGCTTGCTTCATCACACCTGCACCACAACATGACGCACCGGTTAATGGAACCAATTCAATATCTAAAGCACGAGCCAAAGCAAGCATCGCATCCTGAACTTCACGAGCCGAATTGAGTGTCACGCACCCTGGGAAATATGCATACCTGTTTTTCGCCATTTCAGAACCTCCTGTCGAACTTGTTGAACAATGCAACCACCTCATGGTGATTGTCAACTGATTTGTTAATCATCTTCGGCATTTTACCGATACTCGCTGGTGGCATAATCAAAGCTTGAGAATCCCTCATTATTGGACCACCAGTTCTTGTGAAACCGAGTGCCATTCTTGGTAGAACGCCAGTTATTGCATTCTTTGCCATACCGAATGGACCAAGAGTTGCACCAGCCAATACTGTCTCATTGAGTTGACCTGATAATTTGACTGTCTGAGAGAACCACCAAACATGTTTGCCATGCCTTCCTGTGAAACCGCCATCTTGGAGAGTTTTTCTCTTTGCAAGCAGAAGGTTGTTTGCTACTGCAACACCTGAACGCCCAGACCTTGCTACTGAACTCATATCAGCTTCTGCCTTGATTCCATGTTGAGATTCAATTGTTTCAAGGTATCCTGCTCTCCCTTTGTCTGAAGTTCGAGGGTCACTATATTTCGCCCAAAGACGCGATATTACTGCTGGACCAACATATGCACGATTGTGCGGTGTGGTGTCACTTGAAGCGTGAATTAATTGACCACTAGGCATATCATTCACAGCATGAAGAGTTGTTGCAGTAACTGCATCCATTGTACCAATTACTCCTTGGCTAACCTTGGCAGCATCTCTAGTCATTGCATGCATCCACGGTTTACTGTTAGCAAGATGAGTTTGGTAATCTGAATGGTCAACTGCCAAGTCACGAATTACATCAAAACCAGATAATGGATCTATTCTTAGTGAGTATTCAGAACCACTGCCACTAACCACCTCACTGATTGCAACTCGGCCAGGTAACACATTTCTACCATTGACTGATATTGCAGTTGTTGCATCATCTGCATTCCCATCGCGGAAAGTGAGGGTGCCGTCTTCTGTTGCTTTCAGGATACGTAGTAGTTCCATAATGCTGACACTAGCAGGAACTGCGCATCGCCAAATATCATGTCCCGACTGACCGCTTTGAGGGTCATATCTGAAAACACGAGCATTGATTTGAATCTCGGCTGAAACGAGTTCAGGAATATCAAAAACACCACCGGTTGGGGCTTTTCCACCGCCAGCGGCCTTTGCTTTGAGGGCCTCTACCATCTCTTCGTTGAAGTTTCCATCTCCGTCAACCGCACCCATGTGAGCGAGTGCATCTATCATCCACGCATCGGCTGGACCATCATAATCTACATCAGCGTCAACACGCGAAGTGATTCTATTGCTTCCTGCCTTCTCAAACCAGCCATCCCAATCCATTCCGGATTGACAGAAAAATTCGTAACTTGAATCGCCGAGACTGCACACAGAAAAGTGACTGCCTGAAAGTGATGGCGCACCTGCGCCATTTGCTGCGTTCCACAAGTCTTCAGCATTGTCAGGCATTTCGCCTTCACCCCAAGTGCTGCAAACAATGAGTATTCGCTTGTAGCCGGCCAAATCGCCGATTTGAACTTCATCCATGCCTTTGACGGTTGCTTCCAAACCATAATCTGATGCTGACTTGCCAACTTTTGCAGCCACACCTTCAGCATTTCCTGATTGTGAACCAGATAACACTAGGAGGCTACGGTCACCATCCATTGCTGAATCTACATCAGCAGCAGTTTCAGCAACCGGTGCTTCATCGGCCGGCGCGGCTTCTTCAGCAGCGGGAGCGGCTTCTTCACCACCCTTCACCTCAATCATAATGACTTCAACAGGGCATTCATCAGCAGCACCTTGGATTGCATCAATATCAAAACCTGGCTTGAGGGCAGACTTAGTACCTTCATTTGAGTCAAAACCGCCATCAATTCTAGCATCGGATACGATGAAACAAGAATCATCTTCCACAACAAAAACTTCGGGATATTCTTCTTCACAAGCATTGCATGTGATGCAACCTTCATCAATCCAAACTATGACTTCTGACATGTGTATACCCACCAAGCCTCAGGCTGATTGTTTTACTCGACCGTAGGTCGATTATTGAATATACCGCGGCGGGCACTTGCAACATTCGACCAATACGGGCTCAAATGGGTGCTCGGTTATTATTTTTGAATAATGCGAAGGCGTAGCTCACATGTCAAAATCCATGCCATCCATACCGCCACCTGCGACTGCTCTAGATGATATGACATCGTCAATTCTAAGAATCATAACTGCGGTTTCTGTGGCACTCTGAATAGCCTGCTCTACGACCCTCATAGGTTCGATAACATTGGCATTCTTCATATCCATTACTCCGCCCTCAAATACATTGACTCCGAAAGTGCTTTTGCCCTCTGCGTGAGCCTTTCTTAACTCAATAATTGTGTTTACCGGATCTAATCCTGCATTCTCTGCAAGAGTTCGTGGAATTACTTCAAGAGCGCCTGAAAATGCTTCAATTGCCATCTGTTCACGGCCACCCACGCCTTCAGCATAAGTTCGAAGGTCACGACTCAATGCAGCCATTACGCTGCCACCACCAGTCAAGACTGAGCCATCTTCCCAAGCAACTTTGATGACACCGACTGCATCATCAAAAGCACGACGTAGTTCATCAATAACGTGTTCAGTGCCACCACGCAATAAAACAGAAACACTCTTTGCCTCAGGGCAACCAGTAATGAAAACCATATCTGAATCGCCAATTTTGCGCTCTTCAACTTTAGCCGCACTACCTAAATCGTCTGAACTGAGGTCATCAACATTGGTTACAATGCGCCCACTTGTCGCCTTTGCAAGTGCTTCCATGTCACTCTTCTTCGCTCTTCGAACAGCGAAAACACCGGCTTTAGCAAGATAATGTTGAGCAATGTCATCAATTCCCTTTTGGCAAACTAATACATTTGCGCCAGAGGCTTGCAACTTCTCTACTAAGCCCTTGAGATAGCCCTCTTCTTCTTCCAAGAATTTGGCCAACATGCTAGGGTCTGTTATCTGAATTTTCGCGTCAACTTCTGTCTTTTTGACTTCTATTGCGCTGTTGATGAGAGCGATTTTAGCGTCAGTAACTGAACGTGGCATTCCCGAGTGAACTCTCTCTTTGTCTAGAATGATTCCATCAACAAGAGTGCTGCCCTTGATTGAACCACCTTGGCGCTTCTCCACTTTGATGTCATCCAAATCTACGATTCTCTCTCCATCTTCATCTCGTCCAACAGAATGAACCGCGTTCACACAAATATCAGCGAGGAATGATTTGACGGCTTCTGCACTTTTACCAGTCAACGCTGTCTTTGCAACTTCAGCAAGAGATTCTTCATCTGAGATTGAAATTGAGTGGCTGTCAAGAAGTTCAACTGCTCGTTCTGCAGCCAATCTAAATCCGTGGCAAATAACAGTAGGATGCACATTTTGGTCAATAAGATCTTCACTTCTCTTGAGAAGTTCACCAGCAATAACAACAGCACTAGTTGTACCATCGTAGCAGTGCTGCTCCTGAGTCTTAGCTACTTCGATAATCATCTTTGCAGCAGGATGTTCAATATCCATTTCTTTGAGAATAGTTGCTCCATCGTTTGTGATTACAACATCGCCCATGCTATCAACGAGCATCTTGTCCATTCCTTTTGGGCCAAGTGTTGAGCGAACAGCATCAGCAACTGCCTTTGCGGCAGCAATATTGTTGCTTTGAGCGCTCTTCCCACGCACTCTATCTGTTCCGTCTTTGAGAATGAAAATTGGTGCTTGTCCACTATACATTATTCATCACATCCACTTTGAATCGCCCCTACGGGGCGGGCTTGCGACCCGCGCTACCCTCTTAAGGTCAACCACTCAATAATTATTCAATACCGAACAAAATAATCACAGTGTTCATCAATATAACGCATCACTGAACCATGATTTCGCTGCAAAACCAAACAATTACTGTTTGAATTATATTCAATCAAGATTGTGCTGGTCACGGTATTGTTGCCCGTAATGTACCCATTGTTGCATATCCCAACCCTCTGGAAGTCCTCCCGGAGGAAGTGGAGGTGCACCCGCTGGCAATGCCTCGGCTGGTGGTGGTGTTGGAGGCGCACCTGTTGGCACAGGAGTTACTTGCTGCTCAAAGATATCAGCCGCCCCGCCATATGCGGAATTTGCAACTGTATCGGTTACTGGAAGAGGTGGCGAATCACTAGCCATTGCAGCAGGCATATCAGGCGCTGCCGGCATACTTCCATAGGTATCTTCTAACTGACGCTGATATCCTACCAAAGAAATGATTTCATCCTCTTCGCGATTTGTTGACATTACAACCTTCACTAACACGGCAATGAGCGCCACAACCACGATTCCGCCAAATATGAACGCCAAAATATTGGCGATTGACATTCCGTTCTCACCTGCTGCATCGCCACCAGTAGTAGATTCGCGAATAACCTTCACTTGAACAACAACTTCTGAAACATCATCGTCACCAGTTGCAATTACTGTGATATTGAAAATCATCTCATCATCAGGAAGATTGAGGAATTGAGTCTCGGTTAGAGAGAATTTAACAGCCGCAGACCTCTTCAAATCAGGGTCGAGAACGAATGAGGTGTCTTCAGTTCTCACACGTACTGATGCAAATTGTCTAGCATCACCTGCTTCTGCATCCAAGCTAATAAATTGAGAGTTACTTGGGTGGCGGTTGTGAATTGTCAAATTAGCATATATCCAGCCATCATCATCCAACACCACCATCTCCCCAGCAGTCAATTCTATCCAACCTTGGGAACCGACTTGGAAAGTTGCCGTACCCCATGCACCAGTATTACCGCCTGACTGCATTGATTTAGCAGAAACTACAAGTTCCAAAAGTCCGTTTGTACCAACATCAAATGAGTACTCCACTGTCACATTGACTGATGCGCCTTGCGCCACAGATGGAGGCGTTGTTGGATCATATTGTTGACTTGGAATAACTGCCGCGTTCATTCCTGCCGGCGTATCAAGTTCAATTTGGAATTCGTCGTAATCATTTCCATTATTCGTCACTTCAAATGAAATTGTCTTTGAATCTTGCCCACCTTGGAAAGTTTGGCCGCTCATATCAACATCTTCAACATTGAGAAGATAAGTTGTTTCAACAATCAACTCAATTTGCGAAGTAACAAAAAATGTGGAGTCCGATTGAGATGTCGCCTTCAAATTCAGGAAATAAGTATCTGGCCTAATTCCGTATGGCATCGGCATAACTACCATGATTGTACTGCTATCACCGTTACCACCAATTTCTTCAGTTTGTGGTTGGCTAACAGAGGCTCCAAGATGCCAATCAGCGGTTAAAGACAAATCAAAACGCTCGGGTGAATTACCATTGTTTGTCAACTCAAATTCAACAATTCGGGTATGCATATCCGCTTCAGCTGTAATCATAGTGTCAGATGCGACAATTGTCAAATCATGCACTTGCGATGTCTCAATGGAAATCTTACGAGTCATCTGGGCTGTTGCAGGTGATTGCCCTGCTGCTTGGATGGTGACCTCGGTCAAACCTGGCCCTAATTCATCGGGCATAGTAAATTCGCACCAAACAAATGCAGATTGTCCCTTCTGCAATTGGATGAAAGTAATTTCACTTCCATTTACATCAGCATCCAAGAAACGGTAATGTAGACTGTGCCAATCGCTACGATTAAAGAAAGCATTAAGATTCCAATAAGCCATCTGATTCCCTGTGTTTGTTAATTCAAACGGTACAATACCTACCTCGCCTGGAGCTAATGTAGCAGCGGCTGCAGATGAGCCGTAATAGGTCACATCAACTGAGTAAGAGGCATCCACAGAGAGGGGTATATTCAACTCCTCTTTTGGTAATCCTGTATAGTAGTCCAAGAGAGAAACATTCCAGTTTAACTGTTCCACATTTGCCCCTGGTGGAATTGTTAAATTGACCCAAAATTCTGTTGTCTCATTGTGTTCAAGAGGATTTAGTGGCACGCTAAAATCGTGGTCGTTAAGATTGTTTGAATCAATTCGAACTGGAGAAAATTGGTTCATCCATGTATCATTGTCAATATTGACACGGATTTCAATCGACTTTTCACGATATCCATTGTTTGTCATAAAGCAGTGTAGGGATGGCGGCATTGGGTCGGCTGGAATCACCACATATCCTGTTTCAGGATTGTCACAGGTAACATTGATTGTGTATTCGTTTACTTTCTCAATACCAAACAATGCAAATTGATCTACATGGAATCCGGCTGATGAACCACTATTATCACTCATGAAATGGTAACTTAGACTGAAAACTGAGGTGCTAGTATTAGCCCCAATATCCCAAATAATTGGTGTCCAATCATCTGTTGCACCACTGATTCCTGCTTCAGTGAAATTCTTCTGAGCAATTACTGTCCCTGCTGAAGATGCTTCCAATGCAACTTCATCGCCCATACCCATTCCACCCCAAGCTTGAGTTGCTAATTGCATTGAGATGTATTCGCCACCTGTCAAAGAAACCTTACAAAATGGCGCCCCATAGGAGAATACTTCGTTGGCTGTTATCCCATATCCAAGTCCATGACCTGGATCTTCACAAGAGCCACCGGTAGGAATAAACCAGCCCCAAAGTAAGTGGTCGTTACCATTACTGACATAATCTTGCCCAGGGACTGAATGGCGCCAATGACTAGTACCTGCATAGCCACCTGATGTATCATGTTGCCACGGCCCAGTACCATCCGGATTGTTAGTTCCCGCTTCATATCCTACTGCAGCAAATGTTGGAGAATTGTATGTTGCACCAGGGCAATCAGAAACACTATCCCCATCATTATCACCACATGCACCACTATCCATATTGGTGATGAAAACTGCAATAGGGACATTTTCTTGGCCTGCGTCATTTGACGTATCCCCTTCAGAAAGGCCACCATCTACAACGCCCTTTACAATGTATCCACCAACTAATTCACCTGCTTCTGTCAATTGACTGTGAGCAGCATCAGCATTCCAAACGACTTCATGGTCAACTGATTGTCCACCAGTCAAAGAGAGTGAAAAATTCCATTCAGCGACTTTTACACCAACTGGATGCCACACTTCGATGTAACCTGTAGCGCTAGAGGTTTGCAATGATGACCCAGCTTGTTTGAAGGTGACTCGAATTGGAAGTGTTTGAGAATTCAAATAATAGTCCTTCTGAGTACCATCTGGCTGGTCCCATTGTAGAGCGACAATTGAAGCATTACCAATCGTAATATCTTCAATGGCAAAATCAACCATTGTCTTGGGGCCAGCAGCCCCAACAGTGGCCGAAATAGGGGCCATTAATGTAGCAACTAACAGAAGGGCAAGAGTTAGGGATTTCAACCGGCTCATTCGCATCAACAGTAGTCCCAACAGAATGGAGGTAAAAAGGTTGATTGGCATCTGTCTAAGACAGATGTGCGAATTATCCCCTATTTCGGCGAAATCCCATAGGTCTAACGATTGCCGCTTTCAGTAAGAAAAAAGCGAAGATAATATGGCTTCAAACGAATGGCGAGGTGATTGTGTCGGGCATGAGGAGTACTCTTCTTGAGAGACTTTGGCTGACCATTATTGTCTGTGGGCAAGTCATTGTTGCACCTGCAATTGCTTTTTCAGCGACCTATTTCATTGATTTTGGTGGGGTCTTTGGAGAGCAACCACTTCTCAGAGTAGATTTGGTCCCTTGGATTCTCAGTGGGTCTCTAGGATACGGCATTATTTCACTCGTTCTTGCGTTAGTTGTTGGCGGTTGGATGCCGGTATCGGTTGCAGAACGTGGCGGTTGGATGCCGGTATTAGGCGCAAGTCGCTTGATGAAAGATGCCGCAATGGTTGACCGCGCCCGAACTCATTTGATGACCTCTCCCTCAGGAAAAATGATGAAAATTGTCAACCGCGAAATGGTTGTCAGTAAAAGAGCACTACTAGAAGTTCATGGCGGCTTGCAAATGTTAGCAGCACCACTACAAATTCTCCTTGCAATCACTCCTCTTCTTGTCCTCAAATTTGTACCATCAGATTGGCTTGTTCCAAACAGACTTCTAGAACTAGCGATGATAGGCTACATAGCATCACTAGCAGTCATCCTCCGTACATTTCCAAATTACGCAATAAGATACGTAGGATTCGCATCAAGAGTCAGAAGGTTTCTAGTAAATGTGACTAAAATAAATTGGATGTTCCCTGTTCTCATTCTCTGGCTAGTTGGCAGAATTATTGTCGGATTCGCCTTTGACATCATTCAACCTGATGTCACTCAATGGCAACAAATCGCTCTTGAAAAGAGCATTATCGAAGCTTTCCTCCCTGAACAACTCAACGTAGAGGTACCTGAAACATCTTTTCTTGACATGCTTGTCGCTCTTGCAGTTTTACCCCTTGCAACATTTACCACAATGGCAGTACTTGGTGGCGGACGACACGACCTACCTGATTGGTTAGTCAATAGCGAAGCCCAGTGGGAAGACCTTGGCAATAATGAACCTCAACTTCTCTTAGGCGACGGGACTGAAACTGAGGACTCCTCTGATGGAGAAAATGCCGATAATAACGATGAAGATACTGAAATAATTGGAGAGGAAAATGGCGGCTCTATCATTAAAGGAAATAAGGTTGACATGTTGGCTGCACTAGCAAAAGCAAAAGAATCATCTGACTCTGTATTTATCGAAGATGACGATTAATCTTCAGACTCAGTAGTAACAATTGGGTGGCCATCAAGCATCAATAGACGGATTTTTCCCACCAAACCATCACTTCTCCTACGCCCTAAGTCTGGTCTTGATTTAGAAAGGTGAGTTTTCCTACAATTACTACAACGAACTGCTGTAACTTCCCACACAATATCAGGGCCTGAGCAGCAACTAGATTCCTCTACCCGCAACTCATTAAGTTCGTGGATCAACTCATACGGATAAGGTGTATTTGGGATTGAAAGACCATCACTTGGCATTAGCCGAGAAAGAATTGACCAGCCCCCTCCAATGAACAAACCAAATGCTATTGGAGCCGCAAAAGTTGAAAGAATTAGATACCCGAATGCAAGGGGTAACAATGCAAATAAGAATGAAAGGTTCCAAATTGTTCGCAATACCAACATCTGTGAAAGTAGTTGTTCATCAACGGGTTGAGGATTAGGGAACGGAGCAAGATTATTTTGCAGGGCTGTCAATCTTGGTAATACAATAAGTGGCGTCCTTGCTAAAATAATGGCAAAAACAAAGCCACCAAAAAATTGGAGTACGCTATCTAACATCATTCCACCTCAAAAATCAGCAGGTTGAGTCGGTGGCGGCGAATCCTTGATTCGTTCCACAACAGATTCAACAATATCCATAGCTGCGGCTATTTTTTCCATTCCAAGTGTGTATGCAAAGCGTAGATGGCCTTCTCCAGCATCACCAAATGCTGAACCAGGCGAACAAACTACGCCCTCTTTGAGAATCTCTAGAGCGACATCAACACTTGTCCATCCGGGAAGGTCAAATTTAGGAAATACATAGAAGGCACCTTCTGGCACATGGCAAGAAATACTAGGCATTGCATTCAATCGCGTGCAAATTAAGTCTCTTCGCTGCCAAAATGCATCTCGCATTTCACTGGGATAATAATTTGCTTTCTGTATTGCCGCTAACACACCATACTGCATTGCATCAGTTGAACAAGCAGTAATGTAATACTGCATCTTCTTTATTTGGGTCATGATTTCTAGGTTTGAAGATACAATATAGCCAATCCTCCAACCAGTCATTGCGAATGTCTTAGAAAATGATTGAATCATCAATACATTGTCATAACCAGCACCCAAAAATGATACATGTGACTGGTTGTAAATAATTCGGTCATATACCTCATCGGTAATTATCCAAAGATCGTGGCGACGAGCAAAATCAAGTAACTCATCCCTCTGCTCATTTGTTATTGTAGCACCAGTGGGGTTACTCGGAAAGTTGTAAATAATCGCCTTCGTATTCTCATCAACCAATTCCTCAAGTGATTCGATTGTCGGAACAAACTCATTTTCAAATGTACAAGGATAGAATCGCGGTTCAGCGCCTGTTATTGTCGCATGGGGCCCATAAAGGGGGAAGCAGGGGTCTGGAATCATTATGTTATCACCCGAATTCAAAAAGCATAAACAAGCGTTGAGTACAGCATTTGTACCTGACATCGTAACACATACATTATCTTCATTAAGGCCACTTTCTAAGTCAGACCAAAACGCGGCAATTTCTGCACGTAATTCTGGAAGTCCTGCTGTTGTAGTGTATTTGTTATGCCCCTCTTTCATAGCATCATAGAATGCTTCGATTGCGACTTCGGGTGGTTGAAAATCTGGCTCGCCTAAGCCAAGATGAATTGCTTCCTTCCCTGCAAGGTCAAACATCTTGCGAACGCCGGTTGGTTTGATGGCATTTGCTCGGTCGCTGAACTCTGCCATATTCAAGCCGACCCTTATCGAACCTATCAAACTCATGCATTGAATGAACTAATATTGAAAATGCAACATCAAATATGACGAAGTCTTTCAATTAATTCCGACTTATTACCACTCTTTTTGAGACCTTTCTCTTCTAGCATTTGTTTCAATTCGGCAACACTGCATAATTCTAAGTCGGAAATTTCTGATTCTTGGTTGTTCACTAATTCTGCATCTAATACAGAACCGCCACTCTTACCAAGTGAAGGAGAGTCTGTAGACAAGTGCTCGCTAACACGGTGCATTCTCCAGCCAAGAACAGCCGCTAACAACATCACTACTAATGCCAATCCAACGGCATAGAGAACAAAACCACCAGATGATGCATTAGCACCTGCACCTGTCCCTTGGACATTTACAATACTTGGAAGCGATGTCATCTCACCAGAAACAGCTCGGATTTCAACGGACTGATTGCCTGCTGACAACTTGTCTGCATCGAGGGTGATATTCCAAGTAAATGGGGTGCCGGCAGGGATTTCTTCGATGGCTACATCGTATGCCACTTCATGCCAATCGCCGCCTGCTACTCTAAATTCCACACGGTCAATTACACCTTGCTGGCCCCAAGAGTGGCCTGCAATTCTTGCTGTTGAACCACTAACATTGTATTCTAGAATGTGATTTTGGATATATGGGTCAATAGATGCTGATTGGCTAGTTACATTGAGATGTTGTGCTAATTTTACCGCTTCGTAAGCGTCAACCATTCCGTATCCGAAATCTCGATTCCAATACGGGTCAACATCTGGTGCAGATGCAGGACCTCTGCGCTCTGCAGTCTGCTTGAGAACTTCCTTGATTTGTAATGGGTCAAGGTCTGGGTTAGCCTCAATCACTAAGGCAATCACTCCTGATACAGAAGGAGTTGCATAAGATGTACCTGAACCGCGCCCAGTGTAGGTGTTTTGAGAAGCGTCACTGAAAAGATTGTTGCAACTACCAGATGTCACACATCCTTCTGCTTGAATGATGTTTGTTCCAGGCGCACTAATTTCAGGCTTCAATTCATTGTATGGGTTGCTGTCACCATTATCACGACGAGGGCCGCGACTTGAGTAACCTGCAACAGTATCATCACCACGTTGGATAGTATTGATATCATCAGTAGCACCAACTGTAACTGAAAGACTAGAAGAGCCCATACCTGACAAACCATCATTGTCTGGACCATCATTTCCAGCCGCAACACTTGGAGTGATCCCTACCTCAACTGCTTCGTTGAGGATGCGACTGTGCATATCTTCACCATCAGAGCCGCCACCTTCGTGGCTAGTAATTCCCCAAGATAGCGAAATGATGTCAATTCCAAAATCTTGCTCATCAGCACCTTGCCACGCAGTATCGCGATTATCAATTATCCATTGTACACCATTCATTGCAGATTCATAGAATTCCTGTTCTAAGAAATAATTCTCAAATGGACCTGCACCAGCATCGGTTCCAATGCGCACATCAACAAGTTTTGCATCTGGTGCGGCACCGGTGAAATTAGACTGGCTTCCATCTGCTTCCAAACCAGTTGCAGACGCCATACCCATGCATGCGGTGCCGTGTTGATTGCCATCATCTGGATTGAAAGTACCATCTGTTTCGCGCCCGCCCGCGAGGAGGCAGGTTGGGTCTGTGTGCAAATAACACACAGCATCATACCCTGCAACGAACTTACCAACCAATCCTGGATGCTCTTCATCAACACCAGTATCAGTGAGGGCAATATTTACTCCTTCACCAGTAACTCCCAAATCCCATGCGCCAACTGGATAAAAAGATGAATTGCGTGCTTTTACTGCCGGTGTTTGAATATCACCATAGAAGGTAAGAATGCCGTACCTCTCTACCATTACTACGCCATCAAGTTGTGCCAATGCCCAAACATCAGAAGCATTTACTGTACCAATAAGCAAGGCATCAACCGAATGTAATAGTTGGTTTACAGTGTGCCCTAGTGCCTGAACCTTTGCTTCATCCTCAATAGTTGGCGTGTGGTCGTATGAAAGACCCACATTAACTGGACCAACAGCAGTTTCAAGGGAATCGTGTATGCGATTCCGATTTGAGTCAAGAGTTGTGTATTCCCACCACGGCAATTCTCCAAACATTGGCATCGCTGTTTGAGTAGGTATTTCCGAGGTCTGATCTGTTGTGAGAATCTGAGCCGGATAACTGGTCTCAAGAGGGGATTGGCCAGCCGGTTGAATTGAGCCAATAAGGGGTAAAACCATCACCAATACGAGAAGGTATGCGCACGGGCGTGTTCGATTCACAGTCGGTCCGACACAGGAAGTGCATGAAAACCCCCCGATGCCAAGATTACAAATAAATCAAAATTAATCGACAAAATTTCTAATCATTATTGTTAGATTTTTTAGGGGGAATATTTGATATGGATTACATTATGTGGTTGAAATGAGTCAATGCCATGATTAGGCAATTGTTGTTTGAAATTTAGGTTGTTTTGATATGTCAAAAAATAAGAAAATAAGTAATTTATTACTAATCCTAGTTTGTTTCTCAATGATTACCATTTCATGGTCTGAGATGATGAATTTTGAAGAAGACTTTTCAGATAGCATTACTCTAGAATTAGAACATGAATCTCCGCGTATGGATACGAATGTAGGGACGGTTATCTCATTCAACACTACTTGGACTGCAGCTAACTCACCCTACTACCTAAACAGCCCTGTTTCGGTACAACAAGGTGTACGACTAACAATTAATCCAGGAGTCCAAGTGTATGCAAATACAACAAATTCGTCAATCATTGTTCATGGAGAAATACATTCTCTAGGAACTACAACAAATCCTGTCTTCATCGGAGTCAACCCATCAGCATCATGGACACCCAGTTCAGGA
>JABIGF010000014.1 GCA_018650285.1 Methanobacteriota archaeon
GGCGGAAATCGTGGTGGTGACCGAGGTGGAGACCGTGGCGGAAATCGTGGTGGTGACCGAGGTGGAGACCGTGGCGGAAACCGCGGGGGTAGTAGAGGAGCCCGCCCAGGAGGAGCAAAACCTCGTTCTTGGCAAGACCGTGGTGCAAGTCGAGGCGGAAACCGAGGATCTCAGCATCGCTCAAAAAGAGACCCGAATAATCCATTCAAAGGACGAAGAGACTAATTACAATGTACGGCCACATTTTGTGCAATACATCTCACTTCTCAATTCATCCCGTTTCATAGAATATGAATGGCACTCAGGGCATGGAGGGAGGCCGGTCTTGCGGATTGCTTTGCGAAAGCGACGTGGTTTAGGCAAACGAGGCCATCCACTCTTCGGCTTGCGAACCTTTGGCATAACTCCCCCTCTTACCTCGACAAGACGTCACCCTTCATCAATAATTCCGACAAATGACCAAATGAACATACTAGCATACTGTATTTGATGAAATTGAATTGAGCAATAGAGGCCGATGGGATTGAGAACCCATGGCCTCTCCGGCAATCATGGCTGTTGACATTGAGGACTTGTGGCTACAAGCCTTGGATGCCCAAGATGAGGGTGACAGAGATGAGATGTGTCGCCTATCTGATGAGATAATTGCTGCTGAACCAGAACATGGAGAGGCGTGGTGGATGCGTGCTAATCTTGAACTTCCTCAACATGGAGAACCTACACTCCGTGAAGTATCTCGATGTATGCGCGCATGCAGAAAATCTGTAGAATACGACCCTGAAAACCGCCCCGCTTGGTGGCGTGGAGGGCAAATACTCGTCCAAGAACTCGGGATGCTTGAAGAAGCTCTCAGTTGGTGGCAAAGACGCCGCGAAGTATCGCCAACCGACCCCGAGCCACTGATTGAACAAGTAGCAATTCTATCTGACCTCGGACAATATGGTGCTGCTGCAGAGAGATTAAACCAACTCTGGGCAGAAGGAATGGACGTCATGGCTCATTCGCAATTAATGCAAACAGCCCGACTTCATGGCACCGTGAAAAAGGCTGCAGACCGTGAAAAAACCCTCATTTTCCAACCTTGGGAAAATGACCATCCTGGGTGGAAAGATATTGAATTTCAACGCAAGAAAAAACCAGCAAACGAACAAGTCACCTTCCTCATGCTTGCTGGACCTATCGTCATGACCGAAGTGTTGTTATGGAATTCAATTGAATTCTCTGGTTCAGTATGGTTGCCTATGATTTCCGGATTTTTACTAGTTGTTGCAACCGTACTTATCGGCGTAAAATGGTCAAAATCAGTCACAATGCGACTAAATCGGCCTGCTTACAATGTTATCAGAGCAACTGATGTTGAAATGAGTTCAGGAAAAGTCTGCTTCCCAACTGATTGGCGCCCTCTAAAGCTCTATCAAACCCTACTCAAATATCGAACTAAGGCATTCCAAGAACGTCTTGAAAAGGTGGTAAAATCAAATGAACCTCTACCTAAAAATTGGAGGCCACGGATACCAGACCTCACTACTGTTGACATCGTTTTTGAGGAAGAAGAGTGACATTTTCTAGTTAAGTACCGTGTGAATAATCTTCGTGGTATGCTTTCTGCTCTGCCGTTAATTCGTCTAGTTGTCGGCCTTCTGCTGCTAGTTTGAAGCCTGCCAATTCTGAATCTTGTTGATGAGAGATGTCATAGACCAAGTTATCGTAACCCTTCCCTTCAGCCGCTAGTAAGCAAAGTGAGAGGAATTGATTTGCAAATGACATATCCATCACTTCCGAAGGATGGCCTTCAGCCGCTGCTAAGTTAACTAAACGACCGCGAGCAAGTAAGTGGATTTGACGCCCATTTTTCATTGAAAATTCCTCGTTATCGGTGCGTATCGTACGCACTGAATCAGACAACGATTCCAAATCAGGCACATTGATTTCACAATCATAATGGCCAGTATTACAGACGATTGCACCGTTCTTCATTGACTCAAAGTGGCGCCCAACCAACACATCAACCATCCCAGTTGCAGTACAAAATATATCGCCAACTTTTGCAGCATCATCCATCTGCATTACTTGGAATCCATCCATGTGTGCCTTGAGAGCTGCTAGAGGATCAATCTCCGTAATTACGACATTCGAGCCCATTCCTCGGGCTCGATTTGCCAATCCTTTACCACAGTGACCATATCCAGCAATAACAAAAGTTTTGCCTGCCAATAATACAGAAGTTGCTCGCAGTATCCCATCTAATGTAGATTGCCCCGTGCCATGAACATTGTCAAAATCCCATTTTGTAATCGCGTCATTAACCGCAATAACCGGATAGCGAAGTTTTCCAGCATCAGCCATCCCTCTCAGCCTGTGAACACCAGTAGTGGTTTCTTCTGTACCCCCAATCACCTTGTCCATTGCATCGGTGCGTGAATCATGAACTCTGAAAATTAGGTCAGCCCCATCATCCAAAGTCAAGGTAGGTTCGGCATCAATTGTTTGGTCGATACACCAGTAGAAATCTTCTACTGACTGGCCATGCCAAGCGTAAATTCCGTATCCTTCTCTTGCTAACCAAGCAGCGACATCGTCCTGAGTTGAAAGTGGATTGCATCCCGACCATGAAACTTTAGCACCGGCAGCCGCAATCGTCTCAATTAGCACTGCGGTCTCTTTGGTAACATGTAAACAACCGGCAACAGTCATACCTGCTAGGGGTTGTTCCTTCTCTGCTTTCTCTTTCAAAAGAGCGAGTACAGGCATCCTACTACGAGCCCAATCAACCCTTAGTGCACCTTCATCAGCCAAGCTGAGGTCTGCAACCTTGTATTCGGCGCCTTCGTCCATTGAATCGGCGAAACGGACTTGGTTCAAAAGCACGCGGTAGAACCCTTCAAGGTGAAATTCTCAAATGCTAGAGATGTGCGAATCGGCAACCCTCCCTTTGCAGGGAGGTGGCCACAGCTGCCAAACGGCAGCCGCGGCCCGTCACTGTTGGCCGAAATGGCCGGCATACTGTTGGGCGTATTGCCGAGCAGTGTCCTCAGGGTAGCCTTGTGCAATCAACTGCTGCACATATGCTTCCATTGGGTCCATGTCTTCAACATTAGCGAAACCAGTTTCATCAGAGGAACCGCCACGCACACGGATTACAAGCAGAGTAGCAATTACAATCACAAGTAGAGCAAGTGCACCAATTCCAGCAAAGAGGATTGTGTTAGACAATCCACCACCGCCTTGGGTGTCAGTTCCTCCACTATCACAGCCATCAGCTGTTGGGTCTGCTACACAAGGATCAACATCAACAACCACTGGTGGTAGGTTGATGTCTATCTGTTGGTAAAGAGTCCATGTCTGACCATCACCCTCAACAATCTTCAGATAAATTGTCTGAGTTGAGCCATTTTCATCATACAAGTCTTCTACCTTCAACTTGAGACTGAATGCCGAGCCATCGCCAAGGTTACGTACATCTGCAAACTTGCCATCACGCAACTGCTTAACCTTCTCATCGATTGTCTCATTCAAGATTGATGAATCCAATGCTGCTTCAATTGCTACATCTCCACCTTCGCTTCCAGAGAGAACTGAACCATTAACCCAAACATAATCGCCAGTTTGAGTTGAACCGTCTAATGGAGTTGCAATTTCCCAAACAGGTGCATCATCACCCCAATCCTCAGGTACAATCACGAAATACATCTTGACCTTCTCAGAATCTCGACCTGCTCGGTCAAGAACTTCCAACTCAATACGAATTGGGTTTTCAGCAAATCCAGATGGGTCTGCAGTTTGGTTATGGAATGTGTATGTCCAGTCACAGCCCATTGCTGCAGTACGCTCAAAGGTGTGGCCATCATAATCGTTAGATGGGTTGTTCCATGGGTAATCCTGGAAGACCTTCCAAGTGTATGTGGTAATGCCACTCTCTCCACCCATTGCATCTGGGTCGTTTGAGCCACAAGCATCGAACTTGACCTTCACGTCACCACTTGCAGACAACTTTGCAAGGTATACTGGCCAGTCTGAACCACCAGAACTCTTGGTTCCATGGTCTTCCAAACTGTCAGGGTATAGTGGGTGCTCATCCACAGTTACGTTTGCAACTGGGTCTGATTCATCAGCCAAGATATCGTTTGTCTGTAGAGTTAGGTGAGTGATTCTTGTGTGTCCTGCTGCATCATGTAGGTATAGTGTGACATCCCATGAAGCATCTTGGATACAACCAGTGCCGTCAGGGTTTGTGTCAATTAAACAGAAAGTAACCTGATGTGAATCATCAGCACGGTGTGCATATACAACATTTGGTGGGAACTGATTTCGGTCCCAATCTGTTGAACCTCTGATTTCCCAATCTGCATCTAAGCCTGCTAGAGTAGATGTGAAAGCAAAGTCAACAATACTACTTGACTTGAGATAAACTGTATCTGCATATTCACCTGACGCATCTGCTTGAGATGGTGCTGCACCGTTTACTGTGAGGTCCCATCCGTTACCAGCAATTCCAAGTTCTGTTGGATATGGAGTCACTTGGTAAGCAAGCAAGTTGCTACGTAGAGGTGACGATGTACTGCCGTAAGGTTCTGAGACGCTTGGATTCTCAACATCTATTGTACTAACAATCAAACCACCACTACCTACACCACAAGTAGCAAGCATGTGCATGCTTGAATCTGAACTGTGACTTAGCAAACTGTGGAAAGTTCCCTGTTGTGCATTGATGAGGCCGCCACAAGGTGTCGGCAACTTGTTTGCACCAGCACTTGCAGTAGACAATGCTGCATTTGCAACATAGTTACCGTTATTCATTCCTAACCATGCAGTATCACTTACATTTGCAAGAAGTGGATGATATGGGTCTGCGATATTGAGATCGCTATGACCGACTTGGTTACCTGATGTATCACGGTTGAGAACAACCATGTTATACAACAAATTGTCATCTAATCCCTCAGCATACGGGCCAAGATGGACTTCAATTGTTCCACCAGCCATCATGTAATTCTTCAAGATTGTTTCAGTTGCTGATTCACCAAGACGACCGTAGTAGTTTCCAGCCTGCACATTTGCAGTAGTCTGCCATGGGAGTAGAACCTTGGAGTAGTGGTCAAGCCAACCACTCGCTAGGTATGTATCCCAATCCACTTGACGGAACTGTGTGTAGGTCAAGCCCATAGAATCCAAATCTTGTTTGACACTCTGTAATCTGTTTTGGTCAGTTGGATTAGATAGAATCGCAACATCTACAGTATCAGCGAAACTGATTGTAAAGTTACGTTGGTTCCCTGATGGTGTACCATCAACGAGTTCAGCATAGAAACGTAAGTCATATGTCTCTCCATCAGTCCAACCATTATACGGTTGGAAAGTTGCCTGACTGTTTTCATGTGAGGTAAGAGTGATTGGACTATTTGTTGAAGTCGTGGAAGAAACTGTTGTTCCAGATGAATCAACGATATCTAGGTAGATATTGTAGTCACCAGCAAGTACACCGTTGCTCAGAGGCACGGTGAATTGATGAGTCAACGCTTGGTCAATAGGATAGACACAGTCGTAGTCTACATCTTCTACACAATCTAAGACATCTGGTCGATAAAGTGTGACATCAACGGAAGCCACCTCGAAAATAACCTTTGAAACGTTGTTTCCAAGAGCTACTTCTGCAACATTGGTCCAGTTGTTTCCTGCTGTAGTGTTGTCAAAGATACTCATGACATCAATTCGATAAATTCCTTGTTGGAAGTTATGTGTAGCAATGGAAACATTGCGCTCTTCACGGGCATCAATTCCAGTAACACTCGCGGTATAAGACTGGTCTGGGGTGAAGGTATACTCTTGCACTGTCAGGTTATCAATTGCGAAACCTGCGAAACCTGCCTGGCCGTTAATTCCATCACCATTTGATAGGAAACGGAAAGTTAAGTCGACCTCTGCTCCAGCCATTGAAGTACACTCGGTACGCCACTGGGTAGATGCACCTGTGCGGTTCTGCAATACAATGTGAGTCAAATCAAGTGTGACTGACTTTACAATTCCTTCACTGTCAAACCATACAACATAGTTCCCTTGATCTGTGTGGTCACCGATGTATTCAACTTCGTCAAAGGTACCATCTTCATCAATATCTTCACAAGACTGATTTGGACCACCAAGAATTCCATTCTCATTGTAATCGTTCCATGAACCATAAACTAATCCTTCGTAAGTTTGAGAGCCCTTTCTCCAACTAATCTCAAGTGCCGCATATTCGTTGACGTTCACAATGTTACCATTTGAATCTGTCAAATAATCTGACTCTGCGAAATAATCATAAGTCAAGTAGGCAAAATCTCCGCCCATGTTTCTCAGGTCAATTGTTTGGAGAGTCATTGACTCGTTCCAATCATCACCATAGCCAGTATCTGGATGTCCGAACCAGTAGGCATTGCTACCAAACAGAGGTCGGTTACCTGGTACAATCGCATTTTGCACGCTTGCATCGCTATCATCGACAATTCCACCAACACCGTCGCTGTCATCGCCAAACATGTATGCACATGCGCTTGGCTCAAAGTCCTCTACATCCTTACATGGATTTGTAAAGAGAGCATTTGGTTGTGCTGTGTATACTGTTGCTTGAACGTCAAAGTCCATCACAGTATTTCCAGAGTTTTCAACAATCACATCAATTGGCATATCACCAGAAGCATACAACTGCCCACGGCCAAACGAAGTTATCTCATTGACTGCTGGGTCGTACAAATTTAGGACATTCATCTTCCAACGAGTATCATCGTTGCTTGAATCTTCATTTGCAAATCCTGTCGGAGCAGATAGTGCTCCTTCAATCATATATTCGGTACCATTCACAAAGTAAGCATTCAGAGTAATTGTCTGCTCGTCACCAGGAGCGAAGTTGTTGAGGTTAAGGGTCTGAGAGACCGGCTGAACCTGTCCGTATTGAGTGATTGTCTTCTTGATAGAGAGGTTGTCAAACGCCATTCCATCCCACTGGGTGTTTCGAGATGTGTTGTCACGCCCTACACTTCCTTCGTAACCTGTTCGGAAACGGAATCGAAGGTCAATTGTCTGGCCAGCCCATGGAGTCAAATCCAATGAGTCGTTTCCAGACAAATCCATCCAACTGTAATTTGTTCCTGTGAAATGGTAGATGCTACTCGTGTATTCAACTGAGCCACCATTTCTATAATACTCATTGAGTCTTACAAGGTCATACCCACCACGATAAATGACTGGGACCCAGCCTTCATCATCAGTATATACATCAATGTTACATGAGTCATCAAAAATTACCATTCCAGAGATTGAACCCTGGGCATTGACATAATGGACAACTGAATATCCTGCACTGCAGAAGAGATCCAGTTCAAGTGAAGCTGCATCAGCACCAGTTAAATCGATATTTCTGAGAATCATTCCCTCATCTTGATTGGATAAGTATCCACTTTCCATCTGATTACTAGATGTTGCATTTGGATGCCATGTCCCAGCCCACATGTAATCCGTCGGATTCACATCGGCTTCCCAACCATCAGGAGATGTAGAGTGGTTCGCTGCAACCTCTTCGTGCCAGAAGAATTCTTCATTATCATAATCGGCATATGCCCAAGTACATCCTGTACCACAATTTACTGCCGCTGCTGTTTCATAATCATTTGAATAAACAACAGTATCAGCACCACCAGTGATTTCTTTGACTGAAACATCAACATCAACACTACCTGAAATAGAATCAAGGCCAGTGTTTTGCACAGTCACATTCACTTCACGAGTACCTTCACCAATGGTCATACGACCAGTATCTGGATTGAAACTAGCCGGCGAGACTGTTATCCCTGATATCCCTAGGTCTTCATTGTCAAGTTGAACGACTGAGATTGCATCAAGATTACCGCATCCAAAACCATTCAGTTGTGGATTCAATGGGTCAAACGCACATCCCTTTGAGTCAATATGTAGAGCACCGTTAGAGTATTGGTATGTGTAATCACGATTACCGATTGCTAAGTCAAGTGCACTCGATGCGCCACCAGCAAACTGGCCTACTAGAACCATTGTTGGTCGACGACCAACAGGCATTGACTGAGGGGTATGGAATCCACCAGAACCATCAGAAAGAATGATTTGAACGGTGTTCAATTCTTCCAAGTTATCCATTGAGTATGATGTAACAGTATTACCACTTGCACCAGTCAAACTAGTGATGGTAGAAGTTGTTGGCACAACCATGTCAATAGCACCATCTTGGTTAACATCCTGCAATTCAACCGAGGCAGGTACGAATGAACCTATACTCGGAGATATGGCAATCTGTTGCCAATTGCTCTGAGATGGACAAGGTGCTGCTGCGCAACTCTGCAATACAACAGATGTCAAATTGGTAATTGCCATTGTGTCAATCTTTCCATCGCTATCTTCATCAGCGATATCAAATTCACCACTTTCAGAATTCAACTTGATTGTGTGTTGCTTGTTTGGGTCGTTCCATGCTGCGAATGTGTCGAGCGTACATTCGAATTCAACAATTGATACGTTATCCCAATCACCATCTTGGAAACCTGTCGCTGCATTAAATCCTGGCCAGAAATGTAGGAATGCATCTAAGTCGTCACAATCATTTCCAATTGGACCACCAACTACTGCCTCACCAAAGTTTCCAAGTCTAATATCTGCATAGACCTTATTTGCCAAATTATCAAGAGTTGTAATCTTGTGATTTGTTGCTGCGTTGTTTCGCTGTGCTCCACCCAAATAGGTCAACAAACGCTGAGTACCTGAAGCCATATCTTGTAATTCAAGAACTACAATATCATCAACACCATCTCCGTTGACATCATCAATTTGGAAATTCCATACGATGTCCCCCATGGTGTATACTGCGTCCTCAGTAAAAGAACCGGCACAGTCATCATTCGTTAGAACAGTCAGGTTACCTCGAATAACTTCTGTAGAACCCCAAATTTGGATATTTCCTTGATAGAAGACTATGTCATCCTTGCCGTCATCATCAATATCTCCAACTTCAACACCGCCAACATCCGCAATATCGGTAAAACCTGCACGGCGGGTTGCATTGTTTGAAACCCACAAGTCCGTTCGGTCTTGGTAAGTTCCACCATCATTCCAGAGAATGGACAAGAAATTGCCCATCTCGCTCGCGGTCACGATATCATCATCACCATCACAATCGAAGTCACCAGTTGCAAGATCCAAAGGATTTCTTGTTACTGGGTACTGTTTCGAATTGCTCGCTGCGACATCCAATACTGCCAACGAAGTTGACAGCACCATTAATGCAACCAGTGCGACGGCTTTAACTCGTGCCTTGTTCATGTTCAGTTCAAAGGTATGGCTCGACATACAAACACAACCGACTTTGTGCCTTCTTATTACTCCTTTCGTGCGCGTGTGCGAGTGCTGCTTCGTAAAATTGCTTGCAGTACAACGTTTAACATTTGCGAATATGTCGCCACCGAGTGGTTCGCAATACTCCTAGAATAACCAGAAAGTTGATGATTTACCATCAATGAAAACCAATTTCAAGGGGCATCAAGCCAAGCAGGTGAAGGGCCAAATCCTTCTTTAGTTCCGCCATAAATTTTCACTAATTTTCCTAGTTGATATTGAGTTTCAAGCCACCCCTCGACAAGGTCATCGTCTAGGTCATGGCGCCCATGAATTGTTTTGATTATCACATCGGCCGGTAAACCCATTACACCAAATCTACGAACTGCTATGCGCAATGCCTCGCGCAACCAACCCTCTGCTTCAGGTTCAGTTGAAGGTGACCCTTGAGGTGGTTTTGGCATCTCATCATATTCATCAAGAATTGCCCTGAGGTCGATGACCGTTGGTGATTCTTCCTTGAAGATTCCAAGTTTGGCCATCTCTTCTTCAATACTCAACTCGCCGATAATCCTCCTCACTGTGAGAACTTTCGAAGGGTCGGGAGTCGGCCCAGGTAAGGGCTTCTTCCCCCTTTGTGATGTAGTTGAAGATGAAATGATTGGGTCGCCGTCCGAACCAATTGAAAGTCGCTCAAGCAAACCAATATCAGTCAATTCCAATTGCTCCCTCCAATTTTCAACCCAATTTCGCTCACCTTCAACTAGGATTTCAATCCCTTCATCGGGTGAGCGGAAGCGGAAGCAGGTGCGGATTTCGTCTACCACGAACCAATAGCGAGCGGGGGTGGTTCTTGAACCAACCGTTGTAAAGTCACATCATATTTGCAAATAAAAACGGAACTTGACTCAGTCAAGGCGGCGGAAAGAACCGCCATCTTCCATTTGCCACTTCACACCATCTGCTTGCTTGTAAATAGTCACTCCATCAGCCTGTTCATAGTCTCCGCCACTTGGTAGATTCAGATATGATTCAATAACTTGCCCCCGGCTAATTGTTGAATCGACTTCACTGTCCGATGATGGTTCGGCCGTTATTTCTTCATCAACTATTTCCCCACCATCATTATTCTCAACTATTGATGGATGAATATATGCAGCTTCAACGGATTCAATATCTGAATCAGATGTTTCACCAAATAACGATTCTTCATTATATTCTCCAATAATTGGCACCTTGCGATCACGTAATGAGAACAATAAGGTGATAGCTCCGATACCAACTAATAACAGTGCCAAAGCAGAAATTATCCACACAATTGGGCTCTTCCCTGCAACATCTGCATTTGCATCATCTTGTGGGTCTTTCTCGTCATCATCAACTACTCCATCAGTTGCGAACCTTGGAGATAGGAGAACTGCATTTGTTTCCCAGCCACCTATTGAGTTATTACCCGATGCTATTACCTCTTCAAATCCGATTGAAAGGGAATGAATACCCGATATTGAGTCGCTCTCTTCCACATTACAATAGAATTCAGCCCTGCCAGCAGGCGTTACCTCTGTTACAGAAGAAGTGCAAACAAACGGCCCAACCGTAGAGTTTGGTGATAATTGAACAAATCCATTAGCTCCCCCACTATTTGTCACCGCACAATTGACGAAATGTGTTGAGGTTGTTAAATTACCAATACCTCCATTATATGCGATGCCTATTTGTGTTATTTCTTCATCAAAATAACTGCACGAAATATGCCATTCTGGCGCTGGTGGAGGCGTTGCAAAAACCTCCAATGAATCACTGCTTGAAGGAACCACCCAATCAGAAGTTGAAAGAGTCATTGAAATGGTATGTGCACCAATTGAAGGAATGTCAATTAGATAATTACCAGCCCCACCTGTTGGATAAATTACCTCAATAATTTCTCCATCTAATGATACCTCTAGTTGCATTGAACAACCAATTGAACACATTGCATCGTATGATACTTCAAACATTCCAGGATGCAAAGTAGTTGGAACAGGTGTCTGAATTGCAAATGTCAAAACCCCATCAGGTGGCAAGAGAGACATTGTTGCATCTGGCCCGGAAACAAAATCTGGTGCTATGTTCCCATACTCATCAACAACCTCAATCTCGAAATCGTATACCCCTGGAGATAATGATGATGTATCAAGTAAATGAGTTCCTCCAAAGAGTGGTGAATAAGATGAACGCGCCCCCCTTATTCCATGAAGCATCGCTTCAGCCAAAGCATGATGGCCTGCATCTGTGAAATAGCCATTCTCATCTTTCCATTCTGGAGATGTAGGGCCATCATCGGATAGAGGAATAAGTGTCACCCAAGGCCTTGTTGCGGCAATATCATAGATGACCTTATTTTTCTCTTGGTTTACCTGATATGCTCCATAAGTATGACATCCTGCTGGGCCTGAATTAATGTGGCATACATAGTCAGGATCCAAATGTACCACACCAATGTAAATCTGAGCGCCGGTTGATACTAAATTATCAAGTAAGATTGGATACGATGTTTGCCAAACACTTGTTGATGACGATGAATAATCACGCAATGGAATTAATGTAATGATATCGGGATTTGCTGCAATAATATCATCCTTCTTAGCAATGAAATCTTGAACTGCACCCCATGAATTTGAAATGTTTGTCAATTCAACTCCAGGCCATGTTTGATTGAGATGATTATGAATCAAACCAATTGTGCTATTATTTGCATTACTAGCCCCTAAGCCCATTGTTTCAGTTGAGCCAAGAGCAACGTACGAAGAGACGGCTTGAGAATCATTAGCAATGGTTTTTGAAAGTGAGGTTGTCAAAGAATAATCATTCGGCCCACTAACATGTAATGTTGCCGAAGAGTTGTCTGCCAAAGTAGCAAGCCACTCACCATATACTGCCCATGATTGGCTCGCAGTAGGATTGTTTGTGACCTGTAAATTCCTCTCAGAAGGTGCCGTACTATCTATCAAATGAATCATATTTATTTCTGGTTCCGACCAGTTCCCTTCATTTTGATTGATGTCAATAGCGCGGAAAAGAATATCCCACCAACCAGATTCAGCAGAAGTTAGTGAAACTTTACCCATGTATAATTTTGAAACCTCGTCGTATGAAAGTTGAGTTACAAATTCTTCCTCGGAATCAGATGGATTAATGATGTAAGCAAATACATCTAAATCCGTTCTCTCCTCAAGTGCAGATGCTGCGAATGTAATTTCTGTCCCAGCCTCTACTTCACAAATGGCTACAACTACTGTTTCACAACCACTTACTTGCATAGTTTCAAGTTCTGGGAATACAGGCTTCAGAATTAATGCCTCATACCATGCACTCACGCCTGAAGGATTACGTACGTTTCCAGCTGCATCCTCCATCCATAACCAAAGAGCCATTGAATCACCATATTCTGATGAATGTTGTCCAGTATCATAAAAGCCAACATAGACATTGTGTAAAGTATCCCAAGACATTGTTGCTGTTGAGGCTGGAGGCCATGAAGAAATTACACTTAATCCCTCCATATACCAATCAATTGTAGCATCAGATTCATTGCCTAATACGCTGACACGAATTTCGACAAGATCACCAACTCTAGCGTATGTGATTGGTGCGCCATCAACATAGAACGAAATATCACTAACTTCTGGTATGATGTCATCAATGAAATTAATCCATAAATCACTGAGTTCAATCCCATGGACATCTAAAGCAGAACCGCTAGATATCACAGGGAATGTTGCAAAACTCGCTTCTGCCCATCGCCCACTAGTGACATTTACATGCTCATTTATAGACGCCAAAATGCTTCCATTCCCACCTAATCTTTCTGTTAATCTATACGGGATAATGACAAAATCTGAGTTGAAAGAACCCATCCAACCACCCGGTGCTGAACAACGAACTTCTAAATTACTCCAAGCAATTCCTGCTGAACCGTTTGTAGTGAAAGGAACCGTTGGCCAATGCATTTGAAGGAATGAATAATTCAATTCAATCGTTATTCCAATACTAGGGATTTCTGAACTATTAATAGTCAACAAATTTGTCCCATTAACTCTGAAATCAATATCAGTATCCGAAAAGAACATCGGAGGGATGACATGAATCCAAGCAGAACCTACAGGAGTTGCATTTGTTGGCACAAATGACCGTAATACGGTTGACCCTGGTGAAGCAATTGAGGTGACATTTCTAACTACACCAAAATCCTTCTGGAAATACCAAAATTCATTACTACCTGTGGTGTTAGCAATTGCAAGGGAAAAATCGTCAATAGAATTCCAATTAGATGCATTAATATTGATTGATGATACTGTCGGTGTCGTTGTATTATTAGTTGTTGAAAGCCACATATTGAATTGTAATAATGCGAATGCTGGCAATACATCCCCTGATAAATTGAATGATAACCACGGTGACCAATTCGAACCATCTAGAGAGTATTTGTAAGTCGCAATAATGGATGTATTCAAAGGTTCATTATGAGGTACAGAAACCTTCACTTCAACAGACTTCAGACCAACTTGGCCAAAGACTGGGCTAGTGAAATTACCATTGTAAATATAGGATACTGAACCTGTCCAACCAGCAAAAGTCCCTGGTCCTGAAAAGCCATTTGAACCTGCAGTCCCTACTGAACCTGCAACACCTGTACCATAAGGTGCACCACCCAAACCACCGCCACCACCGGCTACACTGATTGCGCCATTGTTAGTCAATTGGCCTGCCATTGAAATTAGTAGTATTATTCCACCAGCGCCGCCGCCACCTCCGTGACCGCCATCATACATGAAAAGACATGGATTTCCTGGTGCGCAATTTCCATCTTCACCATCACCTCCATCTCCACCTTCTGCACTCAAAACCGCATTGCCACCAATGTAAATGATATTTGATAACAAAGCGATAGAACCGCCGCTACCGCCTCCAGCACCACTGCCACCAGGGCCACTACCACCAGGAGGTGTTGCACCATTGTCACCGCGGCCACCATTTGCAGAAAGTGTACCATTCAAGTAAATTTCACGCGCAAATAATTCAATGACACCACCGCCATATCCGCCATTAGCATCATTACTTGTTTGACCATTTGAATTAGTAAAAGTAACATTTCCTCCAGAAGAGCCGGGTTCGGAACCATTTCCGTAATTAGTTCCCCCTGAACCGCCATTTGTGCCACCACCAGAACCACCTTGGGCGCCATGACCTCCACCGCCAGCACCTGGACTCTTACCGTTAGTGCCACGAGATGTTGAACTTCCTGAACCATAATTCCCTAATACCATCTCATCAGCAATAATAGCAGTACCCAATTCTATTTTGATTACATTAGCATAAATTCGCAACGGCCCACCTGAAGATGTTATTTCGCCACAACTTGCAATCCCACATAACAGATGAAGAGTATCATAAGAATGGTTTCCACTCATTGATACAGGAGAGGAAATTACAGTATTATTTGTGCCAGCATTGGGGACACTACCGCCACCTGAATTGTTAAGGCGTAATTGATTAGATGTGTCAACTGTTGTTCCAATCATTGTTGAATTCGGAGCCATTAATTGCATACCATTGGTTGTGTTTGACCACATTTGCAATCCTGATGCAGTGACATTCATCTCGGCCTCATCTATGCGTTGTCCTGGCCGATTAGTGATCTCTGTTGACTCATTAAGAGCAGGGTGCAAAATAACTGATGGATCACCATTTGAAAAGGTGGTTGAACTAGTTGGTGGGGCTCGCATCCATGGATAGTAAATATACGAAGTTTCATTGAATACTGTTGCTGCTGCTGCCTCTTGCAAATACATTGCAAAGGATGCTGAAATACCATTTGGTCGCGTATTCCCTACTGGTGAATCACCCGTAATGGTAGCATGTAATACACAAGTAGTGAGATAACTGCCGTATATTGATGGATGACTACCATCAGATGTGTATAGATTGGAGAAAGAATTTCCAGCATTTTCAGGGGTGATACCTGCTGCCAATACATCATTGTATACATGTTTGAAAGCTTCTCCAGCAGGAGCAATCCAAGCAGGCCTATTCGCTGTTGATACATTTTCTGAATAGAGACGATATCCAGAATTTAAATTCGCCTGCATTGTAAGGAAATCAGGATTTCGAAAAGCGTTTTGAGAATCACCATCTTTTCTCCCCCAAGTCATCAAGAATATTGTCTCAGCACCACCTGCTGCAACCATTCCATCAAGCACTATTGCGCCATTCTTACTCGCCTGCCAATACTGATTACTAGTTGGAAAACTTGGAACTTGACTTTGGTCTTGTAAGACCACCCAGTCCCATTGACCATTGTTAAGAGTCGTATTCCATTGATGGCCGGCAGTTTGTGCATCTGATGCATGGCCATCTAATTTCATCCCACCAGAAGTTAGACTCTGCACATTTGCTGAATTATCATATTCTCTCAATGAATCTTGAACCAAAGAGGCTAGATTGTTGGCGGAAGTGTAAGAATTACCAAGAAGCAACACCTCATAACCTTGATTTGCTGAAGAAGGTGATTGCATATCTTCATCTAGGTATTCTTCAAACTGACCAATGATGCTCAGAAGAGGTACAAGGACAGTACTGATTATCATCAGCCCAGCAATCAATAGAGCCTGTTTCGGCTTCACTTGGGCCTTGAGGTCCAACCGCTGCGCCATATCCAAACTAATTGCCGCATCCTTGCTCATGCACCCGCTACTAAATACATGCTTAATGTAGCAGTTGGTTGATTGATTAGGTCAAAATATTCAATAAAACGGCAAAATTTAATGAATATGAATGGTTATCATTTCAAACAAGGTTTCGTAATACCGTTTGAAGAATACCACCATTGTTGTAATAATCAACTTCAACAGGAGTATCCAAACGAATAATTGTATCAAATTCAACTGTCTCCCCGTTACTCTTGTGAGCGGTTACGTTAATTGTGCTCAACGGCGTCATTTCTCCATGTGCAGGAATATCGAAAGTCTCGCTCCCGTCTAACCCAAGTGTCTCTGCATCTTCACCTGGTTTGAAAGTCAATGGAAGAACACCCATGCCAACTAAATTGGAACGGTGAATCCTTTCAAACGATGTTGAAATTACTGCTCTTACGCCAAGAAGATAAGTCCCTTTTGCCGCCCAATCACGACTGCTACCAGTGCCATACTGTGAACCAGCAAGCACGACTAGAGGGATACCCGCCTCTTGGTATTTCATACTCGCATCAAAGACTGACATTACCTCACCGCTTGGGTAATGAGTTGTTACCCCACCCTCTGTACCGGGTGCTGTTTTATTGCGAATCCTAACATTAGCAAAAGTGCCTCGCATCATTACTTCATGATTACCACGACGACTACCAAATGAGTTGAAATCACCCACCTCAACACCATGCTCTGTGAGATACTTTCCTGCTGGGCCATCCTTAGGGAACGCCCCTGCTGGTGAGATGTGGTCTGTGGTTGTAGAGTCACCCAGCATTAACAATACATTGGCGCCCACAATTTCTTCCACAGGCGCTGGCTTTGGAGTGATTCCTTCAAAGAAAGATGGTAATCGAATATATGTTGAATCATCTTGCCAATCGTAAAGGTCACTGCGCTCACTAGGTATTGAATTCCAGCGCGGTTCATCGGTTGCATCGGAATACCTCTCTCTAAACATTTCAGGATTTATTGAATCTGAAACTGTTGCTCGCACCTCTTCATCAGAAGGCCAAATATCAGCAAGGAACACATCGTTTCCATCCGAATCCTGACCAATTGCATCATTTTCTAAATCAATGTTCAGAGTGCCTGCCAAAGCATACGCGACTACTAGTGGGGGGCTACCAAGATAACTGCCTTTCACTTTTTGATGGACACGCCCTTCGAAATTCCTATTTCCTGAAATTACACTTCCAACGATTAAATTTCCTTCATCTATTGCCGCCTCAATATTTGCAGCCAAAGGGCCTGAATTACCGATACAAGTTGTACAACCATATCCGACTGTATTGAATCCAAGAGCTGCCAAATCGCCATCAAGCCCAGCCGCCTCATAATATGAGGTTACCACTCTACTTCCCGGCGCCAAACTTGGTTTAACCCAAGGCTTGATTTTCATACCCTTTGCATGTGCATTTCTCGCCACTAATCCTGCCGCTAACATTACAGATGGATTGGAAGTATTGGTACACGAAGTAATTGCAGCAATAACCACATCACCATGTTGCAAACAATAATCCTCGTCTTCAACTGCTATTTTTGCGCTTACAGCATCGGCCTCAAGACCATGCCCCTGATGGCCAACTGGGGCTGTCAAACTGTTAATCCAATGAGATTGCATATCTGAAAGATTTACACGGTCTTGCGGTCGCTTTGGACCAGCCAAAGCAGGCTCCACATCTGCCAAATCAAGTGAGAGAAGTGAGGTGAATTTTGGTGTATCTGAATCGTCTGTCAAGAACATACCTTGAGCACTCAAAAAACGCTTAACATTCTCAACATGTTCTTCATCTCGGCCAGAAAGACGCATGTAATCAAGTGCAGATTCATCAACAGGGAAAAAGCCGCAAGTCGCACCATATTCTGGTGCCATATTTGCAATTGTAGCGCGGTCTGGTAGAGTCAAATTTGAAAGGCCACTACCAAAAAATTCTACGAATTTTCCAACCACGCCGTGCTCACGCAATAACTCAACAATAAGCAAAGTCATGTCAGTCGCCGTCACTCCAGGCTTCAAAGAGCCCTTTAATTCAAAACCAACAACTTCGGGCAAGAGCATGTAAATCGGCTGACCAAGCATTACCGCTTCAGCCTCAATTCCACCTACGCCCCAACCTAGAACACCAAGACCGTTAATCATCGTTGTATGGGAGTCGGTGCCTACTAGTGAGTCGTTTAGCCATACTCCATTCTCTTCACGTGCGACACTAGCAAGCCACTCTAGGTTCACTTGATGGACAATACCCCTTCCCGGAGGAACGGCGCGAAAATTGTCTAGACTTTGTTGACCCCACTTGAGGAATTGATATCTCTCCATGTTTCGGCGATATTCAATTTCCATATTCATTTCACGAGCATCCTCAAAGAGTCCTGAAATGTCAACTTGCACTGAATGATCAATTACCAAGTCTACCGGAACTTGTGGGTTGACTTTCTTTGGGTCGCCACCCAATTCAACCATCGCATCACGTAAAGCAGCGATATCAACAACTGCTGGAACACCAGTGAAATCTTGTAAGATTACGCGACTAGGCATAAATGGGATTTCAACCGGTTCCATGGTTGGATTCCAATTAGCAATTCGGCTAACATCTTGGTCTGTAACAAGAAAACCATCGGCTTTTCGAAGTGCTGCTTCCAACAATACTCTAATTGAATAAGGGAGGTCAGAAAGAGAGATATCCCACATTGATTCCATGGCCGGCAATGAATAGAATTTGCCGCTACTTCCATCGCTCAACTCGAATTCACGGACTGCGTTCATCATCATCCCCAATGCGACGGGGAAGGGTGAGCACTTTCAACATCACGCCCTAAAGAACTGTGTTAATACAGGCTAATACCAAAGGGCATTAAGCACAATAGTGCTTCCAAATCTTCCTATATCTAAGGTAGAATTAGATGCATGTAAGCCACATCACCATCAATTTCTATACTGTGAATGTAAGGAGGATTCAACGGCTTATTTTGTTCATCTGTTGTAACAATGCTGATTTTATCAATCAATTCAATTCCGCCAATTGAACTGCCAAGATATGTGCTATCATCATTAGCCATTCCAAAGACTGTGTGTGCTCCATTAAGATGAGAGGGTGTGCTGTCTTTATCGACAAGGTAGAACTGGCTACCTCCTGTGTTAGGACCCGAATTTGCCATTGAGAGAGCGCCCGGTACATGGCAAGCTCCAACCCATTGACCTGACCCTTCAGGAGTTTCTATACAACTAAACTCGTCTGGCATACTCCATGTAGTCATGTCAGTTTGGTCACCTTGACCATACCAAATTGCAGAATAGCCACCAGTACCAGCACCTCCGCCGGTCAATGGATAAGCACCATTCTCAATGTCGCCGCCTTGAACCATGAATCCGTCAATAACTCTGTGGAATGCAATCCCATCATATCGGCCATTGCGAGCGTGGTCCTTGAATGAATCAACAGTCTTTGGTGCTGCTTCGGGATAGAGTTCGATGGCAATCGTTGCGTCCCAATCATCAGATGATTCTGAAGTTAGATGAAGGGCGGCCTTGATTTCTGGCATATATTTGATACTAGTCAACAGCAACATTCCAACAACAAGAATCGCCACCATACCATATATGGTAGGAGTGCCATCATCGATTAATATTGGAAGCGATGAAGTACGTATTCCTAAACCATCCATCTTTGCTTGGATAGCGTTTGAAGCACGACGAGCGTTTCGGTGTTTAGGGTCCTTCTTTAGAGCGCTCTGGTATGCTTTATTTGCATCTCTCAACATCTTTCTGTTAACCGGCTCTGCAGCTTCAGCCAATGCTTGCTTTGCATCGCCGACCAAAGTCCAAGTGTTTGCGTGGTCGGCTTTATCGCCATGCTCAGACCAAGCACTCCTCAAAGTTTTCAATGCATCATCGTATTCACTAGCGTCAATCTGCTTCTCAGCGGCCTCCCATGCATCTTTCAAGCCGGATGGAATCATGAACCGCCGACAAGCGTCTCATTGATGAAACCCACGCTCCCAAGAAAGAGAGAAAGTACCATGAAAAAAAACTCAAATATTCACTTTTTAGGCTATTTATCACACCTTTTATTGAAAATAAATAAAAAATAGATTTATCGTTCAAAGAATTGAACTAAGCAAAATATGAAGAGTCTCGTGCCACGCCCGAAAGCGCAAGGGAGAGGTTACTGTCCGTAGGACAAACCCGACAAAGGGGACTCAGAACAAGATGGAACCCATCATCAACGATTTCACATTCAACATCGCCACAGCCAACGGGACTGGGTCCCAATCAGCAAACCTGATATTACTACAAACTATGTTTGAGATGGGTGTTCCTGTTAGTGGAAAAAACCTCTTTCCTTCTAATATCTCAGGACTACCTACATGGTATATCATCCGCGTCTCTGATGACGGTTACCAAGCACCAGGCGACCGAACTCACATTCAAGTATTGATGAACAAAGTCACTTGGGAAAAGGATGTTGCGGCTCTTGAAGCCGGCACTATTGTCATCTACAATACCGATGTAAAAATGCCTGTTGAAAGGGATGATTTGGTTCTATACCCTATCCCAATGACAAAAATTGCTCGGGGGTTAAATCCAAAATTAGCTCGCATGATCTCTAACATGGTCTATGTCGGTGTTATTGCAGAAATCATTGGTCTTGACCAATCGGTTCTAGAGACTGCAATCATCAAACAATTCGATGGCAAAACAAAGGCAATTGAATTAAATTCTACTGCCATCACTTTGGGCCGTGAATATGTGGCAGAAAATTTTGAAGAAATGTGCCCTTATGTCATTGAATCAAGAGAAAAAGACCCTGATGCTTTCATTATTGATGGAAACAAAGCTGTTGCTCTCGGCTCAATATTTGGTGGTGTTACAATGCTTTCATGGTATCCAATTACTCCATCCACATCTATTGCTGAAGATATCATCTCATACTTACCAAGTCTTCGTACAGATGAAGATGGAAATCTCACATGTGCTGTCATTCAAACTGAGGATGAACTAGCAGCAGCAGGAATGGTCGTTGGTGCCGGATGGGCTGGTGGCCGAGCAATGACTTGTACCTCAGGCCCGGGGATTTCATTGATGTCTGAATTTGTTGGACTTGCCTATTTCTCAGAAGTACCCGGAGTCATCTGGGATGTCAACCGCGCTGGCCCTTCAACCGGTTTACCAACAAGAACCCAACAAGGAGACCTTTCTATGCTCTTCGAACTTGGTCATGGGGATACGAAACATATCGTGTTAATCCCCGGCAACATGGCGGAATGTTTTGAATTTGGATGGCGTGCTTTTGACTTAGCAGAACGCTACCAAACCATCGTCTTCGGATTCTCTGACCTTGACCTTGGAATGAATCGCTGGGTCTGCAAAGGTTTTGATTATCCTGAGAAAGTAGACCGCGGGAAAGTCTTGCATTCACAATCTGAAATTGATGCGATTGGAAATTTCGGTAGATATCGTGACATAGATGGCGATGGGATTTGTTACAGAACATTACCCGGAAGTGGCCTTGAGCCAATTCTCTATCGTGGAACCGGCCGTGACGAAGATGGAGCATATTCCGAAAATCCAGAAGTTTATGTTGCCAACATGGAGCGATTGAAAAGAAAAATTAACGGTGCAAGAACCGTTCTCCCTCAACCTATTCTCAGAGAAGAACCTGAAAAACAAGTGGGGATTATCTATTATGGTTCAATGGAAAATACCATACAAGAAATTGATGATGTTTTAGAATCAACAGGGCTGAAAGTAAGCCAATGCAGAATACGCTCATTGCCAATATCTCCTGTCGTTGAAGAGTTCGTTGCATCTCACGAACAAATTATCGTCCTAGAAGTCAATCGTGATGGGCAGTTATATGGTATTCTGCGTAAAGAATTGCCTATTAATCTCGTACCACGGGTACACAGTGTAGCCTATTCTGATGGGCTTCCAACACGTGCAAGAAAATATGCCGATATGATTCGTGAAAAGTTACTTGAGGTGATGCCTTGAAGTTGAATATTATTGATTTACCAAAAGATGATTACAAGGGCGGCCCATCTTCACTATGCCCTGGTTGTGGGCACGACCAAATTTCCAATGTTGTAATAAATGCTGCATGGGAAAATGGAATTGAACCTGATAGAATAGCAAAGATGAGCGGAATTGGTTGTTCATCAAAAACACCTGCATACTTCCTTGGGAAATCTCATGGTTTCAACACACTACATGGCAGAATGCCATCTGTCACCACTGGAGCAAATGTGACCAACAAAGATTTGCATTTCATCGCCGTCTCAGGCGATGGGGATACCGCGAGTATTGGAATCGGACAATTTGTCCATGCAATCCGCAGAAACTTGAACATGGTTTACATCATTGAAAACAATGGTGTGTATGGATTGACAAAAGGGCAATACTCTGCAACAGTAGAAAAGGGCTCTCAGAAAAGAAAGGCCAAAATGAATGAGAGCCCACCAATTGACCTGTGCGCTATGGCAATTAACCTAGGTTGCACATTCGTAGCCCGCTCATTTTCAGGCTCAAAAAAGCAGTTGACTTCTCTGATGAAGGCAGCAATGAGTCATCGCGGTACTGCAATCATTGATGTGATTTCACCTTGTGTTACATTCAACAACAACGATGAATCTTTCAGATCATACGGGTATGTCAAGGACAATCAGACCGAACTACACTCCTATGATTTCATTCCAAAATTCAAGCCCATTACAGAAGTGGAAGTACCAGAAGGAGAATATAGGGACATCACTCTTTTTGACGGCTCTATTCTCAGACTTGAGACCATCGGAAGTGACCACGACCCATCGGATGCCGTAAACGCTCTTTCGCATATACACCATGCTGAACAAGAACAAAAACATGTGACTGGACTATTGTATCACAATCCTGTGCCAAAGACCCTAGATGAGATGCTCAACCTTTCCAATACTCCTCTAGCCGAACTTTCAGATGACATGATACGCCCAAGCGAAGAGAATTTAGAAGCACTGCTCAGTGAGTTGCGGTCATAAGCACGGTTTGAAAACGAATGACCTCTCGTTGCATCTCATGGGACCACACCTCACCATAGGGCATGCCACAACAAATGGGGAATTAGCACACACTTCCAATGTCCCACAATTTGGCCTAGGTACATTCCTAATGAGTGAACCAGGAGAATGCAAAAAAGCAGTATATACTGCTTTAGATATGGGCTACAAGCATATTGACACCGCAATGGCTTATGCAAATGAGCATGAAGTCGGCCAGGCAATTGCTGAAGCAATTGAAAATGGAATTATCACACGAGAAGAGTTGTTTGTTACAACAAAACTTCGTCGTCCGCATGCACTTGGATTTGAAGAGGCGAAGCAACGTTGTCAAGAATCATTAAAAAATCTAGGCTTAGATTATGTTGACCTGTATCTAGTACATGCACCACCTGAAAATCTAGAACATCGAGAACCCACTTGGAAGGGGATGGAGGCTTGTCTTCTAGAAGGATGGACAAAGGCGATAGGGGTCTCAAACTATGGAGCCCATCATCTAGACAAAATGCGAAGTTATGCAACTTACATGCCTGCAGTCAACCAAATAGAAGTTCACCCATGGCTACAGCGAGATGCTTTACGCGCTGCTACAGAAGCTGTTGGTGCAAAGGTGATGGCTTATTCTCCGCTAGCGAGAGGCCACAAAGTAAACGACAAGAAATTGGTGGAAATTGCAAAAAAGGTTGATTCTACACCTGCTCAAGCGGCAATAAAATGGTGCTTAGATGCAGGGTGTATTACTGTACCAAAATCAAGTAATTCAGGACGAATTGGAGAGAACCTTGAGGCACTTAAGGTTGATTTGTCTTCACACATTGAAGCATTTCAGGCACTTGACGAGCACTATATTTCAGGATGGGATCCTACTTCCGAAGCGTGAGGCGATAACATGGAATGGTATTGGTGGGCTGCAATTATTGTTGGTATCCTCATCATTTTACCAGACCCTATTGGAATACTAATTGGCCTACTACTTGACCGCTGGTTCAATGAATTTGAAGAAAAGGGAATTGACGTTAGTACAAGCCGCCACAAAAAATTGCGTGAATCGGGCCAAACCCGAGATTTCAGCGACAACAATTCAGAGGTGGGACCTGATGATTGAAACTTCAATATTGAGTGGCTATCGGTTGGCTTGAAATAACCGAGGCTTCTCCCCACATATACGCACAGCCCCTTAGTGTAGCGGTCCATCATCTGTGACTCTGGATCATAGGACTCCAGTTCAAATCTGGAAGGGGCTACCATTCACAATGAAATGGTTGTTTGAATGTTGCATGCATCTACTATTTTGAGAAAAAAGATAGAAGAATTCTGCCGAATCAAGAGATTAATTTGCTTAAACTATCAACCACTGCGGTGATGCTTGCAGGATTCGCTTCTTTCCACGACTTAGAAATTACAACACGCCCAACTATTGTGCAACCTAAGAATGCAAATTGCATTCTCATTGCAGAAATAATGTATTCCCCGCCACCACCAGATGCAGTAGCGAGTCCAACTGGTTTACCATTAAACAAGGCTCGAAAATCCTCGCCTTCTTTAGATAACCATGAGACAGTATTAGCTAGAGATGGGGGGGTCAAACCATTGTACTCAGGAGCACAAATAACCCAAGCATCTGCTGAAGAAAGGCGCTGCATTAATTCAGACATCCCATCAAGTGGCATTATTGTTCTTGCCAATTCTGGTGTAAAAAGTGGGAAGTTAAGTCCGCACAAGTCAACAATATCTGCTTCAAAACCTTTGTTTTCAACTTCTTCGGCAAATTTTTCAGCCAATTCCATGTTCTTCCCAGTCGATGCTGCCCAAATTGCAACCGTCACCATAAAAATATGGCATAGATAATGACATTTGAACCGTTGTCTGTAAAATAAAATTAAAATTTAATAATTATATTAATCGATAGGCATATCTTGATACCCATCCCAACATTAAGAGAATCATAAACCAAGCAAGAGAAATACGTGAAATGCGTGAAATAAACGCCTTCCTTTTTCGCTCTTTTTCCACCTCTTCAAGAAGTGGAGCGAGGGGGTCATCCCGGCTCATGTATCCTCGGATAGGTGCAAGAGATTTCAAGCGAGGGGGTCTGTGGGTATATTGATGAGCGAAGTGCCTGAAGGATTCGCACCCCCAAAAACGGAGGAGGCTCGCATTCGCCCATCAGCATCTTTAGTTGCAACAAGAGATGGTTCAAATGGTATTGAAATCTTATTTTGTCATAGAGTCCCACAAATGCCTTCCTTCCCTGATTTTTGGGCCTTCCCTGGTGGAGGAGTAACTCGTTTTGACCGCAATGCAGCAGAAGAATTGACTCAATTATCAGCAGATGAAAACGGTGCTGCTCTTGTCGCCTTAATGCGGGAAATGGTAGAAGAGATAGGTTGGATGAATAGCCAAGAAGGCGTAGTAATCGTAGACAGCACAAGTAGAGATTCTGTTGTGGAAAATGGCAAAAATTGGCATCCACTTGTAATACAAGGGGAACTATTAGCAGAACCTGCAAGATTCAAATTAATTTCAATCAGAACCACGCCACCCCTATCTCCTATGCGATTTACCAACCGCTTTTTCCATCTTCATGATACATCTCCTCCTGAACCAACCGTGCCAAATGGCCGCAGTGAATTTGATGAATTCCGTTGGCTAACACCTAAGCAAGCACTTGATGCTTGGAATAATAGTGAAATGAGAATTCCACCACCTCAAATTACTCTTCTACGTGATATGATAATACATCTTGAAAAAACAGGAGGAGATATTGAATCTGCTACTACAACAATGTGTGAAAACCCACCTTGTGGTGAGCATAGAATTGAATTTGCACCAAGTGTTGAATGTATACCTCTCCCAACCTATACACTGCCTCCAGCCACCCATACTAATTGCTACATCATTGGAGATTGCGGCGGCGACTTAATTGTCGTTGATCCTGCTGCAAAAACAGATGAAGGGCTCACATATCTAGAGCGACGAATAAGGGTGGCAGAAGAAAAAGGAGGAACGGTGATTGCCACAATTTTCACACATCGACACCCAGACCACATAGGTGATTTAACAAAAATCTCAAACATCTATCAAGCGCCTATTTGGGCCACTGAAGAAACACATTCCGTGATTCCTTCTTGCGATACTGATAGAATACTAAGTGAAGGTGATTCTTTCACTTTAGGTGAAAAGAGATGGGATGTCTTGGAAACTCCAGGACACTGCCCCGGGCATATTTGTCTTTCAAGTGATGTGGGTATGATTTCAGGCGACATGGCTGTAATGGTTGGAACTATTCTCATCCCGCCAAGTGATGGAGATATGGCTCAATACCTATCTAGTCTTGAAAGAATGCGTGACTTGAAACCACCCATTCTATTACCTGCGCACGGACCTCTTTCCCCAGTGCCAGAAAAACTACTAAATCATTATCTAAAACATAGAAGAGCTAGGCATGATAGAGTACTAGATGCGGTCAAGAATGGTATTAGTGAAATAACTCAAATTGCCAACTATACCTACGAAGATACACCTGATGCTCATCCAATTCTCAAAGTTGACCAAACTCTATCCCACCTACACACGCACGAAAGAGATGGTAATGTTAAACAGATTCAAGGCAATTGGCATCTTGCAGACTAAATGAGGGGATTAGATGGTCACAAATAATTCTGAAATCAAATTTAATCCTCAAATGTGTGAGTGTAACAATGTCCCAATTAGTGAATGTGAAGATACAGGGTGTTTGAACTGTGATTGTGACACATATTTACCAAAATGGTTCTGTTGGACTTGGCCTAGTTCTTTTTGGTGGTGGGTACTTTGGTCAGCGGGATGTGTGTTGTTGGGATTTGGATTATTTTCTAGCATAACATCATTATTAGGCACTAAAAGTGGAGCAGGTTTGATTCCATTACTTTTGTGCGCACCTGGCTTATTTATGATGGGATTTGCTAGCCCCAACCCATTCCAACAAATGATGAATGTTGCAGTTCCCAATACTCAAATTGGTGAATGGAATGTTGATCCAAAGCCACCAATGGAATCATCTCAATGGCATTTAAACAGGCTGGAATGGAATGAAAAGTTGGGAGAATGGATTCCTAATCCATTGTCAAGATATGAACAAGACGGCCCCACTATTTCTGTAACACAAGATGGTGAGGAATGGATTTTATTAATGGATGATGAAGAAATGGGTAGGTTTGATTCTGAAATAGAAGCATCAAAGGAAATGATGAAATCATTGAAAAAATCAGACAAATTAGATGCACAGGAAATGATATTTTCCGAACACCCTCGCCATAATCGTTTCAGAGCCCTATTTAATGCGTCACCACCTCAATTTTCCGCCACCTTTTTCCTTTACATTTTTTCTGTGTTGTTTCTAATGGGTGGTTGGTTTGGTTTCCCTAAGGATGCAAGAATCGAATTATTTGGAATTACTGTTGGATTGATGTTACTTGGAGCAGCGAACTTGTCAATTTCATTTTACAACAATAGGAAAATCTTGGAAGCATGGGATACAGTAACTTCAATTGTGAAATTTGTTGATGCTGGTCACAATGAATTTGTTGGGCAAGTTCGCCCAATTAACGATGTTTCAAATTCAGTATTGCATGTTGATGGCTGCAAAGACAAGAGTTGGACATTCAGAAATTTAGCTGTGTGGTCATGGTCTTATGACGCTACAGAAACATGGACCGAACGATATTACGATTCTAATGAAAAGAAATGGAAAACGCGAACTAGAAGAGAAACAAGGCATGTTCGTGGTGGCAACCATGTTTCGGATTATCTACTACATGATGGGACTGGGGGGATTTTAGTAAAAACATCTACTTTTGAAGATTTCAACACAGGTCCTGCAATATGGTCTAGTAATAAACGTGGTAAGAAGGGATGTGGGCCTTATGATAGACCACGACATGGCGGATCAATGAGCCATGATTGGTCATTATATGCACTCGCTTTTGGAGACCCTACCTATGTCATGGCTAGAGTAACAAATAGGCCGCATGATGATATCCCAAGAGGGACTGTTTCAGAAAATGCCAGTAGAGTACATCACACATTGATGGCTATTGGGGAAGATGCACCGCGTAGGCATGCTAGGATATTGAAGGGGACTGAGTTTTCAGTATTGAAGCCAAAGAGGTCGGCATTTGGAAACTTTGGACCTTCGGCTTTGCTAATTATTTCAATGCTAATCGTGCTGATGACATCAATGTAATATTATTCAGCTTCAGCCATTTGTTCCTTTAGTGCTGCAAGTTCTGCCTTTGCTTTCATCAGTTCTGTCTCAGCCTCAATTGCAGCGATTTCATCCTTTAATTCCTCGGTTTTCAAATCTGCTTCTGATTGCTTTGACTCTACAAAACTACCAAGACTTGCTCGGCGGTCAAACATCTGTTCAACTTGCTCTCTAGAGTATATATCAAACAAATCTGCACGCTCGAATCCAAACATTCGGGCAACAAGTAATGTGGGAAACATCTCTGTAACGGTGTTGTAATTCTTTGCTGCTTGATTGTATTCTTCAACTTCATTCGCCATCTTTGCTATTGCTTGAACACCTTCTTCAAGTCCAGCAACCAAAACATTGTGAGAAGTTAGTTGTGGGTTATCTTCTGCAAATGCAAGAACTTGGGGGATGACAGAATCTAGCAAACCATTTGCTGCCATCATGTCTCCTCTATTGCCACTGCTTTTTGCTTCGGCAAATTTCTTTCGAGCATTGACGATTTTGTCATATACTGCGCTTTCTAATCCTAATTGCGCTAAATCGGTTTCTTCAACTAAAGCAACTTTCTGGTCTTTAACACCAATTTGTGTTTCTAAATTCTGATATTGGTTTTCAACTTCATTACGAAGGTCAACCATTCTGTTATATGCACTAATTATCCAAAATAATAGCATCAACAATATGATGACAGACACTACTACCATTAACAATAAGGCTCCAGCCATGCTATTCGGGACAACTGTTTCACCTATCAGTCTATGGCCGTCTGC
Organism: Methanobacteriota archaeon; assembly: GCA_018650285.1. Classification (GTDB taxonomy): domain Archaea; phylum Thermoplasmatota; class Poseidoniia; order Poseidoniales; family Thalassarchaeaceae; genus MGIIb-Q1. The sequence goes on from JABIGF010000014.1 coordinate 29,094, forward strand.
AAGAATGATATTATGACGAGTTTGATGAAGGGTCGGCGCTGGGACGTTAATTGTCAGGCGAGGGGCAACAGCGAGGAGGTGGAAAAATGAAGGGGCAAATGAGCAGTTTTGATGTCGCTAGAATTGTCGCTGAACTGCGCCCATACATTGGTTCACGCGCTCGGAAATCATATCATCCTCATTGGGAACAAGTTGTACTACGTCTCAATCCAAAAGAAGAAGCGCAGGTCGACTTGGTTGTAGTGCGCGGTAAGAGAATATACCTATCACGACGGGATAGGCCAATGCCTCCAAACCCTTCCTCATTCTCTATGCTTCTACGTAAACACTTGATGAATGGACGATTTGTTGATGTGCGACAACACTCTTTTGACCGTATAATAACTCTTGATTTTGAAACTAGAGATGGGATTCGAAGTCTAGTTATTGAAATGTTTCGCGACGGCAATGTATTGCTTCTTGACTCTGAAGGAGTCATTATTCAGCCGCTAACTAATGTAAAATATGCAAAAAGGGTGTTGAAGCGAGGTGAAATCTATGAATTTCCGCCTGCACAAATTGATCCAAGAACTCTATCTGTGAAAGAATTAGTTCCACTACTAGCAGATAGTGATGCAGACATTGTCCGAACTTTAGCAAGCAGAGCAAATCTTGCAGGCACTTATGCTGAAGCCATCTGTGAAATTGCTGAGATTTCTGCTGACCGTTTAGCTGCTGACCTAGAAGAAGATGACATTGAAGCCTTGATTGAAGGCCTGCATTCACTAACTAGGCAACTCGATAATGGCAGTGGTGGTCACCTTCTGATGGAAAATGAGGCTAAAGCGAAATTATCTGAAGCAGGTGCAAATGCGTTAGCGCGCGACCAAGTATTTGATGAACATGCCAGTGAAGCGTTACCATTTTTATTGCCTGCAAATAATGACGGGTATTCAATTGAATTCCCTACTCTAGCTGCTGCGGTAGATGCAATGAAAGGCGGCTGGGATGCAACGGCGATGGCTCGCCGCCTACAAGAAAAGGCGGCGCAAATGGTTGATGAGCGTCAACAACGAGACGATGGAAGTTCACTTGAGCGCCGCTTGGCTCAGCAAGAAAGAGCCATTATCGGTTTTGAAGCAAAAGGTGCATCCCAACAACAACTTGGAATCTCAATTCAAGATAATTGGGGCCATATTGATACTCTCCTCTCTCAAACTTTGTCAGCAATAGAAGCCGACGGGTGGGATAGCATTAGAGGAAAAGTTCGCAGCATAGAATGGATAGAATCACTTGACCCTGCCAAACGAACAATGAAGGCATATCTACCTGATGAAAATGGCGAGCCAGACCAAAGAATTGAGTTGTATCTTGACCAGTCAGTACACCAAAATGCGCAACGGTATTTTGATGCTGGACGGAAACAAAAGGACAAGACGATTGGTGCAAAAAGGGCAATTGAAGAGACACGCACTAAAATCGCTAGCAGTGAAAAGAAACGGGCAAAGGCTGACGCTGCCGGAAAACTTCACGCTACCAAGAGAAGCAAGCAGTTGTGGATAGAGAGACACCGATGGGCGGTAGTCGGAGAAGGACACCTCATTTTGGGAGGGAAGGATGCCAAAGGAAACGATGCGGTGGTGAACAAATACCTCAAGCGAGAAGACCTCTATTTCCACGCCGACTTACACGGCGCACCATCTTGTGCACTCAAACTCAAAGAGGGACTTGAGACTGACCCACATCCTCTACCAGGATTACCCGACGGCGTCCCAGCATTACGTTTAACTCAAACATTTGAGACAGAAGAATTCTCTGAAAAATGCATCAAAGAGGCTGCTGAGTTGGCAGTTGTTTGGAGCCGCGGTTGGTCTGGAGGCGGGGCAGCAGCGACTGCATTTTGGGTTGAACCACCTCAAGTTAGCAAGACTGCAGAAACAGGTGAAGCACTTGGCCGAGGAGCGTGGATTGTGCGCGGAAAGCGCAATTGGTTACGCGATTTGACCATGGAGATGACCTTGGGGATGGCGGTCATCAACGGGATTCCACTACCACTTGTTGGATCTCATGATGCCGTTACAAAATGGTGCGAGCGCTGGGTCAGAATTGGCACTGGTACAGTCAAGAAAGAAGCGATGGCAAACAAAATTTCCAAGGCAACCGGTCTAGTTCAGGACGATGTCTTGGCCGCTTTACCGCCAGGAAATGTACAAATTCTCAAAGACTACAACTTGTTAAAAGCATAAAAAACATAAAAAAAACCACCATTTGGAGCATTAAGGGAAGTGATGATATGAGGACTATTTCATTTTTCATATCAATAATATTCATTACCATGTTATTGTTTTCACAATTACCTGAAGACCATTTGGAATCTAAAGTGTTAACATCAGTGTATTCCAATGAATATGATGGATACTATGTTAATTTAACAGATGTCAGCATTGTAGATTTACATTCAGAATTAAATGAATTAATATCAACAAGTCACACAAAAATATACTATGTAGATAATTGGGACCATATTGCCGAATTTCATAAATCACCTTATGATGAAGGTAATATCACATTATTTTACACACAAAGGTCACATGATAGTAATGATTCTAGATGGTATGATGGGGGTACACTAATTGGAAACGATGATTCTTGGAATCGTGAACATATTTGGCCTAAGTCTCATGGTGATTTCACTACAGATGATATTGTTGGAACAGATCTTCATAATATAGTCCCTACAGACTATTCAGTTAACTACGATAGGTGGGCAAAGGATTTTGGTGAAGCTAGTACCCCTCACAATGAATGTTCTGGATGCTATTATGCAGATTATATTTGGGAACCACCAAATATTGTCAAGGGCGATGTGGCGAGAATTTTATTTTACATGGATGTCAGGTATGAGGGTTTAGGAGATGAACCCTCATTAGAATTAGTTGACAAAACATCAACATATCCTACATCGTCATCTGGAAAAACTGAGTTGGGAAAACTTTGCACGATGTATCAATGGCATGTGTTAGACCCTGTAGATAGCAGAGAACTTGAAAGAAATATGGCAATATTTGAGATTCAAGGAAACCGCAACCCATTCATTGATTATTCTGATTTTGTAATGGATATTTGGGGTGCAGATTGTGATTCAGATTTTGACAATGACGGCCTTTGGGGTATTGAAGATTCGGATGATGATAATGATGGTGTAGATGATAACAATGATTCCTGCCTCAGAACAATTATTTCAAACGAAAGTGTGAACGATGACGGTTGTGGCCTTTATGAATTGGATTCTGATGGAGACGGATACACTGATGATGTTGATGCATTTGTCAATGACATCAGTCAATGGGCTGATTCAGATAGTGATGGATGTGGAGATAATTTAGAGGGGAACAATTCAGACTCACTGCCTAATGACCCCTCTGAATGTAATGATTCAGATGGAGATGGAATCGGTGACAATTCTGATTCATGCCCTGGTTTTGATGATGCAATTGATGTAGATTCGGATAATGTTTCTGATGGTTGTGATGATTTTATTGACAGTGATAATGATGGAGTCATTGATGAAAATGATGATTGTGAAAATACACCATTAGGAATACAAACAACACCAAATGGTTGCAACTTAATATTCAATTCAAATAATAACCCCAGTGGTGAATCAAAATTCCCAGTGATTGGAATATCAATCGTATTGTTGATTGTCCTGATAGCTATTGTATCCATCACAGTTGTTAGATCAAATCCGAATTTACTTCAAAACATATTCAATAAAGACACCACAGAAATTACACCATCAACTAAACCAGAACCGCCCAAACATTGGTCGGATGATGAGGGGAATAATTTCCGTAAAATGGGAGATAACCCTGTTCAAATTTGGGATGATGATGAAAAAATTTGGAATACTTTTGAAAGCGAAATTAAGAAACCTGAACTGCCAAAACATTGGTCAGATGGTGAATTTAATTATAGACAGATTGCAGGCGGACCAATACAAAAATGGGATGATAATAACAAAAAATGGGATTCTGAGGGCTAAAATAACTATCTAGCACGAGGATTATATTAAAATAATATATAATTACTCCATTTATTCATGCGCGGAATAGTGAAAGTAGTTTGCCAATTATCATGTCTTATGATATTTGTATTAATGTTGGCACCCTCTGCTACGGCTGAACCAAATGATACAGCGAGTGGAGCGACAATTATCGGAACTGGAACTACATATTCATATGTTTGTTGGGATGATGATTGCTCATATGGAATAGACCATTATGATTATTACAAATTTTATGTATATTATGGCGATGACGTTACTGTTTATGTTCAAAATACCTGTGACATAGATTATGTTAACGTATATTCAAAAATCTATGCTAATAACGGATGGGAAAGTGACTACAGGCTAGGTACCGGCGGATATACATCATGCGGTTCTCCAACTGCTGTAACGTACGACTGGACACATACTGGTACCAATGGATATAGGTATGTGAAAATCACGGGCATAGATGACGATGCCTCCTTTAACGGAGATGACCAAGCCAAAGTGAAGATTGTATTATCTATTGATTCCTCTGATCGAGATCGTGATTATGATGGATACGATGACGATGTTGATGATTGCAAATATGATGATGGTGATTCATATCAAGATAGAAATGGTTGCCCAGATTCTGATAGTGATGGTTGGTCAGATTATGGAGATGATTGTCCCAATGATTACTATGAACATTTAGATACAGATGGGGACGGACATTGTGATGGAGACGATGAATTTCCAAATGATGATACCCAATGGGAGGATTATGATGGCGATAACCATGGAGATAATTCAGATGGAAACCAAGGAGACCACTTCCCCTACGATAACACACAATGGTATGACACAGATGACGATGGTTATGGTGACAACTCTGATGGAAATAATCCAGACCACTGTAGATTCGTAGAAGGATATAGTTCTCAAGATAGAAACGGTTGTCCTGATACTGATGGGGATGGATATAGCAACCCAGATTCTACATTCCCTGCACATCCAATTGGAATTGCTGATGCATTCATATATGATTGGAATGAATGGAATGATACCGATAGTGACGATTATGGAGATAATTCAGACCAATGTATAGAAGTTGAAGGAACTAGTGCATTCAAGGTGTTTCATAGAATTTGGAATGGGACATCAGAAGTAGGACCATTAGCGATAGAAGTAGTTTCGTGGGACCATTATGGTGGAGATGCTAAAGATTTGACTGATATTATTTATTCACAAATGACTTTAGAAGAACTTGAAGAAGCAACAGAAATCTTAGAATATCTGAATTTTGATTATACGCCTCGAAACGATAACCCTTACCCTCTTGGTGCTGGTTCAAATTACTACTTCCAACATTACCCTGGATGTATTGATTCTGATGGAGACGGATTTGAAGATGATACCGATCATTTCCCCCAAGACTCAACTCAATGGGTTGATTCAGATGGCGACGGTTTTGGAGACAATGCCATGCATCCAGCACTTGTAAATTATGACCCATCTAATTGCATGAATGAGATAAGAAATGCAATCAATAATGGAGAATATCAAACAAGCGCAAAAGGAATAGATGTGCTATTATGTGTGGCATGGGGTGCAGAAAATGATTTCATTGCAATTATGGACGAAGATTATGTTTGTGATAACGGCAACACCATTCCTCAAAGATGGGTTAATGATGAATGGGATGATTGTGGAGATAATTCAGATGAGGGTGTAGATGATTATGATTCTTTATTCAATCCAAACTCTAGATATTTTCACCATCAAGATTATGATATCGGCTGGGCCATTCCTGGTGCATTTCAAAGCGATGATTGCCCCTTAGATTCGGGAACAAGCACAATGGATAGATTTGGATGTCTTGACACCGATGGTGACGGATATAGTGATGCTGACGCAAATTGGGCCATTGAGGATGGGGCTGATGCTTGGCCTATTGATTCTAGCCAATATTCCGATACCGATGGAGATGGGTATGGAGATAATTCAGCAGGTACACAGGGCGACTCTTGTCCGTTTGGGGATAGCACACAATCCTCTACAATAGACAGATGGGGTTGCACTGATACTGATGGAGATGGGTATAGTGACGCTGACGGCGGATGGTTAGCACACCCTGATGGTTCTGCAGATGCTTTCCCCAACGATGACACACAATGGCATGACATAGATGGAGACAGGCACGGAGATAACGCTGATGGAACCGATTATGATCATTTTACTATTGACCCTACACAATGGAAAGATGAAGATGGAGATGGATTGAATAAATCTGAATCAACATCTCATTGTGGCGATGATGTAAACGGAAATAATCCCGATTTATATCCAAACGACCCTACTCAATGTAAAGATACTGATGGGGATGGATTTGGAGATAACTCCGAAGGAACCACAATGCCTGATTTGTTCCCTCTTGATGCCACTCAATGGAGTGATATTGATGGAGATGGTTATGGAGATAATGGTATTGGAAACAATTCTGATTCATGTATTAGCAACTATGGGACATCAACTGTGGATAGATACGGATGTCCTGACTCAGATTCTGATGGCTACAGTGACATGAATGGATTCTTTGCAACTGTCACAGATAAAGCAGGAAAGGGTGATATCGGTTCAATTTTGACTTTGGCTATTGTCCCATTCCTAGCAATTATCATTATTACTGTTTTACAAATTTCTAAAAAGAAGAAAAATGATGATGGATTAAATCGAGATGATATCCATGAGGCAATGCAGGATGCTGTTGCATGGGGTCTTGATGAAGCAGCATATCAATCAACTGCATCTACATCTAGCCAACCACCACGAGCAGAAATGCCACCACCTAGTAATGAAAGGGCTTTACCACCAAATTCAAACCAAGGTGATTCTGGAGAATGGATTGAGCAATATGACCAGCAAGGAAATATGTATTACTTCAACCCAGAAACACAAGAATCAAAATGGGAATTATAATTGAAAACATTCTCTTACGAGATTGTTTGAATTATTTTTCTAGTTTCGCTAAGACAAGATGTCGTGTAATCTGTTCTTATCAGCAGCCTTGCGAATGCATCTTGCAATACGACGGCCTACGCTCATGTTATCCTCATTGATATTCATGTACGGCGAGCCGCCAATGCTGACGTTACTACCCGCCACAATTCTAGCAGATACTTCGAATACTCGGAATTCCAATTTGTCAGTGACGATTGCCTCAAGACAGAATGGTCCTATCATTCCACGTGCACCTTCCTCTAACTCAAGCGAAGCAGCAACTGCTCCCTCTCCTAGACGAAATGCTTCAGGGAGAAGTGACTCACGCAAAACTACCTCTGCGTTACCAGTCACTACAAATGATGGTTCCAAACCCATATCTCTCAAATCTCTGAGTGAACCTAGTTTGTAGAATTCGTCAACATTTGCTTCGTCGCGGCGGTCAATCGTAAGCAATTCTAACCGACCTAGTTCTTGACCATCTCTTGACATCATACCTTCAACTTGGTAGCCGTCATCACAAATTGGATCGTAAAAGAATTGCATGTAGTAGCGTGTACCCAAAATGTATTCTTGGATTGTAAAATCCTCTTCTAAGTCGACATTACGCCTGAAATCTCTAAAATTTCTAGCTACGAAATAACCTCTGCCGCCTTTGGCACCAGCATATTTTACAATAACTGGGCCATCAATATCATGAGGGTCATCAATGAGTTTTGGCATTGTACAACCACCCAATTCTAACCATTCACGCTGAGTATCTCTACCCGCCTCCCACTTGAGAATACGGCGATTACCAAAAGTTGGTACTTGTAAGTCAATGAAATTGTCAGGGCCAAGATATTCCACTAGAGATCCGTGTGGAATGATAATGACATTACGCTCTCTGAACCATTCTGCTTTGTCTAACATTTGCTTGTAATCATCAAGCATCAACCACTCATCAGGTTCAGCACCAGGGAACGCTTTGAACATCTTTCGGCGGCCTTCGCCAACAGCAATTCCAAGTGTCCTGAAACCCTCAGCACGAGCGCCATGAAGGATTTGAAGGGCTGAATGAGAAGCGACAACACCTATCGTAATCTCATCAGGATTGTATGCGGAAAGCCACTCCGCCAGCTGCCCCGAGGTATCTGCCATTAGGAATGGGTGATAGGTCCACTAAATGAGCGTAACGCTTTAACTGCCTTAGAACCAACTAATGCACAGAGATAACATGAGGGAAGAGTTAGTTAAGTGAGTGACTAACGAAAGTCTATGGGCGGAAGTAAAACCTATGCTGATTATCTAGACTTACACACACTGTTAAGCCTACAGGGCGATGATTCTAAACTCTCTAATGATGAACAACATTTCATTATCGTTCACCAAAATTTCGAACTTTGGTTCCGCCTTGTACTGATTGAGTTGCGCGCTGCTAGAACCCTACTCCTCCAACCAACTCTTCCTGAAGAAGATGTACCGCGTATTGTTCACCACCTCAAGCGATGCACCGAAATTTTCCGCTTAATGACAAGCCAATGGAAAGTTATGGAGACTATGACTCCTCAAGATTTCTTAGCATTCCGAGATGGACTAGGCACTGCTTCTGGTTTTGAATCATACCAGATGCGAGAATTAGAACTACTACTCGGTCTAAAACAAAGCCAACGTGTTGGCGAAATGGACCCTCTTGGCCACTTCCGCAAATTGGCCGAACGTGGTGGCCCTGATGCTGAAGTTTTGAAGAAATTAGAAGCGGAATCAGCAATTCCAGCCTTAGGCGAAATTCTTGCCACATGGTTATCACGAACACCAATTCAAGGTTCTGTTGCCGGCTCAGATAACGACGATGACATGGTAAAACAATTTGTCAATGAATATCTAGCAGCCCACAAAAAAGTGGGTGATGACACTGTTGCTAGAATGACAGGACATGGAGTCAATAACATGGTTGCTGTTGAAGAAAGATTCGCTTTTGCCCACCAAGCCGCAATAGATTTCCTAATGCCTGATGGTGAAATTTCACGCCCTCGTGCCGGTCTATTGTTCATCGAATCATACCGCAACCTACCTCTCTTGACTTGGCCAAGAATATTAATTGATACACTCGTTGAACTTGAGGAATCATTAGTTCTCTTCCGCACCCATCACGTACGCATGGTTGAGAGGATGATTGGACGCCGAGTTGGCTCAGGAGGCTCTTCAGGAGTTGACTATCTTGAAGCGACACTCAAATACCGAGTCTTTGGTGACCTTTGGGCAGTTCGAACAATGCTCATCAAGCAAGAGAGGTTGCCTGAATTGAAGAACCCTGATTTCTACGGCTTTGCATAAACAAAAACAAATATTTGCACTCAATCATTCTGATTGGTTTGGGGTATTCTTCAAAGGGTGGATGCCGGCACGGCTATTCAATGGCAGAGCCGGTCATCTGTGCAGTTGCTCGCACACCAGTTGGGCGCTATCGTGGTAGTTTACGAAATCACGCTGCAACTGATCTTGGCGCATTAGCAGTCGCGGAACTGCTAGATAGAGCCGGAATAGATGCTACATCAGGTATCGTTGACGAAGTTATTTTCGGACAGGTGCTACAAACAGGTGCTGGACAGGCTCCTGCTCGCCAAGTTGCAATTGGCGCTGGACTACCACATTCCACCCCCTGTACTACAATCAACAAAGTATGCGGCTCAAGTCTGAAAGCGGTGATGATAGCCGCATCAGCAATTCGAGCCGGCGAATACGAAGTAGTAGTTGCTGGAGGAATGGAATCAATGACTAACGCCCCATTTTTCGGCCAAAAGACCGGACGCAATGAGTATAGCGAGATGCAGAGTGTAATGATTCACGATGGATTGTGGGATGTTTACAATGACGAACACATGGGTAATACTGGGGAAAAGGTCGCAAATGATTTTGAGATTTCAAGAGAGGATGCCGACAATTTTTCTGTTCGCTCACACAAATTAGCAGACCAAGCATGGGAGGCTGGTTGGCTAGAGTGGGAGGCTTTTCCTATTGAAGGGGTTGACAAAGATGGTAAGTCACACATCATTGTACGCGACGAAGGAATTCGTGCATCCACAGACATTCAAGGACTAAGTGAATTGAAACCAGTCTTTACTACTGATGGGCAAGTTACAGCAGGAAATGCGAGTCAATTATCAGACGGTGCTTCTGCCGTACTAGTCACTAGTCGCGAACGTGCATTGAGTGAAGGTTGGGAGATTCTTGCAACAATTGTTGACCAAACCACTTCTGGACTTGCACCAGAAGATGTCATGGCAGCTCCTCTTCCTGCTGCTAGAACATTGATGGAGAGAAACCACTTGACAATTGATGACATTGATATTGTTGAGCACAATGAAGCCTTCGCAGCAGCCTCATGCACAATTGCAAAAGAATTGCAAATCCCTGATGAAAAATTCAACCCTCATGGTGGTGCAATATCTATTGGACACCCACTTGGTTCTACTGGGACTCGTTGCCTCATGACGCTAATCAGCGCACTACGAAGAACTGGTGGCAGCAAAGGAATTGTCACTATTTGCCTTGGCGGGGGTAATGCCGTAGCCATGCTTGTTCAGGCAGAATAAATTCCATAATATCGTGAAGCATCCCATTGAATAAATCGGTAGGCAATGCTTCAATAATATGCAACCAAATAGGCCACAAAATATGATACTCAATCTAGATGAGGGTCAACATCAATTGGGATGAGATGCTTCTCATATTCTAGAGTAGCAATCTTGAGTGGGTCAAGAACGAAACGAATGTTGGCTTCTTCAACGCCATAAAGTGAGACTAACTCCTCTCGGAAGTTAACTCGCAACTCTTCTTCGGTCGCATATAGTGGTGCGCCCATGCTGATTTGCAAAGCACGGGATCCAATGATTCTAGCCTTCTCAAAACGGGTGTGTGGTCTTCGTGGTTTTACCATTTCATTCACCTACAGACTATGTCTGTGTGTTGGGGGCGAGCGCCCCTCTCTCATAAGGCATTCGTAATTGCAAAAATTTACTCTTCGCTATCGTTTTGTTCTGAATAGATTGTATTTACATTACTTGAGCGCCATAATATTGGAAGTGTATGACGCATTGGAATAAGAGCAAGTATGACAATTATTGCTGTGAAAATTGCAATTGCTTGAGGTGAAAGTGTTCTACCTTGCACTGGATTGGTCCACGAATCCGGCAGACCACTTGTCAATGGAATTTCAGAACCCGATTCAAGTTCCACTGCACCAGATATGCGAACAACCGCTGTTAATGTGAGGTTGTCTAACTCTGTTTGATTTAGAGAGAAGGTCGCCACATCATCTCCTGTCATGTTTGTCAATCCACCCCGCACAACTTGGTCAAGTGTTTGAATTGTGCCTGGCCAAAGTACCCCGTCTTGGCTGATTAAGAAATCAACTTGTACATCTATCATCGATGTCAAATTCCAGTTTATTGTAATGTTCTCTCCTGTCATCTGCCAAGAAAAGTCAAGGTTAGCACCACCCGGTTTCGGGAGGTCATTTGCAGACAAATTTGTCAACAGTGATTGCAGGTCAGTCACCTGTTTATCCCCCAATAATAACCAATGCCCATCAACGACTATTGTAGGGTATCCTCCAAGACGATAATCCTGATATAATTCGGCACTAGCATTTGTTACCAACTCATCAGGGCTATCAACTGATGAATGCAGAGATAGGGTCTCAACTGCCGTCCACCATCCTGTCAACTCATTGACTTCTTCTTCAGCAACGCGGCATGGACTGCACCATGTCGCAGTATAGAGTTCAACTAGATGAGGCGCTTGGGTAGCGCCACTCGAATTCCCAGTTCCATTTGAAATTGGCATCGTCATTACCATTACGACTTCACCAGCCGTAAAATTAGCCTCATGACTATCAGCTAATGCAGGTGTAGCCAATGTGCCGACAGGAATTAGAGATGAGGCGCAGAGTAGAAGCGCGGCAAGCAAAATCACCACCCTATTGCTCGCCATCCGAATTGGTCGCGGCCGTTTGTTGATATAGCGGCTACCGTAGCGGACTCACATGCAAAAGTGGTTGCGCACCCACCATATTCCACTATTGTTAGCCCTAATGGCACTCTCAGTTATTGTCGCCGGCGGTTTTGTCAGAATCAACGATGCCGGCGAATCGTGCCCCGATTGGCCAACCTGTTTTGGCACATTTGGATTCGATGTTAGCGAAGCAGACCAAGCAGCATGGTACGAATCAACTGAAGATTACGATTCACGCGGAATGGATCATCGCTACTCATCATTTGAAATCTTTACAGAATGGTTTCACCGATTACTCGCCACTGGCTCAGGCGCAGTGGTCATTGCTGGCCTTTTCATGGTCCATAAAAAACGTGACAAACTCTCAGATGAAAACTGGAGAGCAGCAATAATCGCCCTTGTTGTGGTAATCGCTCAAGGAGCGCTAGGGGCAATCACAGTAATGTTTGACAATGATTCATGGTCAGTAGTACTCCACCTAATTTTCGCACTTGCATATACTGGATGGCTGCTTTATTGGTGGTTGATTTGGCTACGTGATGTTGATGAATTACCGAGTTGGGCCATTCTATCACAAACACACTCTAGCGAGGAAAAAAAGAATTTTGGAATCTTTACTTTGGGTTCCCTTCCCGTTCTACTCCTTGGAGTATGGATTGCTACTGGTGAAGGTGGCATATACAATCAAGGGTGCTCTGTAGGATGGTGGCAAGGCTGGCCATTATGTCAAGGGGAGGTTATCCCCGATATTATGGCTAACATGGCTGTACTAGCAGCATGGGTTCACCGCGTTGCAGTATTGCTAGTAGCAATCTGGCTTGTCAAGGGTTATCTTGACTTGAAGAAAAGATTAGATGGCTCTGCAAAATATCTACAACTTATTTTCGGGCTAGCAACCATTGGTTTCCTATTGAATATCGCCGTTGGTGCTCTCTACGTCATACTTGCTGGAAGTGGTGAATTCCCTGAATGGCTATCACTCGTTCACCTCTCTCTAGGAAGTGATGTAATTCTATTATTTGGGCTAGGATATACACTCTGTCATCTCAATGATAATGATGAGTGAACTCTTCAAAAAAACCCTTGAAGTAATCATAGTGATTGATTCCAAGGTGCGATGGTTGATAGATGAGCGGCGTGCCGATGTGGATTAATGGCCGAGGCGGCACCTGAGATAGATAGCAGCAGTATGCTTGGTGCTCTATTCGCATTGATGAAGCCTGTTGTCATTATTCTTCTACAAGTAACGGCGATATCAGCAGTATTGATTCACGACTTGATTGAATACCATCAAGGGGCAAGTTTTGACCTGATGGCTACTATCTGGACTAGTTTTGTTGTCTTTGTTGGTGGCTTCCTAACTGCTGGTGGAGCAAATTCAATCAATATGTGGTATGATGCTGACATTGACCCACATATGGGCCGCACTGCTGAGCGTCCCGTCCCAGCTGGAAACGTAACGCCAAGAACTGCTCTATTATTCGGCATATTCCTCTCAATCATTGGCACCATCTGGCTCATTGAATTAGCAAACCCTGTCGCTGCATTTTGGGCCGCTTTTAGCATCGTTTTCTATGTCATTATCTATACGATATGGCTGAAAAGAAGAACTAGTCAAAACATCGTCATTGGTGGAATTGCGGGGTCAACGCCTCCACTTGTTGGTTGGGCTGCAGCAAATGATACTCTAACAATGGCAAGCCCGCTTGATTTTGGAGCAGTACTCGACCTTGGCGCTGCGCTGCCTTGGTTGATGTTCATGCTCATCTTCCTTTGGACACCACCTCACTTCTGGGCTCTTGCACTATTCCGTGACAAAGAATATTCACAAGCAAAGGTTCCAATGCTACCAAATGTAAAGGGTGGCAAACACACTATTGCAGAAATGCGTGTCTATACTGCTCTCCTAATTGGCATCTCAGCGATGTTCATTGACCCAATAATGTGGGGCTTTCCACGCGCTGATGTATGGAGTACTGGATGGGCAATATCCACTACCTACTTTGCTTGGGCATTATTGTTAGGGATTTGGTACAATCAATCTGTGCTCAATATTGATCTTCGAGAAACACGTGATGAGAAAGGGAAAATACCCTCAGCATTCAACTCATTCATGATTTCAATGAAATATCTAGCATTACTATTTGTGACTATGGTGATGTCTGTTGCAAACTTCTATGTAGGAATTATCATGCTTGCAATGGTCGCCCTTCGTGAAGTCTATATTCGTGTAAAAAAAGTTGAAGGAACGAACATGAATGCCGCTTCTTTGTCAACAGACTGAGTCGTTGAGTCTTTACACAAGGAGCACCTCTCAGCACCTGCGGGCGTAGCCGCCCAAACCACAATGGGGGATTCAAATGAAGGAGAGTGACCTTGTCTATGATTGGAATGTAGTGAACTATGATTTCAACCGTGATGCAACTAATCACCCTCACGGCGTTTGGTTTGATGATGAAACATTGCGTGACGGACTGCAAAGTCCTAGCGCACGTAATCCCACCATTGAGGAAAAAATTGAGTTACTCAACTACATGGAAAAACTTGGAATGCAAAAAGTGGATCTTGGTCTACCAGGCGCCGGTCCTTTCCATGTAGGTCACATTGATGCAATGCTATCTGAAATCAATGAAAATGGATTCCAAATCCGACCCGGATGTGCTGTCAGAACAGTTGTCGGTGATATTGAACCGCTCGTTGATTTGCAAGCAAAACACGAAATGCAAATTCAAGCAAGTGCCTTCCTTGGCACTTCACCTATTCGCCAATATGCTGAAAATTGGACGATGGAACGAATACTTTCAACCGCTGAAAAAGCCGTAACTTTTGCTGTTGACAACGATATTCCAGTGATGTTTGTGACAGAAGATACTACCCGCTCAAAGCCTGATGAAATCAAACAAGTCTACACGCGAGCAATTGAATTGGGAGCCGATAGAATCTGTGTCTGCGATACCTGTGGTCACGTGACTCCAAACGGAGTAAAGCAACTATTGACTTTCATCCAAAATGAAGTGATTCCAGATGCTGGAGTGAAACGACGGGACATTGAGGTCAACTGGCATGGTCACCAAGACCGTGGTTTGGGTGTAGCCAACAATTTAGCCGCTGTTGAAGCAGGTGCCGATGTGATTCACGGTACTGCTCTAGGGGTTGGAGAACGGGCTGGTAATGCACCACTTGACCAAACCTTGGTCAATCTCAGTTTAATGGGTGTAATCAACAATGATTTGACTCTGCTCAATGAATACATGCGAAAAGCGCATGAATATGTTGAAGTCGCTTTACCACGTAATTATCCAGTATTTGGCGCTGATGCGTTTGAAACTGGAACTGGTGTTCACGCATCAGCCGTAATCAAGGCGATGAAAAAGGGCGACCACTGGTTGGCTGACCGCGTATATTCTGGTGTACCAGCTGCTGATTTTGGACTTGAACAAGTAATTCGAATTGGCCATATGTCTGGGCGTTCAAATATCATTTATTGGTTAGAGAAAAACAATTACGAAGTTAGTGATGAACTAGTTGCTCATCTATTTGAAGTCGCAAAAAGTCAACGACGATTAATGGAAGACGGTGAGGTTCACACTGCTATTAAATCGTTTAACAACTAACATTCAATTTGATAAATTGGTGAAGCATCTCTGTATCCCTGTGGGGGAAGTGCTAATTGGGACCTCGTGGCGCTTTGCACTATGAGGAGAGCGTTGGTTGCCGTAATGATGGTTCTATCCATTCTCGCACCTCTAACTAATGCTGATGTGCTAGAAACAAGTAAGATTACTGAAACTGAAATTTCTGATGATTCTATCGTCAGTAGTTTTTCTCCCGCGGTAAGGGCTGCTTTTGCCCGAGTCAGTGATATCTCTCAGTATTCTGATGAAGAATTAGCCTCAGTTGAACAATGGGTCGTGGTAAGTACAACACCATTTGGAGAAGCCGCACCAAATCTTCCTAACACTTGGATTGTTGATGTTGATGGTGAACAAGCGGTCGCAAAGTTTGCTAGTTTACAATCAGACGGAGTTATTGAAGTCGCATATCCATTGGTGAAGTGGGAGGCTTCAAAAAAATTAATTCCTAATGATACCAAGTTTTCTGACCAATGGCATCTGCAAAATACTGGGCAAACCAGTGGAACTACTGGTGAAGATGTCAATATCACAGCAGTTTGGGACAATTATACTGGATTTGGCACTGTTATCGGAATCGTTGATGATGGATTAGATTGGAATCATCCTGACCTTGATGACTACTATGAAAGCACTCTAGACTACGATTACTGTGGCAACGATGGCGACCCATCCCCATCAAATTGGGATGGTCATGGCACTTCTGCTGCTGGCGTAGCCGCTGCAGTAGGGAACAACAGCATTGGAGTCTCAGGCGCTGCTCCTGAAGCAGGGCTTGCAGGAATACAACTAATCTCTTGTGGCCTTTCAGATACCAAAGAAGCGAATGCCATTACACACCTTCAACAATCTATTGATATCTACTCAAATTCATGGGGGCCAAGTGACAATGGACACACATTAGAAGCACCTGGGCCACTAATGCTAGCGGGATTTGAATCAGATGCTTACCAAGGTCGTTCAGGCCTAGGCAACATCATCACTTGGGCTGCAGGAAATGGACTCAACAATGATGACAACTCAAATTACGATGGTTATGCCAACAGCCGCTTCACCATCGCCGTTTCAGCAACCACTCATTACGGCGATAACTCGTGGTATTCTGAGCCTGGCGCAAACATCCTAGTCGCCGCTCCATCAGATGGAGATGGAGAGGGAATTACTACAACTGACATTGAAGGTTCAGGTGGCTACAACAATGGAGATTACAATGACAACTTTGGTGGCACATCGTCAGCAACGCCTCTTGTTTCAGGAGTTATTGCCCTCATGTTGGAAGCAAATCCAAACATTACTTGGAGAGATGTACAACACATTCTTGTCAACTCTGCTAGAGTAAATGATGCCAGCGATTGGTCATGGGAAGTAAACGGTGCTGGCCATGACACCAGCCAAAAATATGGCTTTGGTGTGATTGATGCTGGGGCAGCAATCCACTTGGCAAACAACTGGACAAATGTTGCAGCAGAAGCAAATGACACCAGTGGTGTTCAAACTGCCAACTTAGCAATTCCTGATGGGCCAAGTTCACCTGTCACCGAAACGTTTCAAATGACAACGGACCTGCAACTAGAATCTGTTGATGTCATAGTTGATATTGATCACAACAACCGCGGCGATTTAGAAATCAAATTGATTTCACCATCAGGAACAGAATCTGTTCTAGCAGCTCAACACAATGATAATGGTAACGACTACAATAATTGGCTTTTCTCATCAGTACAATTTTGGGATGAAAGTAGTGTAGGAAATTGGACATTAAGTCTTGATGATAGAAGTAGTGGCACAACAGGAACACTATACGACTGGGAACTCATTATCCATGGAGTTGAAATTAACCGCGATAGTGATTTAGACGGACTTCTAGATGATGACGAAACTGCAAATTACTCTACAGACCCATACGACAACGATACTGACGATGATTTCCTAGACGACGGTTTGGAAGTACTCAACTACTCTACAGACCCACTTAACCCAGACAGCGATGGTGATGGCTTGCTCGATGGTGTAGAAGTTTTCGTCAACGGAACTGACCCGCTAAACAGTGATACTGATGGGGATGGAATGTCTGACGGTTTTGAAGTCAATACTGCCTTTTCAAATCCACTTGTCTATGACAATGACACCGATTCTGATGGATGGTATTGGTTCAATGATTGTAACGATAGTGACCCATTAATTCGGCCCGATATCAATGAATCATTGAACGGAATTGATGATGATTGTGACCTCTATATTGATGAGGGTTTCAACGCCACCGATAGCGATGTTGACCAACTCGTAGATTGGCAAGAATATCACATTTACGGCACAAATCGAACCCTTTGGGATACTGATGGAGACGGACTTTCAGATGGAGATGAGGTGTTAAATCACGGTAGCAATCCACTAATTTTTGATAATGATTCGGACTTAGATGGATGGTATTGGTTTGATGATTGTGATGATGAAAATTTCTCAATGAATCCTGGACAAGTTGAGTTACTTGATGGGCTTGACAACGATTGTGACGATGCAATTGACGAGGATTTCTATGGACAAGATAGTGATGGAGACGGACTATTTGACTTGGACGAATACAACCTGATAGGAACAGATCCATTTCACAATGATACCGACCGTGATGGCATTACTGATGGAGATGAGTTACTTATCACCCATACCGACCCTCTCTCCCCAGACTTAGATGAAGATGGTGATGGATTCCGCTGGTTCGATGACTGCGATGACAACAACTCTGCGCGCTCGCCTGACGTCAATGAAACTTGGAATTGGATTGATGATGACTGTGATGGGGAAATAGACAACGATGTCAACCGCTCCGCACATCTAGTATTGTACCCTAAAGGCAATGCGCAAGTCCTTGGCATCAATCCAACAAGTGGTGAAATCTCTCTCAATACCAACAATTCGGCATTTAGTTTAGATATTGAAAATTACAATGTTAATTGGGAAATTTATGACTTAATTTCAAACGGTACAATCACTTGGACAATTACAGACAATGATGGCGCAACCACCCAATTAGATGGAGTTGAAACATACGCTGTAGAAGATGTTGATTGTAGTGAGCCGTTTGGCTATAATATACTAGAAAACAAAATTTGCCCACATCACAACACAACCATTGGACATTGGTCTATATTACTACAAATAATCGATGGGGATGAGGTGTTAAGCTGGAGTTTTACCTACTCCTACTTTGTCTGGAACCCACCAATCGTTGACCCTAACGATGGCAACGGAGATGGTTCACAAGATGGCACTAATGGAGGCGATAATGATGGAGGTTCTGGAGCCCTTAGCGGCGGACCTGTGATTCAATCTGAAATTGTGATTGGGCTTGCCGCACTGCTTGTTCTCTCTATTCTAGTGCTATTATTTATGCGAAGAAAGCCACCTGTTAGTCCGCCAAAATTGATTAAACCTGACTTCTATCAATTTTGAGATGATGCAAATATTTGTTACCAAATTATTGAGCCACCAAATATGACTGAAACGGCAAGACCACCTAACAAGACAATAACTCCTAATCCAGTAACTATCCAAGTGAGAAGATCTGTCAACTGATTTGCATGCGCTTGCTCACCGCTACTTGTATCAAGGCGGCGGTCACCCTTTGCGGCTCTCTTTGCTCTCGCAATATCCTCGTTAATTCCTGATGTGTCGGACTTTTTACGCAGTATCTCAAGCGAACTATCATTGATTATTTCGGCTTCCTTAGATTCCAACTTGGAACGCAATAATGATTCATCGGCAGGAACCCAGCCATGCTCTTCCATGATATCTCTCCGCACCTTCGTCACCCTTCAAAGTATTCAAGGCTCACGGAAAATTGCTTCAAAATAAGTAACAATAATTGTGGCCGTCAATTGTGACTTCACTCTTCATCTTCTTCTTCTTGACCTTCTTCTTCACCGGCTGCAGCGGCAAAATTGGCACCAATATCAGCCCAATCTCGCTGCCATTCAGAATCTACATCGCCGCCTTGCCATTCACCCTCGATAGCAATCTCATCGACTTCAAACTCTTCACGCCAAGGTGGGTCCTCTACACTACCGCTTACAATCAAACGATTATGGCTATCGAGTTGACTCTTGACTAGTCTAACACCTCGTGAAATTGGCAATAAATGGCCAACAGGAGTGCCGGCTGTGACAAATGGGTTTGTTGCAGAACAAATCAACAACCCTCTTTCAGGGGATAAAATATCTGCACTTCGGCCCGGTTTATGTGGGTCAACAATACGGCCGATAATATCGTCTTTCTCAATGAACGAACCTGATTGTACAAACATATCTACAAGCCCTCCTTCTTCTGCCCGAACCCATGTTGAACCAGAAGCAAGTAATCGGAAACGTGGACGTGAAGGATATCCTGGAATCACCTTCAACGAGCGCAATACATTCAGCACACCATAAACCGCGACTTTTACCGCTTCATGATCTGTCAAAGTAGCTCCACCACCTTCGTAAGTTAACGCACCAATGCCTTCATCTGTAGCGTTTCTGCGTAATGTCCCACGCGGCCCCTTTGAATCAAGTACAACCTCTACACCAAACGCACGAGCAATTCTATTGCTCCCAGAGTGAGCAAGATTTGCCCTCACCTGTGGAAGATTTGTCCTTCCTTTTGCTGCAGAATGCAAATCAATTAGATAATCCGATGAAATAATGAGATTTTCCCATATTTTATCTGCTACTCTACTAGTCGTGTTACCATCAGGAGAACCTGGGAATTGACGATTTAAATCACGACCGTCAGGGAAGTATCTACTGTGACCGCGGTATCCTGGCGGATTGAGAATTGGTACAATTCTAACTGTGCCCGCCATTGCATTTGGGTCAAGTGCTCTGCCAGAACCTGTCATTGATTCTTGGCAAAGCATACTGCAAGCTAATGGGCCAACTAATTCATCACCATGGATCGCCCCTGTAACTGTTACAACTGGCCCAGGCCTTGCTCCATGAATCACAGTGATTGGAGTATCCCATGATTCACCCAGTGTGACATCCAATAGTGGCATTGAAATTCTACGGATTGTATTCGGCTTAATCCGTTTATTCTCAATTCTGTGTTGTTTTGCGCCTTTTGCACGGTCCCAATCCAAACGCTTTCCCGTTTTCGCCTTTGAAAGCGATTTTTTGATTGTCGCCCGTCTTTCCTTAGGAATCTGGTTGCTCACCTTCAATGCTGTTTTACTACTATCAACAGTCTTTGATTTGCTTTTTTTGCCCTTCTTCGACTTTGATTTCGGTGGCGATTTCTTAGACGGAGAGGTTGTCTTTTTCGCCGTAGATTTCTTCTTTGTTTTGGGTTTCTTTGTATCAGCTTTTGCCGATAAATTTGTCACTTTACCAGACTTCTTTTGCGCCTTTTGAGTAGACGCTTTTTTTGTTTTTTGGGCAACGCCTTCCTCTTTAGAGGAAGAGGTAGAATCAGAGTCAGTTTTTGATGGCATCAAATACACTCATCCAAGTCGTAGAGACTCCATTAATCCAATGCGGGCGTAGGTTAAACAAAAAGGCGCCGCTATTATTCTCTACAAAATCAAAGATTTGCACCCCTTAACAAGGGCAAAAGAGATGGTTTGTCAGTTACACGACATAGATATGACCGATGAGGACGAGGGGGTACAAAGACAGTTTGCGCCATCTTCAATCTGTTTTGGCTGTGGACCTGCCAACGAAAAAGGATTGAAAATCAATTCAACACGAACAGAAGATGGTTTAGAACTCTGGTTCACTACATCTGATGAACATCAAGCATTCCCTGGAATGGTCAATGGAGGCATCATCGGAACTCTTCTTGATTGCCATGGAAATTGGGCTGCGGCAATAGCAATAATGGATGCTCGTCAAGAAAGTGAGCCGCCCTGTACTGTCACCGCATCTTACTCTGTACAACTCAGAAGACCAACCCCTGCAAATGTGCCACTGCACGTCACTGCAAGAGTTACCGAATTAGATGGTGATAGAGCAAATGTGGAAATGGAGATGCACGCAGAAGGCAAACTTTGCGCCAAAGGAAAGGGTTTGTTCGTGGCTGTAAAAGAGGGCCACCCAGCATATCACCGTTGGAGTTGATAGGTGAAATAATGAGTAGTGCTTCTTTGGAATTTTTGCGCTACCGAGTTCTTGGAATCATGTCTCGAATGGACGCACTTTCAGGAAAGAATTTGCAACCACTTGCAGAAATACCTTTAGCACTAATACGAAAAAATGCAACTAGATTACACGGCGCATGCCGCTTCAAAAAGGGCGTTGACAAATGGCGTCAAGACCTCTCTCCACTTCATGTCAAAGAGGTTGCTTTGCATCCTGAATCTTTGAATGATGAATGGTTAAGATATGCCGAGTTTTTGATGTTTCATGAGTTTTTACACGCACTAGGACATGGTGGCCACGATCAAATATTTCGGAACTTAGAAGCTCAATGGCCAGATAAAGATGCAAAACAAATGGGTATTAATTTTACTAGATACTTGCGACAAAGAAATGCAAAGTTTGCTTGGACTTGTCCAAAATGTAGTTGGAAAACTGAGCGCTCAATCAAATCTGGCGGGAGATACCTCTGCCGCAAATGTAAGGTGAAATTGGTTGACTGTGCGATATCAACCAATTGAATTGTTCACACTATCAAACAAATTAGAATACAATTCATTACTACGAAGTCTCCCCTAGAAAATGATGGGGGCAATCTATCTTGATTCAAGGCGATAAAGACTTGACAAGAAGATTCGGCATAGCCGCATGCATAGTTTTACTGCTGATGCTTGGATTAATGCCAACAACAACATCAGCAGAATTATCGAGAACTACGACAACTCTCAACCTCGCTTGCCTCTCTGAATCGAGTTGTTTGCTAGACAATTCCGAAGTGGGAGTTGAAATGATGTCTCGTCAAGAGAGTTCTGCATCTCCACTATCGCCAAAGATAGTAAAAATTGAATTCATTATGAATCCTGAACAATCTCATCTTGCCTTGTTACCTACGATGGTCGATGAACTAGTAATTGACCTTCGAATTCAAGAGGATACTGCTGGAATTTCATCGCCTGACATTGTCGTTGAATTTTGGGCTGGCCCAAGCACAAACAGTTGGACACTAGAAGGGGGCAGTCCTACCTCGCCAAAAGTTGGTGATTATCGACTTGAAAATGCTGAACTTGACCTCTCACAAGGACGATTAGTTAGGCCAAATGATGGTGTTGGACTTTCTATCTCATTTGAGATTAGAGAACCCGTAACTTGGGAGCTTCATCTTAGAGGAGATTCAAGGATTATTATTCCAATTGAATGGAGTACGAACATTGCCGTAGCAAATGTCGACGAGCCAAGCAGTGCTGGAAATCCGGTGCAAGTCTCAGATGTTGAAACGCTTTCACACGGAGCACTGCTTGATGCTGACCAAGACTGCTTTAGATTCCAACTTCCAGATCACCTACGCGGTATGACAATCATAGTACATTGGACCTCTGTCCCTCTAGAAATAGAGCAACCTCACACCCCGCCTGAGTTGATTAGAGAGGGTGGTAAAACACCAAAAAACCCTGCCGTTAAGACCACTTACGAGGCAGGCACACAGATTACTGAAATCTATTATGAAGACCCGCCAGATGGTAGTTACCTCGCTTGTTGGTCGGGAAAAAATAACCATTTTCAAGAATACTCTTGGTTCGCAAGACTCTCTCATGAAGGATTGGGGAGTGCATCCCCTACGCAATTTTCTGGCGACGCAAACTGGCTCGCTGGAGAAGCATACGTTGGTGACTCAGATGATGTATCCAAAGTGATTGGCTCCCATGGCATTACCCTTCTTGTTGGAATAATTGCAACTGCTGCCTGTTTCCTTGGATTCGCGCTACCGAGCAACAACCCTTGGTCAAAGCGCTATATTCTTCCTGTGGCGATGCTGATTCTGATAATTGGTGGCATCGCATCGCCCGTATGGGGATTAACTGGAGAAGCGCCACGAACTGGCGAACTGACGCTTGATGAGGCGCTTAATGTCAGAATGGGAGCAATTGATGATGCGGGCCGCTCAGAAGCGGCCGCGGCTACCGCAAGTGGTTTCTTTGGCATTGCACCAGAAGAAACGCTATCTTTGAGAATGCACATAACAGGTTCACATCCCACTGGTGATGGACGTTGGCAAGTCCACACTGAAGAGATGGAGAGCATTCGATTAGATAGTCACGTATTTGGCTGGGTTGGAGACCATCCAATGGGGGCCGATGATGAAATTCGTTTTATTCTGCAAGCAGGACGCTCCCTAACTCTTGATTTGTTGATGCTAGAAGCATTATTGGTTGTTGATGAAAAACCAGAGGGGGAATTAATCCATATCAATTGGAAA
This sequence comes from Methanobacteriota archaeon, assembly GCA_018650285.1. Lineage (GTDB taxonomy): Archaea > Thermoplasmatota > Poseidoniia > Poseidoniales > Thalassarchaeaceae > MGIIb-Q1. The sequence goes on from JABIGF010000014.1 coordinate 53,094, forward strand.
ATGAAAGCCGCCGAGCCTGCTGGTTCCGCAACTGAGCCAATCTGGTCAACCCGACCAGAATCAATATCACCTTCTGAATGGTCCACCATTCAAGACAAACTATTCCCTGAATTATTGACTATTTCATACTGTGATTGTGGCGTTGATGGCATGGAAGTAAGTTGGCGCTCTAGTGAACTATTCAACGCTCATAGCATACCTCAAACCGTGGATGTATCTGTTGCTGGTGGTTTAGTCAACGACGAACATATTTGGTTAACCGCTGGTATTGGGCTAATTCTCTTTGCAGGGGGAATTGAATACTACCGCATCAAAGCAGCAGAAAAGTTAGCTAGTGAATACCTTTGACGGTGCTCTCATACTTTACCGAGTATTTCATCTAGCATTTTCTTCTCATCATCATCAATAATGCCATCTTCTAATGCAAGGCGTATCTTATTGCAATCTTCATCAGTCAAGTTTGCCGATTGCATTGCGCCTTCAATAAGTGCCATTTCAGCAGCAGTAACCTTGCCATCATCAACTGCCGCATTGATAGCAGCCCTAGTTGCAATTCTTGCTGCCTGTCGTGGAGGTATCTCCAAAGCAGTTGTGAGTGCAGTTAATTCGTCATGCTCATCTTGTGTTAGTACACCATCTTCGTACGCTCGATGATACGCTTCAAGAAGGAATTTGCCATACTGATCAGGATGTAGTAATACATCACGGATAAGTCCATAATCCACGATTCTTTTGCTAGAAGAAGTTGTTTGACCGAGTGATGCCTGAACTTCCTTCACTGCCATATCTTTCAAACCGTGACCAACCCAAGCAAAACCCAAAGCAATAACTCCCGAAGCAAGCCATTGCATGGTTACTTCTGAAAATAATGAACCCGGATGCATCAATTGATTCAAGCCAATAACAATGAGGAGAGAGCCCCAAAACATCTCTAGCCAATCATTGACATCTTTGCCATCAGCGAGGTCATCTTCTGTCGGCTCACCCTCTGTCATCATTCTGACACGATAGACAATAGCCCTTGAAAGTATCTCGCGAAGAAGGGGATATATTGGGTACTGAGGACTTTCTCACTATTGAGAACTGCTTTTCGGACCGCTATCCTCTTGTGCCTTGGTTCGCGGACTGTGTTGCATGGCGAAGGAAACGAGTGGTTCACCTTCGCATTTCGGGCTACCAAAAACAATGGTTGATTTCCTCGCAAATGTATGGGAGATTGAGAAATTTCATCCGCCACAAATTGAAGCATTGCCATACGCACTGGCTGGTGATAATTTGCTTTTAGCCGCACCAACTGCTAGCGGCAAAACATTAGTGGCGCAGTTGGCAATATTCCAAAAAATCGTTGTCACTGAACCAGGAAGTCGCGCTATTTACATCGTTCCTTTGAAAGCGCTTGCTAGCGAAAAAGTAAGTGAAATGGAAGAATTAGCAGCACTTCTTGGGCTAAAAGTAGGAATTGGAATTGGCGACAGGGGTGGTGAAAATAGAAACATAAATGATGCTGATATTGTTGTTTGCACTTCTGAAAAATTTGACTCATTACTACGGAATAGAAGTGGTTTTCTTGACAAAGTGAGCATTGTGATTGCTGATGAAATTCATTTGGTCAATGAAACAAGCCGTGGGCCAACTCTCGAGATAAATCTTGCACGAATCATCCACGAAAAACCAGATGCGCAAATTGTAGCTCTTTCAGCCACCGTAGGTAATGCAGTGGCTGTTGCTGGTTGGTTAGATGCCAAACTTGTAATTTCCGAATGGCGACCAGTACCCCTGCGCTATGCAACTCTAGCAGATCTTCATGTAGAAGTTAGAAAAGAAATTAGCCCTGATGCATCTGAGCCAATTCTACCTCCACCAAAGAATTTAGATGGGCCAAAATCGAATCAAGTTTGGGCCGTATTAACCGATACGATAGATGAAGGTGGTCAATTACTATGTTTTGTTAGTACAAGGAAATCCGCTCAGGCTGTTGCCAAAGATTTAGCAAAGCGAATGAGAAAGAAAGCGGAAAAAAATGAAGATGAGAAGTCACTAAAAATATGGGCTAAACTTTCTGAAAAATCTAAGTCTAGTGAAGGTTCACAAACCGGTGATATTCTAGCAGAATGTCTGCTTGGTGGAGTTGCATTCCATCATGCCGGTTTGACTTCAAAACAAAGAAAATTGATTGAATCCGCCTTCAAAAAGGGCGAATTATTCTGCTTAAGTGCTACTCCAACTCTTGCTGCTGGAGTTAATCTTCCAGCCCGCAGAGTTCTCATTCGCGACCTTCGTCGCTGGGATGGAAGTGGCAGTAATCTTCTCTCCCGAATGGAAGTACACCAAATGATGGGGCGAGCGGGAAGACCTCGATACGATAATTTTGGAGAAGCATGGATAAAATGCAAAAACACTCTAGAGGCTGATGACCTTGCTCAATATTACTTTGAATCCGACCCAGAAGATATTGTCTCGAAACTGCATATGGAAACTCCGATGAGAATGCATGTCCTAGCCGCTATTGCCACAGGAGGGCAAACTAACCGTTATTCCCTAGGCGAATTCTTTTCCAAAACATTCCTTGCAACCGACCTACCTCCTGAAAAACTAGCCGACAATATTGACGGCATTGTCGATTGGCTATGCAATCATGACATGGTTCAAAGGATGGGTGTTGACGATAAACTTGCGGCGGAAATCGAAAAAACTCATTTAGAAATTAATGAGAAGAGTAGCAAGCAAAACAATCAAGAAAATCTGAATGAAGATTGGGATGATACACTCCCTCCTTGGGCGAGCGTTGCTTTTGCAACTACTGGAATTAGTGTTGAATCATCTACAGAAGAAAAACACCCGAAACGTAAGGGGCCAGCAGTAATGGGATTCCAATCGGCAACCGATATTGTACGAAGCACTCACTTTGAACCACCACAGCCTGAAGATGATGCTATGACATATCAAGCCACACCTTTTGGTACACAAATATCACGGCTCTATCTAGACCCACTTTCAGGCCATGTATTGCAAACTGGATTACAAAAAGCCACAGAAATAATTGCTGGGCTTGATGATGAATTAACTCTTTCACCATACAGTTTATTGCATCTAATTTCAACAGTCCCAGACTTCATGGTTTTATGGCCTAGAGTGGCTGAAACAGGACTTTTACAATCTAGAATGTTGGCTGGCGAATCACATGAATTAGTCTCAAATGAACTACTTCGAATATCTAAATTAGACCTTGACCCGCTTGTCCATGTCAAATGTGCTGCTTCACTAGAAGCGTGGATTGATGAAGATAGCAATCGCGATATTGAACGAAAGTATGGTGTCGCCCCTGGCGACTTACGCCTGAGAATTGAATTAGCAGAATGGTTACTTTATGCAAGCCGTGAAATTGTAAGGTACGAACAGGGAAATGAGGAGCACTTTGAACAGGCACGCAAAAAATTAATCAAATTAATAGATGAATTACGACTACGAATTATCAATGGATGTAAGCCCGATTTACTTGAATTAGTTTCAATCAATGGAGTTGGCAGAGTAAGGGCTCGTCGTTTTGCAAAATTAGGCCTCCGTACAGTTGATGATGTCCTAGAATTGACAGATAAAGATAGACAGACACTCGCAGATAATAGAGGATGGAGTCTGCAATTAGTTGATGGAATCATTGAGAAAGCGAAAAAAGTCAGAGGAATTAATCGCCACAGATAATATGAGGGCGAGAGGTAGCGCCCAACTGATGGAGGAGGCTCAACCACCTTGGTTTACGGCTTGGTCCGTAAAATTTCAGGAACCTATTTCTGACCCAAGAGTCATTGCTGCAATGCTTCTGCAAAAACGACCTGATGAGAGGTGGCTATTGCTTGGCCATGCAACTCCTGTTTCAGAACGCCATCTCTGGGCAGCTTGGTTAGCACTTCGGGAAAGAGTAAACTCAAGCACAATGATTAGCAATTCAATAGATGGTGAATTCATGAGATTATTGGCTGGAACCCATCAAATGAGTGTAGCGTTCCATAGAACTGGTGTAAGAGCGGGTGATGAAAAAGCATGGTTGGTCAGGCTGCCAGAATGGAATGAATCAATGGATGATGATCAAATTTCAATAATTGGCCCTAGCGGAAATTATGACGATGATTTGTACCAATTAATGAGTTGGTTAGAGTGTGATTTGGTACCAGAAAGACCAACTGCAAGCAAATTAACTATTGAAAGATTAGAACTTACAAATCAGCCTAATCAGAATGAATATTCCCTTGAACAGCAACTAATGATGAGATTGTCAATAACTGATCTTGACTGAAGGGTTCATAGAGCGATGTCTCTGGCCCACAAATACATGGCACGCTTTCATGGATACCGAACTTGCACTACTTGTGGAACTGCAAATGCTACTGGTCATTTCCTTGACTTACATAAAGAACGATACTGCTTACCTTGCTATTCGCGCAAAGTGAATCCTGAACACCCATCTCTTGAAGAGATGGTCTCTGCAAGAGATGAGTCTCTTGCAACTTGGAAATGCCAAAAATGGCGCCGTTCTGATTCAAAGTTACCCAATGGGCCTCAATCATACTGATGTATCAACATCAATAACATTGCATATCCGATTAATCTCGGATTCCATCTTCAGTAACGTGGAAGATTGCCTCGCCTTCTGGAAGGTTTGGAGAATCGACTAAGCGACCAATTCTTCGTCCAGCCTTTGACTTTCGTAGGTAGAGACGGAATGTGCTTGCGTGACCAACGATGTGTCCGCCGATTGGCTTTGTTGGGTCACCCCACATTGCGTCTGGTTTCGAATGAACCTGGTTAGTAACCAATACAAGAGCATTGTTTACATCAGCTAATTGTTTGAGTTCTTTCAAATGTTTATTCAACTTCTGTTGACGCTCTGCAAGTTTACCCCGCCCAAGATACTCAGCACGGAAATGGCTAGTCAAAGAGTCAACAATGACCATTTTCACTTCAATATTCTTTGACATACGCTTGATTTCATCCACCAACAACATTTGATGTGCTGAATTGTATGCTCTTGCAACATGAATTCTCTCAAGAACCGCATCTGGATCCAATCCATTACCTCGTGCCATCTGTGAAATTCGCTCAGGCCTGAAAGTATCTTCAGTATCAATATAGAATACTTCACCATCTAAACCGCCTTCGGATACTGGCATGATTGTATTTACAGCCAACTGGTGACCAATTTGTGTCTTTCCTGAACCAAATTCACCGTATACTTCGCAAATTGCTTGTGTTTCAAAACCACCGCCAAATAACTCATCGAGAGCAACACTGCCTGTAGTCACTTTGAGGACTTCACTGCGCTTCTCAAGTAAAGCACCACCACTGATAAATCCGCCAATATTAGCCAATTTCTTTGCGCCATTAATGATTTTCGCTGACACAGCCTCACCAAGTTCGGCTGCGTCTGCCAATGCACTTGGAGACATTACCGCAATACCTAGCAGGTCATCAAACCCAGCTTCTCTCAACTTCTCCGCGGTTGCAGGCCCTACGCCTGGGAGGTCATCTAAAGTCGGTTCTTCTTCGGGTACCTCTACCAAAACTGTGGTCTCCTCCTCCTCTAGGGATTCGTCGACCTCCTTCAACTCTTTCTCATCATCTGATTCTTTCTTTGCTACCATGTTTCTCATCACTCACTAAACCTCACTACGACCAGCGGGGGTATATCAATCAACTATAGAGGGGGTTGACCCGGTTGAAAGTGATTCGCAATGAAAAATGCTTATTTTTTCCAAAAAACAATCAAAATTCACTTTCAGTTTTCATTCACAAAAAACTGAATCTGAAACTAATATTTTCCTCTCATGCCTTCTTTAATCCCATTGTTGGAGGAATAATCCCCACCATCCCACACGTAAAGAATTGGAATGTGGCCACTACATGATGCCATAATACCCAGCCAATACCGTCAGCGGTTTCGTCAGTTATTACTCCTGCAATTACTATGTTCACAAACATTACTGCAAATACCACCCAACCAGCTCCTTGAATTCTGCGAAGAATCAATCCGCCACATACTATCAAAATTAGCGCGACGATTATACTAACTATGTCAGGAAGTGGATTACTGCTTGAGATATCAATTGCCAAATATCCTTTCAAGATCCCAGCAAGAATGAGAAAGACTCCACTGCCAGTATACACCCAATATGGCTCTTCCATTATCAGCAGGTGTGGCGCTTTCTCTGGTTTGTCACCAACACCTATGGCAATAAATTCGCGGTCACCAGGAATTGCTTCCAAGGTCTTCTCATCCACGATTCAACGGAGATGTCACCCAATATCAACCTTGACAACCAACCTATTCTGCAACAGGCGGTTCAGGCAATGGTGTCTCTAACGGCTCATACTCAATAGTTAGGAATGTTTCAGTCTCGATTTGGTCGCCTTCAACATCAATATCCATTCTCCAACCGCCTGCAAGTGGGTCGTTTGTGCCCCAGCCATACTGGTCTTGGCCACCGTCAGCAATTTCCTTGGTTGAGGCATCTTCCTCTGTATCAGCAGGGTTTCGTACAGACCAAGTGACTGTTGATGGACCTCCTCCAATGATAAAGGCAGGAGAATTGGTCGCATTGCTAATCAAATCAACACGCCTTGGTGAAGCCTCTGAAGAACCGGGTGAGGTATCAAACCAAACAGGGTATGGATTGTCTGTACTTTGAGTATTATCGTAATGTAATTCATACTCAACCCGCAATAGAACCTCTACTTCTCCTGTATTGCCATCAGAATCGTTCGCCCCAAGAGTCGCTCGGTAAATCCCATGTGTATCATAGGATACTGTGACTGTTGACATATCAGCAGCATTGACCTCAACTACTGCGTCTCCGTTGCCAGGGTCAACCCAAAATGTGGATATATCTCCCTCTTCGCTGTAAGTCTCATTGAAATCAAAGGTAAATCCTGCCTCATCTAACGATTGTGTCTGATTTTGAGAATTCGGTGCCATGATGTGAAGAATGGTGCCAGAGGTTGCATCTGCACCCCAAACCACGTGAACCTTGCTTGGTTTTGTCTCATCATCGCCACCCAAACAGCCAGCCATTGGAGAGAGTAGTAGAAGAAGCATCAAGGCTATGCTAGGCAATACTCGGCTACCTAAACCCGCACTAATCAAGCGTGTCATAACAACTACGGGAGGGCTCATCTAAGAAAAAGGCAACGGCGAAACCCACAAACAATTACTTCGCACACCTATTGATGTAATCGGGTGCCTTGATAGCGTGAACCACATGGCCATAACATGCGCCGAGAGGTTGTCTACATCCTCACTATTAGCATCGGTTTGTGGGTGGATCAGAATGGTGCTGATTGGGCCATAAAAGGCGAATATTTTGTCGACATTTTTTGCTGGAGTCTCTTCGCGACAATCTATGCACGGGGTGAACGGTTAGAGCGTATTGAGATGCTTACCGTTTTGGCATTTGCAACACCAATGGAACTGTTCTTCAGCGAAGTTTGGCATTTGTATGAATACCGTGAGGGAATGATGCCACTATTCGTGCCGGTGGGGCATTGGTTCCTGTTTGATTTGGGACGACGACTTTCTCGTCACTTACCTGAAAAATGGTCGTGGTTTACCATTCTTCCATTTATCCCATTGTCATTGTATTTCGCCTACAAAGGTGTTGACACATCTGGTTTGTTCTTGCTCGTCGCTTTGCTTTCTTTCATGCGTTGGAGACCTGAACGGCGTCTGTATGCCACGATGGCATGGTTGGCGCTCGCAATGGAATTATGGGGCACACATTTGGGAAACTGGACTTGGTATCCAGATGTGGGTTGGACACCACTGACCGCATTGAATCCACCACTTCTATGCGGTGTTGTCTACGCGTTGGGTGATTTGTTGGTGAATGTGACTGTCAATCGATTCACTCAAACAGAATCGACGGACAATCACCCAGTGGATTGAGCGTTTGCTGATTGGTATTGACTACGATGACTTCGCCCACATTGAATTGAATTGAAATAGGGGTGGCGTTCCCGATGGGTCAGCGCTTTGGAGTAGTCAGGTCATCTCGTCGGGCTCATAACCCGGAGACCGGTAGTTCAAATCTACCAGGCGCTACCAATTATTCATCTTCATTACTGACATCACCCATTACTACTGAATCTTTGATTATGATAGTTTTTACCTCTGTAGTTGTCGCTGCTGCCGGTGTTGTTGTATTGTTAGAATCTGTTTTTTTGAAGTGAACCCAAAGCACGTAAGGTAGGCTCCAGAAGGCACCTCCAACAGCTCCTATGGCAACCACTGTGGCTAATGTGATTGGTTCGTTGTTTGGTAATCCAAATAGAGGGCCAAATAGGGGGATTATAGATGTGATAAAAGCTATGGGAATCAGTATCTTTAGGTTCAATTCAGGACCTCCTAATCGTATCGATATTTGATTAACAGTTACTGCGGAAAGGGCAGCCAATGCAAAAAAACCACCGCAGAGTCCTGCAAAAGAACCTGGATCAATCTCACCAAGGACGAATACGACGATAATGAATATCGCCAATAAAGCACCTGTTCCTGCGCCAGCAAAAATGATGTCTCTTTTTCTCATAATACCACTATCGCTGATAATTTGTATTATGTGTTAATTTATGTATCTGTGTATCAAGATAAGGGAAACCGGCGGAATCATCAATGGCTGCTCTCCCCGTTGAAGGGGCGAGGGAGCAGATGAGTGGCGGTTCAATGTTGATACGTGACGCTGAAATGGTGCTCTCGGACCGCATCGTTGCTGGTGATTTGCGAGTAGTCGCAGGCAAGATAGAATCAATCGCTATTGGAGGAGGTCTAGTCCCTAATGGAGATGAGATGCTTGTTGAGGCTGAGGGTCTACACCTGATGGCTGGGGCAATTGACCCTCAAGTCCATTTCAGAGAGCCTGGCAACCCTGAGAAAGAAACCATCGGTTCAGGCTCTAGAGCAGCCGCAGCAGGTGGTGTGACATCATTCTTAGATATGCCAAACAACAAACCTGCCACTACCAGTTTAGCCGCAATGCAGGCAAAAATAGACTCAGCTGCAGCAACAGCAGTCACAAACTACGGATTTTTCATCGGTGCTACACCAACTAACGTTGCAGACTTGCAAGAGGCTGTAGGAACTGCAGAAGCACCTTCACCAACTGATGGAATCTGTGGAATCAAGGTATTCATGGGCTCATCAACTGGCGACCTTCTAGTTCACCAACAAGAACATCTTGAGAACATCTTTGCTAACACAGGTGGAATCATCGCTGTCCACGCAGAGGATGAAGACAGACTCAATGCTAGATGGCCAGAGTTCCAAGACCGCACTGATATCGCCGCTCACGCTGAATGGCGTGACTACGAATGCGCTCTGATAGCAACTAAGCGAGCAACGGCTCTAGCAAAAGAATTCAACCACAAATTGCATGTTCTTCACCTTACAACAGGTGTAGAAGCGGATTGGTTAGCCCAAAACAAGGGTGATTTAGTGACTACGGAAGTATGTCCGCAGCACCTCACTTTTGACGAAGAGGATGTGACGCGCGTGGGCACCCGTCTGAAAATGAACCCACCAATTCGCTATGCTCAAGACCGTGACACGTTATGGCGCCGTCTCAAGGATGGAACGATTGACTGCATTGCAACCGACCACGCCCCTCACACTTTGGAAAACAAGGCACTAGGGTTCCCTGCCGCCCACTCTGGAATGCCTGGAGTGGAAACTTCTCTCCCCCTCATGCTCACACACGCACTGGATGGGAAGTGCTCTGTCTCTGACGTCGCACGCTGGATGTGTGAAGGGCCTGCCCGAGTTTATGGCATGAAGAACAAGGGTCGTCTTGAAGAAGGATTTGATGGAGACTTGGTGCTTGTTGACTTAGAAAACTCTCACACCATCCAAGATGCAGATACTTGGACTAATGTCGGCTGGACACCACTTGCTGGCATGGAATTGACTGGATTCCCACAACTAACTGTTGTGGGTGGAATTCCTGTTCATGGACGAGGGATTGGCGGCTCGCTGCGCGGCGAGCCTTTCTGTGAATCCGGCGAAGCCGGAACTGCTCTCAAATTCTGATTTCAGGATCTATCTGGGTCTGATGATGCTTCTCCGCTTTCACTGCTTGAGCCCTCTCCATCTTCACGGACCTCATCAGAACGTACGACATCTTCTTCCCAACCCCAATAACTTGGGGCATCAATTCTATCAGGAAGCGACACTGAGTCTGAAAGATTCATTGTCGTATAATTAGTCACAGTCACGCCTTCTGCAGAGAATGCATAGACGTAATCGCCCATGAAAATTGAGCGCCTAACATTTGGACTACCGTAGTAGTAGGATTCACGTAGGCCATTCTCATCATTATAGAAACCTGAGTGGTCGATTGTACCATACTTGACTAGTGTGTTATTCTCAGCATCAACCTTGACAAGCACTAACTGAGAGACATATTCGTAACCACTGCGGGAGTATTTTTGCCCATCAATCACAACTTCATCGTAGGTGTAGCGGGATGTTGAAAGTGGGATTGCTAACAGTTCAGCAGGTGCCCAGTAGGTGAACGCCTTGTGCTCATAGGTAGCCTCACTGTACGACCATGACCAGTCCCGCCAATCCTCACTGTTGCGGTCAATAGGTGCAAGTTGCAGAGCTGACGCCAATGTTGGGTCAGAGAAGTTTGAGACATCAAACAGTGAAATCTGGGTGTTACCCCAATCCAATCCCAATCCATCTTCGCCGCCAGCAATACCGATTGTCAATAGATGGTCTTCACTTAGTGGGTGAATGTAAGTTGACACACCTGGAACCTCTAACTCACCAATCACTCTTGGATCGGTTGGGTCTGAAAGGTCAATTGTCCATAGTGGGTCCATGTTTCTGAATGTGACAAGGTATCCCTTCTCACCGATGAAACGGCAAGACCAGATGGTCTCGCCTTCAGCAATGTCACCAACGTGACCAATTTGCATTAATTCATCGCCGCCGTTCTCATCTGGCGCAAGAACATAGACATCGTTAGTTGGACCGGTCCAATCTTCGCCATCTAACCACCAGCGCCCCCAAACATCCTGTGTTGTAGCAACACGGATGGTGCCGTTGTATTCAGAAAGTGAAAACTGGTCGTTGACAGTACCTGTCACTCGACCTGAACCGATATAGGTGGTCAATCCGCCATCTGAGATGTCGAAAGCATGTATGTTGGTTGCCTCTTCAAAGTCATCATTTCGCCAATACCACCACCAATCGTTGGCTGGTTCTGAAAGAATCAACATATCTTCGCTAGCGTATACTTCAACCCATGATGAAGAGACATGGTCTAGTTCGTATTCAACCATGTCACCAAACAATTCAATGGTCATTATAGTTGTAAATCCACGACCTACCGAATCTGCTGCTGCAGAAAATTCTTCGCAAGTTGCGCTTACTGTTGATTGTTCAACAACTGTTCCGTCAGCCATTCGCTCATGCATTCTTGGAGAGAAATCTGCTAATGTTAGGCCTGCAATAACTTCTAGATTGTAGGCAATTGCTTCATCAACACTCGTATTCCAAACATCTTGTCGGTCTGGGTCATCGTAGTCAATCTCCCAGTAAGTATCTGGAAGGGTTGGGTAAGTGCGCAATCCCTGTAGTTGCGCGTATGAATGTGTCACTGCACGAAGTGTGCCATCAACAAGCCGTGAGGTCTGATAAGAGCCATCAAGGTAGAGTTCACGGTCTATTTGTGGGTCTGAACGGTTTGAGGCGTTGAGAACTGTGAACTTCACTTTGTTACTGTAGCGATAATATGAATACGCCCTGTCATCTTCTTCTACGTCAGCCATCATTGCAATACGGACTGGGTCATCATCGGTTAATTGCCAATATGAAACATAAGAGATGATTACAATTTGGTCACCATTAACAAGCATCTGCATAGGTGTACCTTCTAGAGTCATGTTTGATTCTAGAGTGATGTTGCCAAATTCTGGCACCCCTAAGATCACTAATTGGTTGTTATTAATCATGTAAATGTGGTATCCGTCAGTTTTGAGGAAGTCTGCTTCATCAACGCCTTCTTCCTGATTATTAGTTTCTGAATACTGCCCTTCACGGTCTTCTGCCCCTGAACTGCTTGGAGGTGATGAAGAATCCATTGAGTTGGAACTATCGGATCCAGCTTCAGCCATTTCAGGCAATGCCATATCACCATCCATCATCATAACATCATCTTCCATGAAGCCGCCGCGGAATCCCCATGAATTCCAATGCCAGTAAGATGCTTGGTCAAGACCAACCATCATCTCTTCAGCAAGTGAATTGCGCAAATCCTCTTCAAGTTCAGCGCAACCATTGTACTGGTCTAATACAGGAGATGAACGAACACGATTTCCCAGTAGCAACTCTGGAGTCATCCAATCAAACACTTCTTCCTCTTTATCTTCGCCCTCAAAATAACCAAGGCAGCCCGCCATCATCATTGAAGCGAGCACCATTAGCACCGTCACAGGTCTTCTTGCCATGATTATCCCATACCCACCCATACATTAAGGAACTTGGTTCAATGATTTTACCTTTAGATATGAATAATCAGCCGTAGAACCAACATTGAAGGGCGGGAAATCAATTCAATTCTGACTATTTGATTGAGTCATCCCAAATTGAATTCTCCATAGATGAAGATGATTTCATAGCGAGAAGTTGGCCTTTCTTTAGTATCTGTTCACGCTTTTTCTTGCCATTTGAATACATAAGAGTTGATAATAAAAGCGCCCCGCCACCTGTCACAACAACGCCAAATGATTCTGGACCTATTGGCATTTCTTGATTTTCATCAATATTGGCACTATCATCCCCCTTACTCTCATTGATAATGTCAACTTGTGCACTCAAATTGATGCTATCTCCACGTGCATCTTGAACTACTAATGATACGTTTTTCATGCCCGCTTCAGAGAACTCGTGAAGTATTGACTGGTTTGTTGATTTAGTGCCATCATCGAATTGCCATTCGTAAGAATATGGTGCCAATCCTCCCCAAACTTCGACTGCAAAATGGATTGCCCCAATCGCTTCATCAGTCAAAGGTTCAAGCTGACTAGAATGAGAAATATACCCTGCAAGCGATACATTAACCGAAATTATCTCTTCCTGGCAATTTTCTGGACCGCTATTGAAAAGGACACAAATTGTCACATTAGTTGTCCCACCTGTAGGCACGCTCGTGAATGTATGCTCAATCTCGTCACCATTGACAACTATCCCATCAATATCCCAAGAAATGGTGGCACCACCATAGTAATCCCACCCATCAGTCAAGGTTGCGTCAGCAGAAAATGTAGCAGGAGTATCTATGGATACTTGGCTCGGAATTTGATACGTGAAATTACACACCGGGCAATCAGGAGGAGTGGGTTCGGGTTCAGGTTCAGGAAAAATGCATGACCCGTCATTGTCAGTAGCATTTGGATTGAAATTGATGGCCATAATATTCGTACAACCTAAAATCATAACCGGCACAAGAGGTGGCTCTAAGATTTCTTGTATGATTGAATAATTAATCTCAATACTAGTATTATTGCTCTGCCATCCATCTGCACTGATATTGATTTGTACTAAAACTGAACCATTCGGTATTATCATACTAAGATTCCAATCACGGGGCTCCAAAGTAAAGTTAGTTGTAGAACCATTACCCATAATTAATGGATTTTCTATATTGATTTCAAACTCTATTCCAGCATCTTGATGTTGAGTCAAAACATAAACTGGCACGACCCTTACGGCATTATTATTCTGAACTGTGCATCCAAGGACAAAGGTTTGGTCTCCTTGTACTAAACGAGTCTCGTTTTGAGTGATTTGCCAACCCTCATCACAAGTAATTTCAACATTCACTAAGGTAGGGTCGGGCTCAGCCACCGGTGATTTCCCTACAGAAAAGTCATAAGAAACTGAATTAATTAGTTGGAAATCGTCTTCACCGGATTGCCTTTCAAACAATTCTGCAATAATGGAATATTGTGTGCCATTTATCCATTCGAAAGATAAATCTTCAAGAGTTATTGAAACATTAATATTATTGTATGTAGCAGAAATAATTTTGTCACTAGGTCCATTTGCCACATATTCCTCATATAGAGCAATTTTTATTTGATAGGATGACTCTACTTCCGTATCATATGCATCAATCTCGAATCTGACCAATCGTTGCGCAGACTCATTATCAACAACGTCGTAGTATTCCTGCTGCGGTGTAACAACTATCTCAATATATGGATCTGAATCCTTATTTGCAGACACATTTGCCCATGGCATTGTCATTAAAAAGAGAGAAAGAATCAACAATCTAGTTACCACAATTTTTGAAGTGGTAGCCGATTGAGGCATATTATCAAGAGGAGGGGGCGGATTGTCACATATCATGATAGCGCCGGTAAACGGACTGCAGAGAGGCTTCCTTGAACATAGCCCAATATTAACAAGGCCGCAATATCAAAAGAATAGCACAAATTAGTGTTACGATGATTATTGTTCTAAATTCGGGCGGAATAGCGTATAAATCGAATGTCCTATTGCAAAAATAAGAGCAATCCCCAAAGTGCCGTAAAACATTATTGGCATTGTTTCAGAGAAATTATTGAGGTCTTCTGTAACATTCATCATTATTATCCAATCACCCCAAAGCAACAAAAAAGATATCAATATTATTGCAATGCTTTGTAATTTAGGGCCTAATTTATCAAGCCCCAACAAAGTTAGTCTAGCCGTACCAGTTTTTAATGCCAAAGAATCACCCACTGCTCCTAATTGAAATTGCTAAGCAATTAGTTTCTATCAACTTAACGCCGCTCCCTTTACCGCCAAAAGTTGCCCTTGCCCATGAGCAGATAAGTGCCAAATTGCTCTGCGGCCTTTGCCTTCTTTGGCGATTAATTCACGCTCACTTAACTGGCGTAAATGATATGCCATCAACTGCTTTGATGCCTCTAATTTAGTCCTAATTTCAATTGATGAAATGCCGATTTCACCGGCCTCTGCTAGAACTTCAAGAATTGCTCTTTGCATCCCTGTCACGGGATGTTCAAGTTCGTGTAACTTCTTTGGGTCAATACCAGAAACAGCATATCTTCTACGCCTACCATCTTGCCAAGAAATTAATTCTCCAGCCTTTTCCAATTGATGTATATGGTGTGCAGTAACCCCATTAGCCAATGTAAGACCATCTCGCAATGCCGAGAAATGAATCCCTGGATGGGCCTCGACATAACCCTCAATTCGCCCACGTGTCTGAACATCCTTTTCCTTACCGTGAAGTTTCGCCAATAGAGGCCCTGCTAACGCCAATACCAAGCCTGTCTTGACGCCTTCACTGACAAGTACACCTACTCCAAGTGAACCTACTAATCCAACAGTCATCACGGCAAGAAGCAGTGCTGCTAATATTCCTGTGAAACCCCCCGCTGCTAATTCTAATGATTCGGCTTCAGGAGATTCATTCGGTGCATCTTCAGCTCTAGTATCCTCTTGGCCCCCTGCTGAATCGTCTTCTGCACCATTGTCTGCAAACGCTGTTTCATCGTAGGTATTTTCCTCATCTGCTGTAGCCTCTTCAGATGTGAAATAATCAACAAGATTTGCACTGTTGTAGGCTGTTGCAACTACTCCTATCACTGCTAACAGTGCTAGCAATCGATAGCCTACTACTCGGTTCATGTTGTCTCCTGAGAACAGGATTGCACCCATAACCGAGTTGGTTCAATGATTTTACCTAATTCAGCACTACTTCTACACAAATACGAACCAAGGGATTTCTATCAATCCAAACTTTCGCCGCTATTAATTACAATTAATTCATCTTTTGGAAATAGACCTTCAAAGGAGCCACCGCCCTTGAGAATGAAGAGTATTCCAAGCCCGAAAAGTGGCAGATGACCTACCAGTTCCCCATAACCTAGCATTAACAATGTGGTAGTTAGCAACAAAGCGATTAACAAAGTAGCCCAACGCAAT
Organism: Methanobacteriota archaeon; assembly: GCA_018650285.1. Classification (GTDB taxonomy): domain Archaea; phylum Thermoplasmatota; class Poseidoniia; order Poseidoniales; family Thalassarchaeaceae; genus MGIIb-Q1. Next base: position 69,076 of record JABIGF010000014.1, read on the forward strand.
ATTTGATTGAAGCAAATCGCTACACCAATTAGCATTTCAGTAATACCTGCAAACAAAACAAAATTCAAGTCAGAGACAAAATCCATACCGATTAATGGGAAGAAATTCCAATTATGTTCCTGCATAAATGCTGCTGATGGGGCTGGGTCCAGTAGTTTATTGTGGAGTGCCAAAGTGATGAGAGTCAAACCGACTCCTACGCGCATTGTTGGCAGAGCATATTGGCGCAGTGCTCGCCAATCCAAGTTTAATTTTACAAACACTGCTCTATCTACTTTTGAGATGCTAGGACCGAGGAAAATAAGGGCCAATGATAACGATATCAATTCTGCAGCATAATCAATTGTAACACCTATTGGCATGAAAATTACTGTTGGAATCAATGCGATCAAAACTAACAGTCCTGAAATTGCATAACTAATATGGAAAATCAACAAGATACCGACTAGAGTTTGCGCTAGAAGTGCAATCCACAACATGCTATCATTCTCAATAATGATATTTGGTGCGAGAAAATCACCACCCATTGTATTGATTATCAACATCATTCCTGTCAAACCAGAAATTAATCGCCACTCAAACCCATCAGGGAGTGCCAAATTGGTATCAATCCAATCACAAAAATCGTTGTATATTTTGCTTCGATTCAAAAATGGAAACGCGATGATTGTCAATATTGCTCCAGTAACTATCAGCATAAATACAGCATCAGCTTCAAAGTTGACATTTGGGTCATAGTCTGAATCAATGAACCAACGTACATGAGAGGCGATATCGATTACCGACAATACAAACACCTACTCTACTTCGCCTTAGTATACCCTTTACAGGTTTTTTCTGAATCCAATCTGCAACATAAGAGCGATTGGGACCCGTTTTCATCATCACTCAATGAGGGTGATTCATCCTCATCCTCAGACTTTTCTTGCTTTTCTGACCAACTTGCTGCGGCCTTCTGAGCATTCACTAATGCTAGGACTAAGATAATCAATACCAGAGGGAAGACATAGGTAATTGGAATTGAACCTTCAGGAGAAACTATTGGCTCATTATTGTCATTTCCACTTGTCACTCTCTTATTTGGTAGGCTGCAATCCATTTCATCAAATATTTGCTCCGCATAGAAAACATCACATTGAATTCTTTCAATTTCTGTGTTTCTAAGAATAAGGTCTGCTAAAGTTGTGCGGTCAATTTCATTGCGAATGTTGTCCATTTCTGAAAACTCTGAACCATAATAGAGGCGGTCACCATCTCTCAATCTTTGGAATTGTTCCTTTAGAATGAGGTGCATTGTTTCGCCTAGCGCCGAATTATTGACATGGTCTTCTGCTAACATTCCAATAAATGCATCAACACTATCAACATCTGGATATGTACTATTCAAAAGTTCAATTGTAGCATTATCGCTAGTAAAATCGCTCCAATTTGTGTACCGTGGTAATCCAAATGCTTCGCGTACTGTATTGAAATCGGCAACTCCATGGTCGCGGCCACGCTGAATATCAATAGCACACAAATCCATGCCACCTGCACCTGGTGCGCCGAACATTTGGTTTCGTAAATCATCAACAAACATTAGGTCATTTTCTGCTTGAACGTTGAATGCTAGACCGCGCAATATCGGCCCAATTCCACCTTCATCAATTATTGGTGACACATCAAAGAATCCTTCTCTTAGAGTCAAATGGCCCTCTGCAATAGGCCTTCTAGTCTCATTCAATCTTATCATTTCACTACCAATTTGACTATGCCCCATACGGAAAGCAACAGTTGCAAACTCGTTAGATATTGTTGGGTCTATTGAAGGGTTATATCCTGTGTAAGGGTCTAATTCAATTCCAAGAGATGGTAAGAATTCATTGTAAGTAATTGATTCCATCAATCCAATGTTAATGTGCCTTGCATATTGGTAAATCTGCTCATCTGTCCAATCAGGATTCCTGTCTTCTATCGCTGCAGCCAAACGATTGTGTTCACGGATAAACAGAGTATGTATTGACACCAATGCAACATGTTCGTTCGCCCTGTCATCACCAGCAACAAAAGAGTTGGAAAAATTGAAGCCTGCAAATGACATACCAGGTGTTGTTGGGTCTTGGTCATAATTTGCTTGAGGCATTAAATCGCCTTCTTCATAATTGCTAACTTTCATTCTACCATCACGGTGCTCTCTCAACCAGTCAGCTCGCGCTTCGTCACTACCATAGATGACTGAGCCATCTATCCAAGTTGTGACTATGTTGGGATGTTCTCTTTGATTCAAAGGGTCGCCATTCCCTGTCCCATTAATTACTAACGAGCGGAAAAATCGCATTTGGAAACCACCGGGGAATCCCATCCATTCATCATCTTCAGAAATTGGAATATAGGCTGTATCGGGTTGGTCTTGGTCTGGTGTCCTACCATCTTGAGTAGTCGTATGGTCCATCTCGTGAGTGATGAACTGCCCCCATAACCAGTTGTAATCAGATAAATTTCTTGAATCAGGGTGAAATGTTGATTCATGGCAAAGTGAGTTACTAATCTCACGTGGATTTGGTACATCAGTACGGTCCCAGAAAGTCAAATTCTCACCGTCGGGTGTAGAATATCGGTCTGATATTCGTGAAATTTGAGCGCCGGCTACACCGTAACCAGGATGACCCACATTGATCCCAGAACCATCAAAACTATACTGAGTTGAAGCATTAACTGGCCACTCATCAAAAAAGGCGTAGGTTGAAGCTCCTGGCTCTTTTTCTACAGGTGCTGCACTTACAGCGGCTAATCCTGAAAACACGAACAGGGCCACAGTCACCAAAGCAAAACCACTTCGCTGACGATGAGTACTAGAAGTTCTCCAATCATTTCTTTCTATCATTCTTCGTCCTCCATTACTTCATATGCTTCTGAATCAATAGTTTGCCTTGACTTCTTTTGTGATGTGATTGTTGCAACCGCAATAAAAATTACAATAAATGCAATCCCTACAATGGCACTCATTTCAACATTTGACTCTCCTTCTCCATCCGCTGGATTTTGTTCGACTTCTATGTTGCTGAGATGGCATTGGAAGTCGCTAGCATTAGTCATAGCAAAGAATACATCGCACTGAATTGATTCTATCCCACTGTTTCTTAGGATGATATCAGATAGCCGAAGGTCAGAAAATTCACTAACAAGTGGTGATAATTCAGCATCATTCTCATACCAAAATCGGTCACCATCACGCAGTCTAGTAAATTGGTCAACAACAAGAAGATGTTGTGTTTCACCATAGATTGATGATTCCAATCTTTCCTCTGCCAACACTCCAATATATGCATCAATGTTGTCGACATCGGTGTATACTGATGCCAATTGCTGCTGGATTTCTGAATCTGAATTAATTTCACTCCAGTTTGTGACCCTTTCTAATCCAAGACCTTCTCTCAATGAATTATAATCCACAAGGCCACGATCTCTACCGCGCTGGATATCCATTGCACAATCATCCATCCAGCCACCCCACATCGCCCCACTCATCAAATTGCGTAGACTTGGGTTAACTGCCAAATCCATCTCTCTTTGAGTATCATATGCTGCGCCACGAATTGTTGAGTCAATTCCGCCAGCATCAATTAATGGCGATACTGTCCAAAATCCCTCTCTCAAATCTAGATGGCTACTAACTGATTCATTGAAGGATTCATCAAACTGTAGCCAACCATCAGCCATCTGACTGCCTGTAGCAAAGGCAGTTAACAAGATGAATTCATTACTCAAATGTGGATTTACACTTGAATTATAACCAGCATAATCACTCAAATCAATTCCAACTGAAGGCAGATATTCATTGTAAGTAACTGCTTGGATTTCTGCCTGAACTAATTTTCTAGCGCGCTGGAAAATTTCTTCATCGCTCCAATCTGAATGTCTTTCAGACAATCCATCAGCAAGACGATTATGCTCGCGAATGAATAAAACATGAATAGAAGTGAGACCGATGTGCTCAAGGTTTCGTGAATCACCTAGGAAAAATTGGATATTGGGATTATTGCCAGTTGTGCTTTCCACATACTCTGACGTCCATCCTGGAGCCATGTCCCAACCATCAACTTCGGTTACTTTGAGCAAACCACCTTCACCCACTCTTAGAGACCCTTCATATTCCACATTTGGAGAATAAATAGAACTCGCATCAAGCCAACTGCTCACTAGATTTGGGTACTCTCTTGGATTTGTCTCATCTCCGCCAGTGCCGGCAATAAACTCGGTTCGTAAATATTTGATTCGGGAATCTGTCGCGCTGCCTGGGTTCATTATTTCATCATCTATTGGAATTGCAATATGTGCTTCTTCCATCCCTCCTTCATGCGATGAATCTTGATGAGATGTCAATTGCAAATCGTTGCTAATGAATTCAGACCATAGTACATTGATGTTTGAAAGGCCAAGTGAACTTGATTTCGCTGTTGATTCGACGCACACTTGGTTAGAAATTTGACGTGGATTTTCATATTCAGGATGTGCCATCTCCTCAATACTGTCATTGTATGCCTGAGATGTCAAACGATTCAACTCACTGTTAGCAGCACCCCAATCGCTATTGTCAAGATTATTGCCGCTTCCATCATTGCTACGGCTTTCTGCAGGAGCGGTTTCATTATCTGCTGCAAACAGACTTGATTCTTCTTTAGTAATGGGGATTGCACTTGTCGGTAGCGAAAAGGAAACTGAAAGAAGAATTAATGCCGACAAGAATGCAAATGAACGTGAGGGACAAATGCGGCCAACACTTGCTTCGGAATGGATAGTCCGTATCATCTCTCAACCATGTTGCGTGACTGCATTTGTCGGTTAGAACCTTCGGCCTATGAGAATGGTTCTCATTTAGTATCTATTCGTTGAATATATTGATACGGACACTTCATGTCCACCGTCTTAGGGGTTGATACTAATGGGAGATGACAAGTCAACCGACACCACCCCTCAATCTGACGATGGCGGGACTTCAAACTCAATCCCTTGGGTAACTATTTCTACATCTCTTATCGGCACACTGCTTGCTATTTCAACAATTTTCATGCATTCTTGGATGGTGGAGTCAGGAAGTGTAGAAATCAACACACCTCAGCTACAAGGAAAAGAAGTTGATTGGTCTCTCAATTACGGCCTATGGGAATCCATTAGCCACTTTGGCGAAGAGATCGAAACCACAGACTATGATTGTGGTAATTCAGAGGCGGATTGTAAAGGCGTCAAAACCGCGGGAATGGTCGCTATTTCTCTAATTATCATAGGCACTTTCACATCCATTACTGGTGCTGTTCTAACATTCAAATCAAAAAATAAAGATAGTAAAACACACATCCGATTGTCAGGTATCGGTGGCATTATCTTCTTTGTCACGCCAATTATTTGGATGGTTATTCTTCCTGGAATGTTTCCCCCTATAGATGGAATGCACCTCGGCGCTGCCTTCTGGATTATCCTTGTCTCTGGAATTATTGCAACTGGTGGCGGAATCTTTGGCTGCATAACAAAGAGAGGTGAAGCATGATGGTTCAAAATGAAAACACCCGTTCTCCAAGAACTGCACTGCTGCTAGCCATGCTTACTTTGACCACCCTACTTTCTGTAGTATCCACACCTGTTGGAGCACATTCACAAGGAGAGCAAAAAGGCATCATGACAACTTTCACCGATGTATCAGATGCTAGTGGAATTAGCATTGTTGACACTGGTCCTACCACTAACTGGGCTAGTTATGGCCCTGGTGTTTCAGTTGATGACTGTGACCAAGATGGCGACATGGATGCAATATTCACAGCACGATTTGACCATCTCTCCTACGAAAATGGGGCTTTTGAATCGGGAAAAACACAATTTATGATGAACAATGGTGATGGGACATTCACAGATTGGACCGCTGAATCAGGATTGAAATTAGAAGATAGCACTGTAATTGGTGCTTCTTGGGCAGACTATGACAACGATGGTGACAAAGACCTCTATCTCAGCGCTTTTGGTGAATCCAACGTTGATGACTTGGATTCTGGTTCACGAAATACCCTCTTCAATAATGATGGCAACTGCAGATTCACTGATGTCACAGCAGATACTGGTGCCGGCCAAGGAGCCCGTGGCCGTGCAATTGTAGTCAACGGAGTGATTACTGAAGTTGTGATCCTAAATTCAGGCTCTGGCTACGCAACATCTGGTGGCTTGGCTCCTGCAATTTACTTCCGCGGGGGTAATGGAAGTGGAGCAATAGCTAATGCCGTCGTCATCAAAGATGCTGATGATTACTCACGATACAACGGCCGAGTTGTATCGGTCAGCATGATTCGCGGGGGCGAAGGATACGATGATGCAAATCCACCAGAAGTGAAATTCGTAAGCGGTGTAGCAAACTACGGGCACAGCACAACTGCTATTTGGTCAGATTACGACCATGATGGCGATGTTGATCTCTACTCAATGAATCTCGGCATCGTTGATGAGGAATTATACTGGGCTCGAACAGAGACAAATTTCCTCTATCGTAACGACGGTGATGTTGATGGCGATGGAGAGATGGAATTCAGCGATGTAACCACCTTGGCCGGTGTTAGTGGTCAAGCCGAAACATCGGAATCCCCTAACAAATTCTTCCTTTCAGGACTTTACCGAATGGACCAAGCAAGTCCATCAAACCCTTCAACAATGGCACAATTAAGTACTGCAGATTACCGAGGAACTGGGCTATCTTTTGCTGGCGTTTGGTTTGATTATGATGAAGATGGTTGGGAAGACCTCTACGTTGCATCTGATTTCGGGATGTCTCCAATTTACCGCAACAATCACGATGGGACTTTCACGGTTGTGACCAAAGAATTGGACATGGACCTACCTGGTACCGGCATGGGCACTCACGCAGGCGATTGGGATGGAGATGGCGACCTTGACTTATGCCACTCAAACTTCGGACCAAACTATCTTTGGGAAAACGAAAATGGAGAATCATTCAGTGAGAGAAGTTCTGACCTTGGTTTCCGTGATGAGGGTTCAGCAGGCTCATTCGTTGCAGTTAACTGGGCATGCCAACTGTTTGACTACGACCTTGACGGAGATTTGGATATCTTCTTCGGAGTTGGAAGAATTAACCGTTTTACTGCTTACAATAACAACACATTGTATCGTAACGAAGGCGATACAGATGGTGATGGCGTTCTTGACTTCGTTGATATTAGCAATGAAATTGGGTTGCGAACAGGAACCAATGGCAACAAAACCATGGGTGTTTCAATCTTTGATTACGATGGTGATGGCGACTTAGATATCTTACTCGGACATTCAGACCGTTCGCCACAACTCTTCTCCAATAATGCTGTTGAAGAGACTGGAAGACACTGGCTAAAAATTCAACTCAAAGGCCGCGAAAATGATGTTAACGCCTTCCAAAGAATTTGGGAAAAAGAATATTCCAACAGTTATGGAACTGGTTGCCTAGTCACAGTGACTTTAGAAGATGGACATGAATTAAGCCAACATGTGTATGCTGGTAGTGGATACCTAGGTAGTAATGAGCCAACTGTACACTTTGGCTTGGATGACGATAATTCAGTGGAGTCTGTGGAAGTCAAATGGACGACAGGAATTACCCAAGTAGTAAGAAATGTAGAGGCCGACCAAACATTAGTCCTCGAAGAGCCGACAAGTCTCTTTTTCATCGTCTTTGAAGTTGGCTTCCATCAATACATCAATTGGGCACTTTATGTAATCTTGACAATTATTGTCCTAGCAGGTGCCGGTTTTGCTATTGTTCGCAAAATGTCACCAGCAGAAGAAAAAGAAAAGGAAACTAACGATTCCGAAGAAGAGTGAATGTTGAGGCTTTACCTCTTCATTCTGCAACTTCTCCTGCTTGCAACAATACCATCTCGTCAAGATGAATTGTAGGCTCTTTCATCACCCCAGTAATGTGAATGCCAACACGAGAGTTACCACCTAATGCGGTATTGTCTCCAATAGCAAGATAACAGGTACCCTTGACCTTCTCATCTTCCAATACATTCCCTATCAGTCGTGCTTTTGGATTCATGCCAAAACCAAACTCAGCAACAGTCCAAACAAGTTCTTTCTCCTTTGGTTTTAACCTCTCACTGGCCCTTTCGTATGTCTCTTCAACTATGTCAGCCAAACCTTGGCCACCTTCCACAGAAGTAACTAATCCGTCCTTTACATTCAAGATTAGTGGTTCTTCCAAGAGAGTTGAATCCCACGAACCATCAATTACCAATTTACCATTCATTGTACCTTCTTTTGGCATTGTGAAAATTTTTCCTGCTGGCAAGTTTGTTACTTGGCTAGGCCGATTGCAAATACCATTGTCTTCTAACTTCCAACGCCTATGTTCTACTTCAAACTCAACGTCTGTTCCGGCTTCACTGGTGATTTTGATATTTCGGCGTCGCTTCAATCTGCTTCCAACTTGGGTGATTTCTTCTTTCAAGCGGTCAAAATCTGCTGTCATACCGCCTTCAGTGAAAATGTCTAGTGTAATACCGGGTAAAGTCGCAATTCTAGCCCCATCGTTACGGGCTATTCTTGTAGCCCGCGTATGTGTAAGTGAATAACGAGTTGGAGCGATTACTAGTTGTTGTTTCCGCATCAATTCCGATACTGCACCAGGTGGCTCGTCTCCGTGTTGATGGGTTGGTGACATCATTAGCAACAACACTCTTTCCGAGATTAACGAGGCTTGTTCGTAGATCGCCTGGCCAATTTGAGCAGTATGTGGGTCTGTAACAATCAAGGTGTTTTCATATGGACGCATTTGCATACAAGTACGAACAACCATTCGTGCAGAAGCCCGCAACTTCTTCTCTAGAATAGTATCTTCTTGCGAAGAGGTAGGGTCGTCGTCGCTTGACTCAGACTTCTTGCTTGCCATGTCCGCCCCAACTGCTGATAATCTGCGACATTATTCAAATGTCGCTTTCCAAAATAAAGTCAAAGTTGTGAATTACAAATAGGACAATGTCTCCATTGATGTTCAACACCAATGCCACAACGTGAACAATTTTTCCCTGACTGAATGTTGTGGTAGACCTTTGTTTGTGACCCGCCACGCACTTTCGGCCCACCGGATACCAAATCTGAAACTGAATCTAGAGCAGAGGGTTTTTCAGATTTTGAGGTATCTTCTGGCCAACCTGTATTGGGCATCGTCGAAATTGGAGCACCTATTGGGGCTCTCTTAGGTGCGACTGCTATCGGATTATTAGAAAATTCTTCAATAGATACCTGGCCATCATTATTTACATCAGCAGATCCCACCATTTCTGTTGCATCTGTCAAAGAAATGTTTGCAACTTGAGACACCTCTTCGGGGCTTAATTGGCCATCCATGTTTTGATCAGAATAGGCAAAATTTTCTCTTATTATTGATGATTTGTCATCCGAGGCTCCAATTTTTCCTGCTGCCTCGAATTGAGATGCAAAGGCGTCTGTTGCAGCCTCTGGTGGTATGGGCTCTAGAACTGGTGGCGCTGGCGCTGGTTCAATCACTGGTGGCGGCACTACAACAGGTGCAGGAGTTGGCGCTGGTTCAATCACTGGTGGTGGCACTACAACTGGTGCAGGAGCTTCAACTGGTTGAGGAGAAAGTGCCACGGGCGCTGGTACAGGTGCAGGTGCTGGTACAGGTGCAGCCACTGGCGCTGGTGCTTCAACAGGTTGAGGAGAAAGCACAGTAGCAACCGGTGCGGGTGCTGCTGTCACCTCTCTTACATGTGTAGGCGCCCCAAGGCATGAAATTGGTGTGACTGCTCCTGATTTTGCTTGCTCAAAAGCAAATTCTAACTCAACGGCTAACTGCAACAAATTTGCCTTGTTTGCAGCAGGCGATGCAACTAATGCTGAAAAAGCCGCCAAATAATGGTCTAGCAATGGCAAACCACCAATCAGATGACCAAGCCCAAACAATTTCAGCAGCGAAAACACATCTGAAAGTGTTTCAAGTGCCTTCATTTCATTATCGGGCAATCCTGGATTAGTTCCTTGGTTTCCCTCTGAATCCATTCCTCCAAGATAAAATCTAAGTGGGTCACTAATAGTAACCAACCCAAATGGTCCTGTAAGCAGATAGTAAATTTCACCACCCTCGCAACCAAGTCTCTGAGCAGCCTCTTCAAATCCAAATTCAGGTTGCAATACCAAATCTATGGCCAATGAATAAAATTCACTCATCCCATTCAGACGGTCTGTTTGATTGAGTCTAACAATAATGTCTGCAGAATCTATGACTCCGAAATATGCAGCGGCTTCATCAACTGCAATTCCTTCTGGAAGTATGGCTCCTTCAACTTCCATATCTCCTTCCGCCACGATTGTCCGCCTCCAAATTTGACCACACAAAATTTCGGTGCTATGCACCGTTCCCACCGACCATCTCTCATGAAGCCTCCGACGATATTCGTGCTTGAGCGGATAATGAAGAAGAATGTATTATTTCTCTTTTTGAGAATTTCACGATGTTGCTTCTTCTAAAATAAATCGTGATTGTTTGGCATTCCAGCCATCAGTTTGCAATTTTCTAAGTATATTGCGCTCTGTTTCTCCAGCATGTAATGCTTCACGGGTGTCTCCTAGTGACTTCTCATAATTTGCTGAATCTCTAGGTGTGAAGAGCCCTTCCCAAGTCACCGGTGCTTTCGGCTTCCTAGTTGCCCTCCCGCCACCAGTTGACTTTGTCTTCTTTGTTGAGCGTGTTTTAGCATTTGAAGGGGGTGCACCACCTGAAACTTTGCGAACCTTCCGAGTTTCTCCATCCGGAATATCATCAACTGCAACTTTGCGTCTAGTGGTTTTCGGTGAAGGCGCAGAACGACCTGGTGGACCTGCTCGTGATGGAGTGCTTGGACCTCCACCGCGACTTGGTGGACCTGCAGAGCGCCTAGATGGGCCTCCGCCACGACTTGGTGGGCCACTTCCTCCACGTGCTGGCGGTTGGTTGGAATTACCTCCCAATCCGGAGAAGTCTTGTCGAGCCGAAGGCGCTTTCCAACTACCTCCACGAGTCGCTGGAGCTCCAGCAGCGAAAATGTCATCATCATCTTCATCGTCATCATAAAAGTCATCTTCATCATCATCATCCCAATCATCACCGCCACGCAATACTCGAACCATCACGAGTGTCAAAATGAGAAGAAGAAGTAATCCACCACCACCCATTCCAATCATCCCCCAAGGAATTGATGTGGATTCAGTTGCACCATACCACTCATCATACCAATCACAAGAATGTAAATCGTTAGGTACAGTCATCCCAGGATGATCTGATGGGTCATACACATCGCGATACTTTGAACAATCATTGACTTCGTTGCCTTCGCCATCAGTAACTGCTGGGCATCCCATGCCATCAATACCGTCTGCCACACCAGCAACGAGTGGACAAGCGTCACCATTATTTCCGCTCAAATTATTGCCAAAACCATCGCCATCACTATCTTGCCATTGAGTGGGGTCATTGATGAAAGCGTCTGCACCTTCTTCAACGCCCCAGCCTGCTGCTGGGTCGGACCTACCATCACCATCACTGTCAGGGCAACCCCAACGGTCACCAATAGGTGTACCAGATGAATTGCCAGCCACATTAGTACAAGAATCGCCTTGGAAACCTGCTATTTCATTGCCAAAACCATCCATATCTAAGTCGGCCCACTGAGTTATTTCTGAAGGGAATGCGTCCACATCATCGAAAAATCCATCACCATCTGTATCAATATCATTTCGTGGACAGCCGACTTCATCCACTTCAGCTCCATCAGGAGTTCCTGGACATTCGTCAAGGGCATTTGAAACACTATCATTATCCTCATCCAACTGATATGTAGCACATCCAGTTACATTATCAAAATGCTCATCGATTTGGAGCGGGTCCGTATTTGAACATTCATCATCAATATCAGGGACACCATCGTTATCGCTATCAATTGTCAACTGGTCATCACTGCAACCGTTTTCATCAACGGTTGCGCCTGCTGTTGTGTTATCACAACGGTCAAGAGTATTGGAAACACCATCACCATCATCGTCTTTCTGATTATCAGAACAACCCTTCCATGGTCCAATAATATCTATTGTTTCACCAATTGTTGTATTAGCACATACATCTTCGTCATTGATGATTCCATCCCCATCAGAATCTTCTGCTGGTAATGGGCATCCACGGCCTCCATCTCCACTTGAATAACCAAATTGTTGAGGACAGAAATCGCCATTTGTTTGACTTGTGAAATCTCCAAAACCATCGCCATCGGAATCTCTCCACTGGTCCGGATTAGAACTATTTGAATCTGCATTACCATTAGGATGAGCAAGTTCGGTTGAATCTGGGTCTGACCATGAATCGCCATCACTATCTAGACAACCAAGCCTATCCACTGTTGAATTACCCCATGTTACAGGGCAATCATCTGGTGTCGTGCCACTAGGATTATCGCCATAACCATCCAAATCAGTATCGTTCCATTGAGATAGGTCTTCATCAAATGCATCTTGCATCCAAGCACCTATAGTTGTGTTATCTCCATAACCGTCACTATCTTTGTCGTGCCACTGTTGAGAACAATTTGTCAAATCGTCGCAAGGTTCGCCAGCATTACCTGAGCCGCCAGGCCAATTATCTGCACATCCTTGATGGCCATCTGAAAGCGGAGCATGGCACTCGCTACGATTGTATACCCATGTGGATTCTTGTGGTGATTGAGCAATATGAGGGTCTGACCAACCATCACCATCGGTATCTAAGCAACCACCTCTATCAAATGCTGAAAAACCAGTTAATCCAGGACACTGGTCTCCAGACCAATCGATTCTATACCAATCTGGTGAACCGTCATTGTCAACATCAACACCGTATTGAGTTCGCAAAGTTGAATTGGCATATTCATAATCATGATTATCCCCCCAGCCGTCATTATCCAAATCTTCCCACTGATTACCATTTAGTGGATAAATGTCACTTGAACCATCGCCACAACAATCCGGCCCATGATTATCGAGATGTCCATCTTCGTCAGTATCTCTCTGCTGATACCAATTGATTGGGTCTTGGTCGGGTGTAGTTGTGTGAAGGCCGGCTGAACTCCATCCATCACCATCAGGGTCATCACAGCCTTGTGTGTCAATCCATGAATTACCTTGGTCATTCAAACAATCATCAACGCTGTCAGCCCAACCGTCTAAATCTTGGTCTGAACAACCAAATGTCCCCCAACGACTACCGCGGTCAAGGAATCCTGTACCACTTGAAGGGCATTGATCGTGAACTGGGCCGTCAATGTTGTCGCCATAGCCATCTGAATCGCCATCATTCCATTGACCGCCGACAAATGGCACATCATCCCAAGGAATAGGCACGAAGTCACGGTCCCAATCATTGTAAATCCGATAACTTGTCAAACGGTTGTTTGAATTCAAATCCTCGTGGCATGCAACAATTCTAATGTTTCCAGCGCCATCTGTTTCCATATCTACGCCACAAATGTCGCCAAGTGCTGTCGCAGTGTAGACTGAATCAACTGATGCATCACCAATGATGGCAAGCGTCATTCTCTGGGTGACTCCACCATCATAAGCAACCCAATTATTACCTTCTCTAGTAGCCCCCGCACTCAATGTTTCACTTGATGAATAACCAATCATTATTGGTGAACAAGTAGAAGTTGAAAGGTCGCAAATTTTCGCATCATTTGCCGAACCATTTTCAGTAAATAATACTGCATTATCATCGCCGCCGGCCAATATATGCGCTTTGGATGAATTTGTTGAAACAAGAGTTGTAGACATCATTGAAGTCATATTGCTGCCATTGATTGACATTACTTCAGCGGCCCCAGAAGCCGCTGCCAATGCTACCAATAGAGTCCCATCTGCTAAGCAAACAACATCATTTTCACTCTGATGTGTCCAAATAGCAAATGATGTTGAATTACCAACATCATCAATATATCTCAAAACTGTTTGATTGCCGCCAACATCTGAAATAACCAAAACCCCAGTTCCATCAGCAAGTTGGCAACCTGAACTAGGACCAAATTCATCGCCACCAGTTAGATTAGTGCCAGTAATTGTCCAACCATTTGGTGTCCCGGTTTCATTGTAAGCCAATACACGTGATGATGAAATGCCAGCCCCAAGAGAACTATTCTCAATCAATCTTGAAGTTTGGAATCCTGAATCAGTCTCAGCCCGAACTTCAACATCCATAACCGTAGCATCACGATAAGATGTAGTAAACAACAAACTCTGCTCATCATTGATTACCAAATCAAGATCTATGCGTTCATGTGTAGCGAGTGGATGGTTCGTCGTAAGAATTGTAGAAGCACTCTGTTCAGTAAAAGCATTTGAACCATCAAGAACAATTGTCTTTCCAGAACGTGTCACAACCATTGAAGATACTGAGGTGTCAAATAATTCAACTTTCCAATCCTCTGCGGCATTAGTCACCGCATTTGGCCTCTCCAAATGCCTAGATTCACTTCCTGAAGTAACAAAAAGATGGAAACGACCTGAGTCATCTAAATCCAAATCTAGTTTGTCAACTTGAATTGGAATATCTGTTGCTTCCCTGTTTCTCTTCTCAATTTGAACTACTGCACCGGCGGGATTTCCAGCCATGTCTTTGTCAAGAGATGTCACCAATATCTCAAATTGGCCATCGCCATCAACATCTCCTCCACCAGTAATTGTTCTACCAAGATGTTGCCCTGAAACACCTTCAATAAGCAGTGGATTTACTCCTGCCCTAAGTAATTGATTTGAATCTGCAAAGTAATATTCCACCTTTCCATTTGATGTACCCAAACCTATTGATGAAATTGCAATTTCCTCCACTCCATCATCGTTGATATCACCAATCAATGAAACTGCACTTCCTAGAATTTGACTCGATTCAGTACCAACAATTTGCATATCTGGATTACTTGGTAATCCTGCGGATGAACCAAGGACAATTGAGACTCTACCAAGTGCTGAATTATCATAGAGTGGTTCAGTGAAAGCTACGTCATCAAAGCCATCTTGATTGATATCACCTATTCCAGCAACAGCATATCCAAGTAGTGTATTTGTTGTTGTAGTCGTCCAACGATTATCAAGCGTCATTATGCC
The DNA here is from genome assembly GCA_018650285.1 of Methanobacteriota archaeon. Lineage (GTDB taxonomy): Archaea > Thermoplasmatota > Poseidoniia > Poseidoniales > Thalassarchaeaceae > MGIIb-Q1. Next base: position 84,205 of record JABIGF010000014.1, read on the forward strand.
TGTGGCTGAACCGGTATATACTCCAACTCGTCCATTACCTGTAATGTCTGAAAATGAACCTGCTGCACCTATTGCGATATCGTCAAAACCGTCGTCATTGGTATCACCAACTGCAGCCATTGACCAGCCTTGAATCACATCTTCCCAAGTTCCACGATTATTCCAATCTGAAGACATACTAGGGCCATTTGCTGAACCTAAGTAAAGAAACACCTTTCCTTTTCCACCTGGTTGAGAATAACCAATTGATGCAACCAATATATCGTCAAATCCATCATTGTTGACATCGCCAGCAGCAGAGACTGTGCCACCAAACTTGGCACCTATTCCAGTTGGCCCATCCATAAACCAATCTGAACTTGTGAAATTGCGACTACCGCCATAATAGAGGTATGCTACACCTGTTGCTCCACCAGCGCCATCAACAGCACCAACTGCACCAATCAACAAGTCATCGCAACCATCACCATTGACATCTCCGACATTTGCCATACTAGAACCGAAGTTATCGCCACCAGAGATGCCACTTAGATTTGCATCAGCAACAGCATTCAATCCTGCTGTTGAACCCCAAAAAATGTCAATAGCGCCAATATCTGAATTTGCAGCCGGGCTACTAACTAGCAAATCATCAACACCGTCACAATCAAGATCTAAATCATTGATTGCTTGAGTAGCATACTTGTCACCAACTGGGCCGGTGGCAATTGTTTCAATTGTTGGTGATAGTCTACCGTTCTCCTGACCTGTCAAGTCACGAAGCACGGTTACCACTGAAGAAGATGATGAAGCGTATGCATATTGCACATTTCCAGTTGAAGGGTCTTTGGCAAAAGCCATCGCCGGCCCAAGGTCTTGGCCTGCCGCTAACACAGTCAATGTCCAATTGCCATCAGCACCCAATACCCCATGAATCATCTGAGTAGTGTCAACATTTCGATAGAAGATATTTAGAGAATCGTCTGTATCTAAATATGCATCAAAGTCTGAACCTATTTGTGTGCCTAGTAGAACATCAGAATGAGTCCACCAAGTAGTATAAGTGGAAAGATGAAGCCCGTTATTTGAATCAAGCCAGAATACATTTTCTTCACCCTTTGAATTCAATAACAGTTTGATTTTGACAACAGTTGTCACATTTTCAACCGTTCTGATATTCCACTCTCCAGTGACTCGTTGGTATGCAACTGTCAAAAATCCTGATTCGTTGGTATATGCAAGATGCATTTTTTCCCGCTCATCAATTGCAATGGAACAGTGTTCTCCAAGTTGAGAAGCACCGGATTGAACCTGAGATAATGAAGTGGAACCACCAAACTCCAATTTCGCTAACCAAACACCCCCCGTAGATTCATGCATACATCCACGGGCTCTACCACGGTCATCCCGAGTTAGGTCAATTTGGTCAAAAGTTAGAGAAGTGTTTAGATGAGTTGTTTGCCAAACATCCATGCCACGAGTTGAATCAACCACCCAGTCCGTTGAATTGATGACCATTGTTTGGCCTGCAAATTGTTCCCCATTGCCATTACCAAATGAGGTTGAAGGTGCAACAACATCGTTTTCAGACAAGGATATGGATTCTTGGGGTATTATTGACAGAATTGGAGTGATGACTGAAACCAGCATCAAAATTATCAATGCCGAGGGCAAAAGGAGATTGCTACTTGCTTCTCGTTCGGCCCCCATGGGGCCGAGGGAAAAGTCGGTGCGGTAAAAGGGTAGTCAGTAATTGATGGAACGATGTTTCGGGCAAACCGAATAAGATAGAGGCGAGTGGAGGCAAATGTGAGAGCCAATCAAACACTGCTAATCGCAGCCGGAAACATTGGCTCAGAAGCCAAATTAGCAACTTCTATCGCAGAAGCGAGCAGAATTATTGCCGTCGATGGAGGATTGTCCCATCTCAATCAACTTGGAATCTGCCCTCGAATAGTAATTGGCGACCTTGATTCTGCTGAAGCGCAACATCTTCAATGGGCGGAAGCAAATGGCGCTGAAATTATTCATCAAAAAAATCAAGAAAATAGCGACCTATCTAAGGCGCTAAATCTCTGTTTTGAACGGCAATGGAATGAAGTCAATATTACCGGAATTGAAGGCGGTAGAATTGACCATCAACTTGGTGCAATGGCGGCTATTTCTGATGCACCTCAGAACTTGAATATCATAGCCAGTCTTACGAATGCTGAATTGATTAGAATAACAGCAAACCAAAAAATTGAAATCGATTTTTCTGGAACATTTTCACTCTTTAGTTTTGGCCAATCTATAGTGACATTATCAGGTGCAGAATGGAATCTAGAAAATGATGTTGTGACATTCTCAACTAAAGGTATCTCAAACCAATCTGAAAACCATTTAGACATTGAAGTAAAATCAGGAAACCCCCTCATTTTCATTGGCAATAATTGAAACATCGCTAACAATAATTATTTCCAAATTGCAGACTCAGCCCAAGGCAAACCAAGAAGAATTCCAATCAATTCTAAAACAATATAATTCCATAGGAAATATATGATAAAAGTAGCAGTTAGCACTGCTAAAGTAGTATTTACTATTCGACGACGCTCTTTTTTTGCTTGGTCTATCGTACAGACTCCACGACTACGAAAGTGCATAACTAATCCTGCAACAACCATGCCCAATGCAAACAAATAGAGAATTGGTCGAGCAATTCCAAAATATAGGTCGTTGGATAATTGGTCGGCTGCTACAATCGCTGACGAACCAGCAAATAGTACCCAAATAATACTTGGAAAACAACACATTGAGGCAGTCAGAGCCCCTAATCCTATCACCTTCCACAAGGATTTGGCATCGTCAATAATGCCCTCATCTTGAGATGATTCTTCACTCATGTCATCCACCTGAACCCTTTGATTCACAACTTTAGACTTCTGAATATGCAACCCACTGACCAGATACAGAATCATACCAGTCAACATTACCATCGGGATGTTGTCGCCAGTGAACTCCTGTAGGGTCGACATAAGTTGCTAGCCCATCCGCGTCTGGTTCAATTTCCATTGCAGCAGCATCTCCGAGAATTGCTTGCCCCTCATCACCACGACGATTCCACATAGCTCCACCAAATAATCCGAGTAAAATTGCTACACCTGCACCAATGATGCCCACTATCACTTGTGCTACCATAATTGATTCTCCAATGAATGGAGTTGCTTCATATTCCTCACCAAGTGAACGATCAGGCCACAAATTGTCAGGACCTGCTGCTTCCAAGACTTCAGCAGAGACTTCGCCTTGTGGTGGTAGTCGAACTAAGTTAAATGCACCCTGTGTAGATTGTCCTTCGGGTGAAGTAACTGTTACTCTAACCTTTGAAAGTCCCACTTGCCAAAGTCTACAATCTACTGTTGAAAAGCCAGGGACTACTACTTCTTCACTTCGTGGATCAGAAATATCCCACTCAATAGTCATCAATGCCATCGTAGTGCCAATTGAAGGTTCAATCGCCACAGAACATTCACTTCCAACTTCGTCATTATCGCCTGTAACATTGAGAGTAAACATTGGTGGAGGAAGTGTGAAAATTGTGAAATCAAGGGTTGCTGATGTACTAAACCCTAGCGTGTTTCGGTAAAACATCTCCAAGTGATAATCACGCGCCGGCCAAGTTGAACAATCAATATCTGAAAGGTCACCGGGAACCAACCAAGGTGTGCCACTCAACGAAATTGTCCCTGTAGCAGAATATATGTCGCCTATCTCATCAAGGAATACCCTTTCAATCAAACAATTATCACCAAGGAATATTGTCTGTGCAGCCTCTAAATCAAAGCGCAAATATGGTGGCGTCAAACTAGCAACCAATTCAAAATCACCAAAGTCTACATTATGAATTATCATATTAGATTCGGCATCCCAGACCTTCATTCTAACCGTATATGCTCCATCCCCCCAAGCTTGGATATCCATTGAACCAAAGTATGGTGTTGTTCGATTAAATGTGAGGTTATCCCAGAAAGTAAGAGTCATGCCAGCGTGCTCCACATCGACTTGGACTGCCGCCTCAGCATAGTGTGAAGTTGTATTCAACAAGAAAACCACGCGGAGCGTATCACGGTCGCCGTCATTGTCAAGGTCAAGCCGGTCTGCTCGATGACTATCAAGACCAATATGAGGCGCATCTTGGGCTGACACAGATGTTGCCAAAAGCGGTGCGAAAAGAAGTAGAAGAGCGAAAATTGCAATTGTTCGCTTATTCAAGGATATCACCTTCCTCAGGCTTCCTAAGTGCTGTAACAAACATAAATGTCAAGATGAATAATATCACTGGAGGAAGGAATGTGAATAACGACGAAGTGGGGTTTTCTGACATCATTGATAGATGGGCGTTAATAGTGCCATAGGAATCAGAAAAGCCGTCGCTATTGGAATCTTTACAACCTTGCAAATCAATGTAAGAAGTACCTGCTTCAGTTGGGCAGTCATCGCGCAGACTGCCCATTGTGTTGTCACCAAAACCATCTCCATCTTGGTCAGACCACTGCAGGCGATTTAGAGGAAATGCGTCTGCATCTCCTTCAGGACTTGCTAGCCAAGAGTCGTCAGCATCAGAATAACCATCACTATCTGTATCTGGGCAGCCAAGGCGGTCAATTAGAGATACACCAAGGCTTACTTCTTCGAAAGGACAAGCATCTGGTTGATGGCCGAAGTTATTGTCACCAAAGCCATCACCATCACTATCTGCCCACTGGCTAGGGTCGTATGGGAATCTATCGCCCATATCTGAGAATCCATCATTATCAGCATCGGTACAACCGTGTCTATCTTCACGACTGGTTCCTGGCTGGTCCTTACATCTATCAGGCGTTGTTGCACCTCCGGCTTGGTTGTCGCCAAATCCATCACCATCAATATCTTCCCATTGAGTTGGGTCATCGACAAAAGCATCAGCATCACCAAACGGATTTGCTAGCCAACCAAGTTCTGGCTGCGCGTCTGAAGCGCCATCGCCATCAGTATCAGGGCAACCCCAACGGTCTCGATATGACTTACCATAAGTTGCTACGCAAGAATCAGGCTGCCATGCTTCAGCCTCCTGATTATCACCAAAACCGTCACCATCAACATCGTGCCATTGTGTAATCTCATCAGGGAAGGCATCACCAAAACCAGAAGGATGTGCTAACCAAGTGCCATCTGCATTTGAATATCCATCTCCATCAGAATCGGGGCAACCAAAACGGTCTTGATAGCTACTTCCTATTCTATTGATACAAGAATCAGGCTCCATTCCAGAAAGGTTGTCACCAAATCCATCTCCATCACTATCCGCCCACTGAGTAGGCTCATCTGAAAAGTTGTCAACTTGCCAAGCATCAGAAGCGGTGTTATCTCCATAGCCGTCGCCATCACTGTCAAGCCACTGCGTAGGATTGTCAGGGAATGCATCAGGGTCAGTACCAAGTGGATTATCGCCAAAGCCATCTAAATCTCGGTCTGCCCACTGGGTCGGGTCATTAGGGAAAGCATCAGCACAATGCGTCCCATTGTTTTGACAAAGAGTTGGGTCATATGTCCAATTCATATCCGGATTAGACCAACCATCACCATCACCATCTACGCAACCATATCGGTCTGCTGAAGAATTACCCCATTCGGTTGGACAGAAATCTGGTTGTGTTGCATTTTCAACAAAGATACCAATTCCACTACTATTTCGCCATACACCCCAATCCATTTCAGCCCAATTATCACCGAAAGAATCGGAATCTGTGTCATGCCATTGAGTATTATCTTGGGAAAATGCGTCCGCACCATCTGAAATATACCAAGGTGAATCTGACCAGAGTGAATTTGGATCGGGGTCAGACCATCCATCAGCATCACTGTCTGTGCAACCGTTACGGTCTTGTGTTGAGTGGCCATAAAAATCAGGGCAACCGTCAGGATTTGTAGCCGGAGCAGGATTGTCACCAAAATCGTCACCATCTGAATCAAACCATTGACTGCTATCGGTTGGGAAAGCATCGGCCCCTTGGGCTACTGTCCAACCTGAACTAGGGTCACTGTATCCATCCCCATCGGTGTCAAGACAGCCCTTTCTATCCGAAGTTGAATCGCCTGCAACGTTGTCACAATCATCCTCTGAATCTTTGAAATTATCACCATCTGTATCACGGTTTGTAACAACTAATGTCGGAGTGATGTCATAATTAAAATTGCTTGAAAACCAGCCATCTGGGACTGCTTTTATTCTAAAATAATACCAATCTGATACTGATGCTGAAGCAGAAATAATACGTCCATTTTGGTCATTTGCAAACGATTGAGCGGCCATTTCATTTCCTGATGAATCGTATAATCCAATTGTACCATCATATCCATCAAAAGTACCATGGCAACAAGTATCAACTGAAATCCTAACGATATCTCCTTTTATTGCTTGAATCTTCCACCAATCGGTTGTATCACCATCAGCATCAACAGAGCCGCTGCTAGTGACACCATCTACCATTGTAGAAGCGGTAGACATCGAATTATCTGCAGAAACAATAGGTGCTGCAGAAACTATCAGAACAATGGCAATCAGGAGAATAATGGGACTTCGTCCCGTACGCCCAATAGCCGCCATCAATTTTGTCAAGTATCAACTTCAATGATAACGGCTTTGCCGTATCGTCAACCTATGGTTGAAAATATAATTAGCCCATAATGCACTTATTCCGCATAGAAACTAGCATATTTCTCTGCATTGAGAACATAGGTGTATTCATCACTAACTCGTTGGCGGCCTGCTGCGGCTAAGTCAATCATTTTCTCAGGATTAGCAAGCATTTCATTGACTTTATTTGCGAGAGATGATGGGTCTCCAACAGCGAATAATCCACCTACTGTTTCATCAACCATTTCTGGAAGCGGGCCGTCATTTACTGTCGCACAAGGAGTGCCCGAAGCCATTGACTCAAGAGGAATTAATCCTTGACCTTCATAGAGGGATGGATAGATTGACAAATCGGCCGAACGAAAGAGTTGAGCTAGGTCTGAGAATTCCATTCCAGACTCTATTGTAACAGCGTGAGATATTGCTAATTTCTTTGCCTGTTTCAGCAACGTTTTCTTCATATGACCGCGTCCTACGATTACTAAGTGTGCGCCACTATTTTTTGCTAAGATTTCGGGCATGCTTCGAAGCAAAGTCCTGAATCCTTTGCGGCCGGCTAATCGACCTACTGCTAACAATAATGGCGTCTTGGTATCAGCGGCACCGCGCAGTGCCGCTTCATCTGGTTGACCGTAACGATTTCGCATCTTTTCATGTGCTAACTGTGCATCTTCATCATCGTGATTTTGTTGATGGAACATGTCAATATCAACACCCCATCGAACGACTTCTGCACGCCAATTTTCTGGCGGGTTATATCGAGTTTCAAAATCTAATTTAGTAGCCTCTGAATTTGCTACACAAACTGTTGAGCCACGAACTGCTGCACGTTCATATTTGGCGTAATGCTTAGCGGTTAACAAAATCGCCAAATCGTTTGGATTCTTCCAAGTGGCAGATTCACCATATTTGGCGGCTCGGATCATGCCATCTCTTTCCCCTAACCAAGAACCGTGTAAACTTGTAGTGACATTTCCAATTTCTGCACGCACCCGAGCATACTGTTTTGCAGTCCACGATATCATTGGTGCGTGAATATGCACTGCATCAACAGGATTACTGCGATGCAATTTCAACAATTCAGTAAGCGCATGTCGCCCATAAGAACGAGTGAAAGCCATGGGGAGTTTTGCCCACTTTACCATTCTGACAGTTACTCCCTCCTGCTTTGGAATTAGTGATGGGTTGTTGACAGCCTTTGAATCACGACGAGTAATTACAGTCACCTGATGCCCCATTTTTGCTAACGCGCCTGAAAGATGGAAGACGGTTGAGCCCATCCCGCCCCAACGGGGCGGATATTCCCCAGACAACATCGCCACGTGCATTTTTCCGCCTCCTCTGCCAATTCAGGCGTTACTGCCACTTGGGCCATCGTTTTCAAGCGATTCCTTGAGAGTTCATCTAATGGAGCCTTTCAAGAGAGATGAGTAACTCGGCGGTTCGGTGGAGATATGTCTGAGACCCTTCCAGTGCATGTGACTGTGGTAATCCCAACCCGGAATGAAGAAGCTGCAATCGTTGATACGATTCGTTCAGTTCCTAACGACGGATGGTGTGAAAAACTTGATTTCTTAATCATTGATGGAAATTCTAGCGACAAAACAAGAGAGTTGGCAGAACAAGAAGGCGCACAAGTCTATCTTGAACCACGCAAGGGGTACGGTAGAGCGTATAGAACAGGATTCGCTATGGCGCCTGGTGAGATCATTGTAACAATGGATGCTGACTGCACATATCCCGGAGAAGAAGTTCCTGGACTAGTGAAGAAACTGGTTGAAGAAAAATTAGAGTTCATCACCTGTGACCGTTTGAGAAGGGCGGAAAAAGGAAGCATGTCTGGTATGCATGGCTTTGGAAACTGGGCTCTCTCGTTTACTGCCCGCATGTTATTCTGGTATGGAATACATGATTCTCAATCTGGAATGTGGGTATTTCACAAGCGCATCATGAATAATCTAAAGATGCGCCCAACCAATGATGGGATGCCGCTTTCAGAAGAGATGAAAATCAATGCTCGACGCTGTTTTGGCAAGAAAAAGGCAATTGAGATTTCTGTACCATACTACCCAAGAGTCGGAGATGCTGAGATTAATACTTGGGCTGATGGTCGAAAGAACCTCATATTCCTCTACCTCAAGAGATTCGGACTCAATCGTACCCGTTCACCTTGGGGCCCTGAAGAAGAATAACCGCACTTATTCGGTGTTGCTCGCTACACTTCGTGTTTGCACCTTCACTCATAGGTTAAATTACTACACAGTAGTAATACAGTTTGGGTAGAGGTTTTGGCTGTTAGTAAATCCAATGTTGCGGTTCTTGCCGATGAGCCAATTAGAATTGGCTCAGGTGGTGGTTTTTGGGGAGACCGTCCTCTTGCACCGGTAGACCTTCTCAAAAGCGATGATTTGGATTATCTGATGATTGATTATCTCGCCGAATTAACTCTCTCCATCATGACCAAGCAGAAGCGTCGTGACCCGAGTTCTGGCTGGGCTACAGACCTTGAATTATGGCTATCAGCCGGAGGAATTGATGCGCTACGGAAAAAATCAGTGAAGTTGGTTACCAACGGCGGTGGTGCTAATCCCGAATCTTGTGCAAAGATGGTTCTTGAACAAGCGGAAAAAATAGGTTGGCATGACTGCAAGGTGGCGGTGATATCCGGCGATGATATCCTTCCACGACTTGATTATCTATTGGAAAATGGTGAGGAATTAACTCATTTTGATAGTGGAGAAACACTATCTGAACATGGAGTCGAAATGATGTCTGCAAATGCCTATCTCGGAGCTGGCCCTATCGCATCAGCACTAGAAATCGGTGCTGATATCATCATCACAGGACGGGTTGCTGATGCGAGTCTTCTAGTTGGCTGCATGTTGCATTCTGCAGGGTGGGCTTACAACGCCTTCCAACTTGGTTTGACCCGCGAATCACCTGTCGCGGATTGGGCACCAAAGCATATCACAAACCCTCTTGATATCCTAGCACAATGGACCATTGCAGGACATTTGATAGAATGTGGTGCCCAAGTTTGTGGTGGAAATTATTCTAACTGGGACGAGGTGTCAAACCTCACCAGCCTAACCCTACCGATTGCTGAAATCTATCTTAATGGCGATGTGAAAATCACACGGGGCCAGGGTGGAGGCGGAATGGTGAATAGAAAAATTGTCACAGAGCAATTGATCTATGAAATTGGCGACCCAGCAGCATATATCACACCTGATGTGGTAGTTGATATGCGAAGTATCACTATTGAAGATGAATCGGAAGATGTGGTTGTTGTCACAGGTGCTATTGGCAAACCTGAACCTAAATCTCTGAAAGTTAGTGCCGCCGTAGAAGGTGGTTGGTTTGCTTCATCCTCACTTCTCGTTAGTGGACCAGATGCTTTAGCTAGAGCAAATGCTTGTGATGTCGCTCTAAGAGGGCGACTTTCAGCCTTAGAAGAATTAGAAATTTACACTGAATTTATCGGAGGAGGGGTTACCCTGCCCAAAAATATCCGCGAGCAAATGTCGCCCATGCTAAATCCCCCCGAAATCATGCTACGTTGGGCCGTCACAAGCCCTAATCGACGAGATATTACTGATTTCACCCGAGAAGTTGCCCCCCTCGTACTAACTGGTCCCGCTGGCGTAGGTGGATATGGGGCGCGGACTAAACCGCGCCGTCAACTACAATTTTGGCCTACTCTAATCTCAAGAAAATCTGTTGAGTCAATGGTGAAAATTGAACTTCTCACTCACCTTCACATTTCACAAGAAAATGAACGATTCCACTTCATTCGCAAGCGCACCAGAGGATTCCTCTCTCGGCTTCAAGATGAACTTGATGACCGAGAATGGACTCGCCCAATAGTGAAGAAACTCGGGTGGGAAAGAAATGATTCTATTGGCGAAGTAACTAATTCACAAGAAAAGGAGGTGGAAAGTTGAGCAACATTGTTTGGATACCCCTCTCAGATTTAGCTCACGGAAGATCTGGTGACAAGGGTGACTCGTTCAACATCGGACTTATCGCACATCAGAAAAAATGGCTCGAACTTCTCGAGAGTGCTGTAACCCCTAAACTCCTAGATGAGTGGTATGGTGATTCTGTCACAGGGTTGATTTCGGTCTGGTCAATGCCAGGAGTTGGGGCGATTAACTGCCTTTTACGAGGTGGTTTAGGTGGCGGTGGCACAACTTCTCTGATGCTTGATGCACAAGGAAAAATATGGGGGCAATCTGTACTAAGGATGCGAGTCCCAGTAAACAAAAAGCGTGCTACTAAATTAGGTGTATCACTTGAAAATCAATCTAAAAATCAATGGGACATGTCCCATCTCATGTGTTAGAAGTTTGAATAATATCTCAATCAAGGTCTAACATTTCAGGGATTTCCATCTCTTCTTTTGGTTCAATATCATCTAGAAAATCAAGATTTGGGTCTGTATCATCAATACTAACCATTTCATCGCCATCAAGTGACATATCATCGCTATCGCCAAATCCACCAACACCCCATGATTCTATCATTTCTAGGTCCGCTGCCAAACGGCGCTTGCGGGCAAAGGTGTAAATCACACCAAGCACAATCATCAATGCGAGCAATCCAAGGATGATTAGGACGACACTATCCATTAAGACATCAATGAATGATGATTGCTGAGATGCACCGTCAACTCGGATTGTATCCGTAAGACGGTTTGAAAGATGGGGTTCATCGGTTGGACCATCTCTACATATCACTTCGATATTCATCCATCCGTCGCGACCTGGTGTGACTTTCACTTGACCAGTCCAAACACTGTCACCACCTATTTCATCGCTACTAGAGCCATCATCAACTAGCGAAAATTCGGTTTGGATTCCACCTTGGGATGTCCAACCGACACACTCCCAAGTAGTCATATCTGCATCAACGACAAATGCGCGGGCAGTAATCGTTTCAGACACGCCAACAGTTAGCGTCCCTGGTTCAAGCAACAAATCATCCAAAATTGGCCATGAATGTTCAACCGTAATGTTAGCAAATGCCCAAGTTGACGCTCCACGACTATCCTTTACCTGCAATGAAATCATATGATTGCCCGGCAATAAAGTCTGATTGGCAATCGCTGTCTCATTCAATAATTCAGCAGTTGAACCTGTTCCGAGATACCAGCGGTAGAGAATTATGTCATCATCAGCGTCCCAAGATTCGTTTGCATCAAGCAAAATATTAGCACCCGGAGCAATCATTTGACCCTCTAGTGGAGATGAGATAATAGCGCTTGGAGGTGAAGCTAATACCTTGAGTGCACGAGTTTCAGACCGGCTCATCCCAGTATCATCTGTTACTGTAAAAGTCAGTGTATGGTCACCTGAAGGGACATATCTAGAATACCAAAAACTAGGGTCAACAGCATCTAATATTGGCTCTGATAGAATATTTGAAGTGACCGTGAAAGTGAAGTTATCACCATCTGGGTCCCAAGATAATTGTGGGTCAAATAGAACCACTTCATCGCTAACTACTTCCAATCCACTGCCGGGTGAAGAAAGGACAATAATCGGGGCACTGCGACTCACTTGGATAGTTACTGAATCACTTACAGGGGTGTTGAAACCATCAGAAACTGTCAGAGTAACAACATTTGTTCCATGTGGCAATCTTGCCTCCACTTCCCAATCACCCCCAAAAGGTTCGGCCAGTAAATCACTAGTCCAAACCGGAGTGACCGTATCGGGCATTGCAGGACTTCCCGGGTTACACAACCAACCAGATGACATATCTGAAAATGCCTCCGAACAAGGTGCGTCCCAATCTCCTGAGCCGTAAGCGGAGAATTGGATGAGGTCTGCAGATTCAGGCGTTAGACTTGCCGCTGGAAGTTCAATGTGTGCTAGTGGTGGTGAGTTGGTTACTTCGATAGAAACTTGGAATGGTTGTGACCATTGATTGATGTGATATGTGTCATCATCTGAAAGTCGCAAACTGATTGTATGACTGCCTTGGCTAAGGTGGCCTGTCCAAACTAATGGATTTGAAATTGAAGTGTTTAGGTCCCCATCAATGTTAGAATACCACCATGCATCAATTGTATCTCCTTCCGGGTCAAATGATGCTGAACCATCTAATGTAACCAATTCTTGAGAGAAGTTAGATGCTCTAGAAACAGTAAATGATGGATGAGGATACTCATTTTGAACTTCAACTGAAAGGTTGTAGTATACTGTTGGATTTAGACCATCTGAAAATGCCATCGTATATTGGAATAGACGATTTGGAGCAGTTTCAAAAGTTCTATTCCATTCTAATGGATACTCAGTTGCTACAGGAATGCCTGCCTGCTCATAGTCCGTCCATTGGCCAACTTGAATCAAGTCGCCCTCTGAATCAGTAGTATCGCTTGCATTTACATGAAGATTCTCAGTATAATTGAGGCGCAGCACGCCATCCCAGTCAAGAGGTGGTGTTGTCTGAAAAATGACCGAAGGTGGGAGATTCACGAACTCTATTGTTCGTGTCTCGCTAGCGCAATTTCCTTGGTCGTCGCACACTTCCAAAGTAATTTGGTGAACACCATCAGTAAGTATGCAGCCACCTTGGCCAACGGGGCTGTTAACTATCAAATCACCCGGCACATCGCCACTACCACCAAATGGATTGCAGAAGGAACTGGTGTCACCGTCAATGTCGCTTGTCCACTGGAAAGTGATTGGATCGTTGTCCAAATCCCATGATGTACTCGCATTGAACCAGATTTCAGCGCCTGAACTTGTTACTGTTCCATTGAGTGGTTCATTCCAAACGATTAACGGCGGCTGGTTGACTAGGGTGATAGTGCACAAATGCATCATCAAATCTTGACTTAGAGCATCTGGACCTGTTGTTCCTTGAGTATTATCATACCAACACTCTGAAGAGAAATCAGTGACAGGAGATGAACCTGTCACAGTATGGCGTTGACCTACAAATGGGCCAAGAACTGTCGTTCCACTATACGGCATCATTACTGAAAAATCACTTTCTATCTGTGAAAATGTGCCATTGACTAATGCATATGGTAATCCATGACCATATTGATTGACTACCCACATTTCAACAAACCACATCTCATCAAAAGTAGCAGCAGGAGGTAATGTTGGCACTGTTACTTGGCTTGAAATCGCTCGCAAATAGGTTGAGCCTGCAATAGACATTACAACGCTTCCTTGTGTGAAATCAGTCAAATTCACATCGCTGCTTGTAATTGCAAAATTGCCAGTACAACTAGACAAGTCTAAGCCCCATGATTCAAGCAAATTAATATTTGAAATGGTTAAACAATTATTTCCATTCAGTGTACTATTGCTCAACTTAGACTCAAGGCTTCTTCCAGACCATTGGATTCCTGAATGGTTGCCATGCAAATTGATTCCTTCAAGTCGTGCATCTACATCATCAAATAGAATCACAGGTGCGCCTGTGGACAAATTCGCATAGATCTCAGCACCATCAATGTCAACCCATCCTGCCCAATTCAAGTTTGAATCATCTATTACTATTGCAGATTGTCCTTGAGCTACATTCGGGTCATGAACTTCTAAGTCAACAAAGTGGATGTCAACAGAATTCTCCACTCTCAATGCGCCCCAGTTATCATTAATTGAAGTGCATTGAGTACATTCAACGATATTTCCAGCCGACATCAAATCGTTGCTTTCAACAAACACCATTCCTGCACCATTCTGCGCGCTTGGCGCAGAATAGCCGTTGTTCTTGGTAGTTAAATTGCTCAACCAAACTTGCTTAGAATCACTTACCCTAAGTCCTGAAAAACCATTATCTTCGAGCAAAATATTGTCAACATAAGGGAACATTTCGAGAACTCTCATCCCCTCTTGACCATTATTTCTAGCCGCCCATTCAGAACCAGAAACTGAGCCTTTTGAGACAAATATTCCAGTGCCTGGAGAATCGGTCACGGTCAAATTCAGTAAAGATGGGCCCCCATTCATACTACTTCGTGAAAAGAGGCCTGCTCGCTCGTTTGTACCTCCCAATAAAGCGCCAGAATTTCGCACAGAAGTATTGATGAAAGTAGTAGATGGGTCTGTCATGTACAATTTAATTCCATTAACAGTATTATCATGAATGTCAACATTTTCAAACCAGCCACCACTTGTATTGAGGAAAATTGTTCCATACGCTAATCCGGGAGAAGATGCGTTAGGCCCACCTGTTCCAAAGACCTCTAGGTCGTGGAAACGGGCCATCATGTAAGTTGAGTAATTAAATCGGTCAACCTTTGTCATCATTATCCCACTAAATTGAGAGTCGCCAATTACAATATTTCTGAAAACGGGGCGAGTTGTCACATTGTCAGTTCTATGAAGGACATAAACGCCATTATCACATTTTGAAATGTTAACATTTTCAATAAGAGGTCGTGAATCTTCAATGAAAATTCCTGCTGAAATATTCATAGTTGCTCCGCCAACACCTGAGATATTGACATCACGAATGACACCACCACTATTTCCCCAATAAGATATGGAACGAGTTATCTGATTCGTGAAATTGACATTTTCTACGAATGGTGCGGAACCCGCGCCAACTGAAAGCCCAATGCCATAACGCCAATTTGACATACTGCCATGAACATCTTGACCGCCACCAACGAAAGAAGTACGGCGAATAATTGGATTTGCTGAATCAAACATATCAATTGCAACTAAATCTACGTTGTTAAAAATGATATCTTCTAACACTGGATCACTATTGTAAATCGTAAAACCAAATTGTGAATCGTTGAAAGTGACGTTTCTCATTGAAGAACCGCGGTTACGGCTTGAGGCGTTGAATTGGAAACCATCATGCCAAGTATATCCTGGTTGAACTTGAACTAAGATAGGGTCAGTTTCAGTACCATCTGCAACGACTTTTCCATCAACAAAAATCCGCACGCCGGGACCCATTTGGATATCTGTCCCAGCATAAATGCGCAACTCGTCTCCTGCTGCCACATGGAAATCAACATCGACATCTATTGTGCCAGACCAAATAACAAGTGCCTTGGAAGAAACCTCAAAAGAATCTGAATCATCTAACAATTCTGAATCTTGAGCGGGTGGCAGAAGTGTAGCAAGTGATGACATGGTCATCAGCATTGCAAAGAGAATTGCAGTTCTCACACCTTCCGCCATACAAGACTACGCTTGGTTAACCATGTTTGATGGTTGCCCTCCTTTGTTTCAGCAAATATCTTGGTCTAGTAGACCAAATAGTTGAAAGAGAATATATTCAAAGAAATATTTTGAACACAAATTGTTCTTATTCAACTTCAACAATTGTAACTGGAATACCGCGTTCTTCTGCCATATCAACCACAATGCGGGTCCACTTGCTCGTTGGTGATGGGAAGGCCAGCAAATGCGTGGCGGCATCTAAGAGTTGATGTGTCAACGAGGTTGGTGCCTCACCCCTACCTGAATCTTCCAAACCTTGGCGGGGTGAGCCCCATTCTTCAGAAAACACAGCATGTGGAATATTGTTGTTATCAGCCCATCGCTCTGCGAGATAATCAACACCGCTTGCACCACCAGTAATTACTAGGTCAGGGTGGGCTACTTCACCCACCCAATTTTCAATCGCCTCTTCAACAATTGAGAAATCATAGAAACGGCTTGAGCCCACAATTACGAGGTCAATAACCACTCCATCTTGGTTCAAATCTTTGCCACCGAGGCGGCCAACTACTTCACTTCCCGATTCTCCGACCATGTCAATCCATAGCCATAGTTGAAATTAAACCCATGCATGAAATCACCACTATCTACATAATTTTCCGGCCTTTTCATTTCTAGTAGCAATAGATGAGATTATGATGGGGAGGTCAGTCGGCGGAAAACATGGACACTGCATTCATCCTGCTAAAAACCGAGCCGGCACGAGAAAAAGATGTCTATTCAGCACTCTTAGATATTGCAGAAGTGATTGAAACTCATGCATTGTATGGTGAGTATGATTTACTCGCTCGTGTAGAGTGTGCAAACTCAAAAGAATTGACTTCAATACTCATGAAAAAGTTGCGTCAAATTGACGGTATTCGTGAGACTGAAACGCTGATTGCAGTAGATTACTGAGGTGGAAAAAAATGGCTGTAGGATTTGTTCTAATAATTACTCAAACCGGATTTGAAAAAGAGGTCCGTGCAGCTCTTGACGACATTGAATTGGTCACTGGTCGCTGGGGCGTTTTTGGTGAATTTGATATGATTACCAAAATAGAGGCTGATGATGATGTTGCTCTTACTCGCTGTATCATTGAAGAAATCCGCACCATAGAAGGTATCACTGAAACAAGAACCTTGATTGGCGCTGAAATCTGAACTACAGATTCTCACAAAAATACTTCAATCGCTTGACTTGTGATGTCAACAATGAGGTCAATTTCCTCAGAAGTTATTCCGAAATGAGGGGTATATCGCAAAGCATTCTTTCCGCCATGGATTACACCTAATCCTCGCTTCCTACACCATACTTCGACTAGATCATCACCTACTACTTTCATCAGCGAAGGTTCTAATTCAATACTCAACAATAGGCCTGTACCCTGTACTTTGACTACTGCAGTGGGGTATTTTTCTGCTAGCCCTTCCAACTTTGAAAGCATCTCTTTTCCACGCTGGCGGATGTTATCTCTTAACTCTGGAGTGATTTTCTCAAGAACAGCAACTGCAGTTTCAAGGGCGCGTGGATTAGTAGTCATAGTGTTACCATAAATTCCCACCACATAGAGTTCTGATGCCCTTTCATTTAATCCCAAAACAGATAATGGATATTGTCCGGCATTTAGGGCTTTAGACCAAGTTTCCAAATCGGGCGCTTCACAATCTTCGAAACCTTCGTAATCAATTACAGATAGACAGCCTTGACCTCGTATTCCTGCTTGAATTGAGTCAACTAGTAACATGCTACCATGCTCTTTTGTCAATCGTCGCGCTTCGTCATAGAATTCTCGACTGATACACTGCCCCGGGTTTCCTTCGCCTTGAATCGGCTCAATAGCCATCAATTCGATGAAATAACCCTCTTCTTCTGCTTGTGCAAAGGCTGCGCGGAGTGCCTCAACATCATTTGATGGGACCAATAGTAAAGTATCCCTATCTCTAAAAGTTGCCAAATTATTGTCATAACTCTCTTTGCAAGAGTGTGACAGTTGAGCGGGACGGTCCGTACGACCATGAAATGCTTGTTCAATAGCCAAGAGTTTTGCCGGTTTTCCTTCATGACGCCCGCCTGGCCCTGTCATTCTGTTTGAATTAACATCTGAAATTCTGCAACTAACTGTCACCGCTTCAGAACCACTATTCATGCAAATAAATTTGGTAAAAGGACAACTTCCCCTCGTATGACCGAGTTCTCTCTTGAGACGGTCAGACAGCCTCTTTTGACTAAAAGAAGGGGTCATCACATTTGCCATCACCCAATTATTTGACATCGCTTCAATAATCTCTGAAGGTCCATGCCCGCCGCCAAGCATGCCATATCCACCGTTATCGTGAACAACTGCACCATGGGATGTAACAACCCACGGACCTTTACCAGCAATCGCCACATAGGGATTTACCGTAGATGGGGCATAGAAATTGATGAAGTCTGATTGTAACGTAGAAACAACTAGTTCCTCGTCTTGCATCAACAATTCAGAACCAAACTCATCAATGATTTTTTGATGGTTTACGGATGCTTCTTGAATCGCACTCACAAGTGATGAATCTCGCCCGCAAAAATCCAAAATTATTGCATCATCAAGTCCTTCTGTTGCTCTTTTTCCTGATTTTTCTCTGATGCTATGAAGCAGCGCGAATGCAGTCTGTACCGATGA
Organism: Methanobacteriota archaeon; assembly: GCA_018650285.1. Lineage (GTDB taxonomy): Archaea > Thermoplasmatota > Poseidoniia > Poseidoniales > Thalassarchaeaceae > MGIIb-Q1. The sequence goes on from JABIGF010000014.1 coordinate 102,683, forward strand.
TGTCGTCTGCGCCATGAAACCCAAAGGTAGCACCGGCATATTCAACATTGCTAATGGAAATCAATCGTGAAGATGGCTGTGGATTCGCTCTGCGAGAGCTTGGCCGATTCCTGGCACTTGCTGAAGCGCCTTGATTGGCGCTGAAATCTGAATAGATATCAGCGAAATCGTAAATAACAAAATTGTTTTTCGCATGAATCATGCGTAAGGAAGCAATTGCACCAATACTCGTTCTGCTAATGTTAGTAGCAATGGGTGGATATGCTATGATGAAAAATGATGCGACAAGCGATGATTCACCAGATGATGGCGATGACAATAACGAGATAAGTGATGAATGGGATGTCTATTATGTAGACTCTGGCGATGATTTACCAGCATGTGGTTCTACCACCCTGGGACGTCTATACTATGTCGCCTCAACTGCTGGTTTTGAGACCTGCACAAGCGCTGGTTGGGCGTTTGTTGACCTGACTGGCCCTGCTGGCCCTGCTGGAAATAACGGCACTGATGGCGCTACAGGTGCAGACGGTGCGGATGGCACCCCTGGGGCTGATGGTGCCCAAGGGCCTGCTGGTGTGAACGGAACTGATGGTGCTGATGGCGCCCAAGGGCCTGCTGGTGTGAACGGAACTGATGGTGCTGATGGTGTAAATGGCACTGATGGCGACAAAGGAGAAGTTGGCGAAGATGGCATGGATGGAATCGATGGGATGCCCGCTCTAGCAGTTACTACCCTCGAAAGTGCTGGCTCAAATTGTGCCGATGGCGGCCTCAAGATTGAGGTTGGTGTAGATGATAATGGAAATGGCGCACTTGATTCAAATGAAATTGATTACACCGAATATGTATGCAATGGTGCTGATGGGCAAAATGGACAAAATGGACAAAATGGCGCTGATGGTGCTAACGGAAGTGCATCTCCAAACACCATGCTAACAAGTGTATCTGCACCTACTCTACAAGCATGCTCATCTGGTGGCCGAATCATTACTCAAGGACTAGACAATGGCGATGGTGGAGGAACATCTCAGAATGGTGTCCTAGAATCTGGAGAAGTGGATTACACCACAACCTACTGTAGTAACTTCGTAATCACTCGCATCGCCGACATCTGGAGCGGCAGCGGCAGCGGGCAGGCGAACGAAATCACGGTCATGGGCACCCGGCTCTACTTCGAGGCGTACGACAGCAGCAGCGGCTCCGAACTGTGGGCGCACGAGACTACCAACGCCTCGACCTGGCAGGTCGCCGACATCAACAACGGCAGCGGCCACGGGTATGCGAACGACATCACGGTCATGGGAACCCGGCTCTACTTCGAGGCGTACGAC
>JABIGF010000004.1 GCA_018650285.1 Methanobacteriota archaeon
TATTGGCCGATGGTCAAATGAGGAAATATGTGATTTGATGATTGCATCTATTGCTACCTCGGACCTCCAAGGATAGCCTCTCATTTTCCCCCTCTGCCTCGAATCCCTCTCTCCTGCACTTTTATTACTCACCTCGCCACCCACCATATGTGAAAAATGCAAAAGATTATTTCTGTTTGATGATTGCAGGTATCGTGCGAGTCAATACAAATAGATATCATCTAGTTTTTTTATACTTCTCAACTATCTTCATCGTCATGTCTTCTCAAGTATTCAGTTCATCAGATTTCCTTTTGGAAAAGGAAGAACAGAAAAATGGAACCCTTCAGCCTGAAAATTGGCGAGATTGGGCTCTTGGTCGAACTGGAGAAGATATTCATGCAGATACTATAGAGAAAGTCATAGTTCTTCTAGCACAAACAAAAGACGTTACACCTGATGAGGAACATAGTATCTCTTATTTTGATGAACTTCTCTTCGGCGATAGTTTTGGTTCAATGTCACACTTTTATTCAGAGAATAGCCGTGGTCAGACAAAGGTTCAGGGAGAAGTAGTAGGATGGTTACAACTGTCAAATGACCTATCTGAATATGATGAAGAGTTGTGGTTAGGTGAAGAATATGGAGTTGGTGATGGGATTGAAGAAGCGTTAACGAAGGCTGACGAATCTGTTGACTTCAGTATTTATGACCAAAACGGAGATGGAATTATCGACAATTTAATGGTTGTGTTTGTGGGTGAAAATGATGCAGTGAATGGAGATGGTGACGGAGATGGAGATGAAAGTGATGCCAATGCAATCTGGCCAATACAATGGCTACTGCAATCACCTCATGAAACCGATGACGGAGTAACTGCCTCCAATTTCTTCGTCTGTAGCGAGCATTGTGATCTTGGTACATTCGCTCACGAATTCGGACACAACCTTGGTTTACCAGATTTGTATGACAGCGATTATTCTTCTTCGGGTGTTGGCTTCTGGAGTCTAATGAGTAGCGGTAATTATCTTGAATGGAATGATAAACCGAACCCAGCCCATTTTGATGCATGGTCGAAATACAAATTGGGATGGATTTTGCCAACTGAGATTGATTCTGAATCACAACAATCACATCAAATCACCCTTGATCCTGTTGAAACTTATGGAGAAATTATCAAGGTGCCAATTTCAAATTATGAATACTGGTTGATTGAATTTCGCTCAAACAAAGCGGGTGATTATGACAGAGGGCTACCGTCTTCAGGTATTTTGATATGGCATATTGATGAAAGTATTACCAACGAATATGGTTTTGATAATAGTGATGAAGAACACCCCACAGTCAAATTAATTCAGGCAGATGGCTATGATGACTTGAAGAATGGTTGGAATGAAGGAGATGCAGGTGATCCATTCGGAATAAATTCCGTAATCAATAACCGCACATCACCGAGTGCATTGTCGTGGCCAGGAAGCGACATGGGATTTTCGATGAGCGTCTCTGAAATGGATGAAAATATGGCTACAGTATCTTTTTCAGGGAATGACTTGCCTCGGGCTTGGTTTTACGATGTTATTTGGGATTGGGATGATTCTGAAGGAGATGGCTTTCTAAATGAAATTGTCTTTACTTATGACATCGACAGTGATTCCTCAAATCTTGATGTTAGAGTAGAATTCCAAGTATCTGATCGTCTTACTGACGAATACGTGGGTAGCTTCAATTCTTCCCACAACATTAGTGGTGACGATTTTGATGATTTTAAATACACTATTGGGAGGTATTCGGAAGAGATGGTACTCTTTGAAATAGTGGCGATACTATGGGTTGAAAATGAACCTCTAGATAGTTATTCACCTGCACACCCAATTTGGCTTGAATATCCTTCAGCAAGCAACGAGCATGATGAATGGTTTACTACTTTTGAATTTTTTGGGGCTGATGAAGATGACGATCTTCACAATGAAATTATTCTTGCAGAATATCAATTGTCATCAGAGGATCCTGATTCTCCTCTTGTTGAAGTTTGGATAGAATGTTTCAACGGAAATGATGCCGAAACATCATCGATTGTTGTTCAAGATGGCCTCCAAACTAACAATGGCAGCAAGGGATTTGTGGAAATGGATTTGTCATCCTCAGATATTCGACCAGGAAATCTTGATATTTGGGCATGGTTGTGGGTTGGAGACGAATTGGAGGAAATATTCGTTTGGCCTGAAGCTGAATTTTGGTGGGATGCTCTATACATCGAAGAAGATTTTGTCTCATCGGTTGATTACGATGGTGATGGAAGTGATGACACATTGGCATTGGAGTTTCGCTTTGACCACACATGGAAGCATAAAGAAATCATCGATTTAGAATTCATAATGTGGGACCTCTCTGATGAAACCTTAGCACCATATGGAACTCCATTGGATCAAGTGAATTACTCACTTATTGTCGGCCCCAAGAATCATTCAAGTTCTGGTGGGCGCGATCCAATAGGAATAACACTTTCATCTGAAAATGACTCAGTAGCCACGATTGAACTCAGAATCACATACCCGGATGGCTCAGAAGAATCCATTTGGTATTCAGGCGATGACGGATACTTGTTGTCGGGTTTTGATAATTCATTCAAAAAGGAGAACAATGAAGGGTCAATTTCTAGAAACGAACAAAGCTCAACCTTTTTGGGTGTTGTCATTGTTTTGATTGTTCTTTCAATTTGTGCCCTTGGGATAATTGCATTGTACCAAAAGAATATGGGTATGAAAAAAATACGAAGTACAAACATGGTCAATTCAAGTATTTCAGATTCTTCCCATCAAAATGTATCTGATGAAGCTTTAGTTTACTATGAAGGACTAATCGCTGATGGTTATACGCATGAGGAAGCAAAAAACTACACTATGCAATACTTTCCTAACTTCCAATTACAGGAATCACGATTATACTTTGATGGGTTAATCACTAAAGGTTATACGCATGAAGAAGCAAAAAACTATACTGCACACTACTACCCTGATTATCAATTATGAAATCTGAATCAAACTTGGTATGGTAGAGGACCCGGTTTCAAATCCCCGTTTTGGCAACTGACTTTTGGGCATTTTCTTCGTTACATTTCACCTCTTCTATTGGCTCTTTGGAAGGGCAGGGTTCAAAGTCCTCCAAGTTCCCCTTATGTTTATGGTGGCCAGCAGCGGACGTTCAACCGAAAACCCCCTCGGCTCGGGAAGAATTCTTGA
>JABIGF010000007.1 GCA_018650285.1 Methanobacteriota archaeon
AGTATGCAATTAGAGAGATACCTAGTAGTCCAAGTCCACCTACTGAAAGACCCATGACTGCGCCACCATTGTATGAAACCTCTAATGCAGCAGATTGCCCACCATTCTTTGCAGCCATTGCGGTTCTACCATTAGCAGAAGTTGCAGAGCGCATACCAGAAAATCCTGCAAGTACAGATGCTATTGCGCCAGCAAAGAATGCAATAGCGGTATTGGTATCGTTGATGAATGCTAGAAGAGCGGCCACCACAATGACGAAAACTGTAATGACTTTGTATTCCGCAAAGAGGAACGCCATTGCCCCATCTTGTATTTCTTGAGTTATTTCTGCAACTTTACTATCAGTTATTTCTACATTAGTTACTTTCTTGTACAAAACAAAAGCAATTACAAGACCTAAAATCCCTGCTGCTGCTGCAATTAGTGGTATATTTTCCATCATCGTTAACACCTGATTGGCCCGCCGACCTGAGGTTACCATATAAGCGATATCCTACCTATTCAACTATGACAGTCTCTTAGAGACTGGAGAAAGAGGGGCAAGTGCAGCAATTAGCCAAGTTTTGAAATTACGAATGATTGTTATTGACAGATAGAATTACATCAGCAAAATTTGCCAATATTGCGGCCCCATCGTGCTCTTGTTTGAACGCCTTTGCTTCTTCTGCTGAGATATGTCCCAGTTTAACTGAACGTTCAATTCTTTTCTTTGCTGCCTCAGGATGAAATTGTAATCCCCAAGCAGGGAGTGCAACACCCATCTCGTCATGGATTCTTACACTTGCTAGAGAATTGTGTGGAGCAGCACCCAACACAACACAACTTGATGGAATTTGCACCACATGATCTTGATGCGTGAAAAGGCATATTGGGTTTTCAAGTTGGGAGAAAATCACATCTCTTCGCCCCGCTTCACTCAGAGCTAATTCTACTACTGAATCGGTGCGTGATTCTGCTCTAACCACCTCCCCACCAAGTGCTTTGCAAAGCAGTTGATGACCAAAACAAATCCCTAAGGTGGGCAACCCAAGAGCAACTGAGGCACTCATGACAGAGGCTGCAGTATCCATCCATGAGTCCCACATTGAAACATTGCTACGGCTTCCAGAACAAATGACAGCGTCAACAGAATTAGCCGCCAACCACGCCACCATCCCTAAATCATCAGTGGTTGGTAAAGCAACCCTGCGTAATTTGACTTCGCCTAGCAATTCTAATTCCGGTGCTGACGGCTCAGCAACAAATGGAAAATCATCATCCCAAGTTGGGACATCTTCGTGTGCCAGCATTACTGGACTTGCATGTGCAGAACCCAGCGCACGCTTGCCAACTTCATCTGATTGGAATTGTGGCGTTAACAAAAATACTTCAACTTCTGAGAAACGCTTAACCAATGGCGTTAGAATCTCAACATTTCCTCCGTGTCCAAATTCAGCCCTCTCAACTAGTAAGTCAAGAAGAGCAACTCGAAGAACACCACTCATACGCCACGCAAAGGATAGTTCCATTCAACCCTTGCTAACTATCAACAAATAGTGACTCTGAAATAATTCAATAATTTGCGCTAATTGTGATACTTTACCAAAAATTGTGAATATGTTCGGAGCGATGCTTGAAAGAGGGAAGGCACACCGGAATGAATTGGGAGATACCATGGCCGATGTTGATGTTGATATGATTCTCGCCTCTATCGGCCCTGTTCAAGCGATTCTTGATGCTCATGATGGAGTCGTGAATGTCGTTTCAACTACTGATGGAATCATCACAATATCGCTTGATGGTGGTTGTGTTGGATGCTCATCTACTCCAATGACTGCAATGCAAATATATTATTCACTGATGAAACTTGAAGATGTCAACGATGTGGTTTTTGCTAATGGCGAATTACCAACTTATATGCAAGCATTCATTGATGACAAACTCGACATTGAGGATGAACTCTAATCCTTCAACTTCTGATAACAGAGTTGTTAGTATTGACAAACAAGCAACACTAGGATTGAAAGCAAAACGGGGGCAGCCTCGCAGTATGCGAGGCCGGCCAGAGACATTCCTCTTCTGCGCGATTGTTTTGCTCGCTGGATTCGCAGCAATTTCCTTTACTTCAATCTCCACCCTAGCGGAAGGTGATGACTGTCCAGGAATCGATGGTGATTCGTCACAAGACAGAGTTGGATGCCCAGATACTGATGGAGATGGTTGGTCCGACCCCGATGATGATTGGGGAGTAAACAACGGGGCTGACGCCTTCCCAAATGAGAGAACCCAATGGGTAGACCGTGATGGGGATGGTTATGGTGATACAAGTTCATTTGATGCTGTACTAATTGATCACTTTCCTGATGATGAGCATCTACACAGAGCTGTGCTTTCTGTAGGCTGCAATCCACCCGACCACACACTTCCATTAGGTGAGTCAAGTTTCTTCATTTGTACCGTGAAAAACGAGGGACTAGTCCCAATCAGATTATCTATTGACTGGGATAACGGGGAGGGAATATCAATTGTTCAAATGCCTAATTCCATGGACTTAGAAGAACATGGTTTTGGTGGAGACCAAGCAGAAATACGCCTCGATTTCACAGCAAAAATACCTGGCATTACTGGAGGTAATCTCTACTTCAATGAGAGCGCTGATGCGCAATCTATCTATTCACTCCCTCTAGGAGTATTAGTTGAATCATCAACACCTACCTCTAGTAGTTCTGATAACGCCTCTTCACTTGACCCATTCAAGCAAAAAGCAAATTCTCTTGCAAGTTGGATGACTACAACTACTGGCTACAATTTCACTGCACAAACTGCACTGGCCCTAATCATTCTAGGGCCACTTCTACTCTTTGTTATCGCTCGCCGCACTCAAACAGCAGTTAGGCAACGGCAAGAAAAGAGAACTGAAATCGAAGAGGCGCCAGCAAATGAAGATGAACATGAAGAGGAAGTAGTTGATACACTCTCTATTGAGGATATGGCAGCGGACCCAAATCAGCCAGAAAAGAAACCGAAGCGGGGCGTCAAAGGGGCCGAAGGAAAGGTGCTTGCATCGGGAATGGTAGAAGTAATGGTTGGTGGAATAGACATGCCAACTTCTCCAAGTGACGCTTTCAATGTCCTTTCAGAAAACCTTGATGATTCAGAAATAGAAGAAGAAAATTGGGATTCTGCATTAGATGATATCGAAGATGATGATAATGATTCAAAAGTTGCCGACAAACATCGAATTGGTGAAACTGAAACTAATACTGAGATTATTGAAACCAAAAAACCGTCAAAGACGCAAAATAAAACGAAGACAAAATCTCAGAAAACAGAGAAGAAAAATGAAACCACTTCGGCAAGCAAGAAGAGTGGCAAGACTACAAAGAAAGAAGTGAAGAAAAGGCCAAAAGGAAAGGTTGGGCATACAAGAGGACCTGGTATTGACCTAAAATGAGCGCTTCGGTACCGAAGCGCTCAGTCGTTTTTCTTTCTCTCTTTTCTCGCTTTCATCAACTGATGAGGATTCGGCTCACCTTGGACCTCTTCGCCCTTGATATTCATCGTAGCACTGATGCCCAAAGCTATGCACACAACAGCAAGAACTCTTGCCATGTTAGTCGAACCGAACATTGATCCACCTGCATAATAAAGGCCAAAAAGAGAGATTGCGGCGCTAAAACAAAGTATTGACATCACCTGTTGAGCAATTTTTTCTGAACGGTCTGTCTTGGAAAGAGTTCCAATACTTATCCAAATAATGAGTGTGCCAGCACAAGTTATTGTCGACAACGACTCCAACAACCCGACCAGTGTCATGGTTCTGCGAGAAGCATTCAGCACTTCAACCGCGCGAGGGTTCAAGCGACATGACCGGCTCAATCACCACGAGTGAGTGCATGGTATCCATCAAAGCGTGGGTCTTACCCAAAAGTAGACGGGAACAAGCACCCCATTTTTCCAAGGCGCAGATAGCAACCGTCCTAGAACAAGTTGCTACCCTTTTGAAGTTAAAAGATGCAAATCCTTTCAGAATAAGAGCATACGAAAATGGTAGTCGTACAATCGCTTCACTTGAACAAGATTTGTGGGAATTAAGCCAATCAGGAACAATGACTGATGTCAAAGGAATTGGCAAGGGGATTGCTTCCTTAATCGGTGAAGCACTTGGTGAAGGAACTTGGGGAGACCTGCAAAAATTGTACGATGATACACCTCAAGGCATGATTGAAATGTTGGCAATTCCTGGATTAGGGCCAAAACGAATCAAACAATTGCATGACGAATTGAGTATTGATTCAATTGCTGATCTTTCAGCAGCGTGTAACGAAGGTGCTGTTGAGCCATTAGATAGATTTGGCGCCAAAAGCCAACAGAAAATTCTTGATGGCATTGATTTGCTTGCACGCTTCCAAGGGCGCCGGCGCCTAAATGTGGGGCTTCTCTATGGCGAAGCGTTTGAAGCGATGGTTGCAAAAATTGACGGTGTTGAGCATGCTCAACTCGCTGGAAGTGCTCGACGAAGACGGGAAACTATTGGTGACCTTGATATTGTGGCAGCAGTCAAACCAGATGATGTAGAAGCGGTCACTAATGCGATTCTAGCAATGCCGGATATTGCTGAAGTAAAAGGTGCAGGAGATAGCAAAGTAAGCGTCATTCTTGAAGCGAGTATTCTTGAGCGAGACATGGATTTAGGAACTCTAGATAGTGGAGTCTTCCAAGCAATTGGTGGCGACGATTATTCGGGAATGGAATCTTCTGGAACTATTGAAGCACAGGTGCGAATGGTGCCACCTCACGTGTTTGCATTCACATTAGCCTATTTCACCGGCAGCAAAGAACACAATATTCACATGCGGCAACTTGCAATTGACAACGGCCTAAGACTCAATGAATTCGGGCTTATTCCTGAGATAAAGGCTGGCGACCTAACGGGTCTTGAAGCCGCACAATATTCGCTCCCTGCAAAAAATGAAGAGGATATTTACCACCACTTAGGGCTTGACTGGGTCCCACCTGAACTACGAGAAGACATGGGTGAAGTAGATGCTGCAAAAGCAAAATCACTCCCACGACTAGTAATGCCTACTGACTTGAAGGGCTCATTCCACAACCATACCACTCTATCTGATGGAGTTGCTACTCTAGAACAGATGGCTGCCGCTGCAATGGATATGGATTGGCAGTTTCTTGGAATTGCAGACCACTCACAGATGCTCAATATTGGCGGGCGCCAAATTGGCGCTGATGCTGAAGACCTCTTGCAACAAGGTGAGAAAATTCGAGGACTCAATGAAGTGTGGGCTGACGGAGGGAAAAATTTCCGACTTCTGCATGGGGCTGAATGCGATATCCTTTCAGACGGTTCACTAGACTATGATGAAGAGACAAGAATGCAACTCAATCATGTGGTGGCAAGCGTACACCAACTACCAACATGGAGAGCAAGAGATGAGGTGGAGAACAGTGAGGCTCTCATCAAAGCGATTGAGGACCCTACCTGTACCATATTGGGGCACCCAACAGGTAGAATATTGCAAGGCAGAGATGGATTTGATGTCGATATGCATGCTGTTCTTCGCAGAATGGGCGAACTCAATGCAGAGGGTGAATTGAAATCTATTGAAATCAATGCTAGCCCGTACAGACTTGACCTTGATTGGCGATTTGTTCGCTATGCTCGTGACCAAGGGGTTCCTGTTTGCATTAATCCCGATGCCCACGATACTGCTGGGCTCAGAGATGTATGGTTTGGTGTTCAGATGGCACGCAAAGGGTGGCTAGAACCAAAAGACCTGCTGAACTGCTATACTGGTGAAGAAATAGAGGCGCTTCTCTCTTGATGGCCAAGCCGAAGGTTCATGCAATTCAGCCGCCGCCCACCTCACCATGGGAGTAGCGAGGGCGGTTGTATTCGGCGGCGTTTCTGTGCTTCCTGCAATACTTGTTGGCGTCATTTTCTTTTTGATATTAGGAGGTGCTAACGAAGATTGGGCAAGTTGGATGTGGGTGCCATGCTACATCCTACCAATCGGCTTGATCGTTTCTGCCGCAGTTTATGGCTGGAAAACTGATATCGCTGTAGAAGTAGAGTGATTGTCGTGAAAATTGAAGACAAAGTAGCAGCCATTGGGGCGCTACTAGACGACCTTTACCCTGAACAGCCAATTCCACTTGACCATCGAGACCCATACACATTTTTGGTAGCTGTAATGCTATCAGCACAAACCACTGACAAGAAAGTCAACCAAGTGACTCCCACGTTGTTTGACCTTGCATCCACACCTGCTGAAATGGCTGCCTTGAAAGTTGAACAAATACGGGACATCATCCGAGAAATTGGACTCGCCCCAACCAAAGCGAAAAATCTCCACCTAATGGCTGAACAACTTCTTGAGAGGCATGAGGGGATAATCCCTAGGACATTTGAGGAACTTGAGGCATTAGCAGGAGTTGGCCACAAGACTGCTAGTGTCGTCATGGTTCAAGCATTTGGTGTCCCAGCATTTCCTGTTGACACCCACATACATCGATTAGCAACCCGCTGGGGACTAAGTGAAGGAAAAAATGTAGTTCAAGTTGAACGTGACCTGAAAAAACAATTTCCCGAAGATGAATGGGGGCGCCGCCACTTGCAAATAATCTACTTTGGAAGAGAACATTGTCCTGCTAGGGGGCATGTTGAATTGGATTGCCCCATCTGCTCTTTTGCAGCATAAATTGTTCAAAAATCTATGCGTCACTATTAGGTAGGCTGCCCATTAGGAGGTGGCATGTCAACTAGATTTCAAGAGGGTGACGCAGCACCTGATTTTACTGCAGAATTAACAGATGGTAGCACCGTGACGCTTTCTGAAATGCTGAAAGAGAGTGGTGTAATAATCTATTTTTATCCACGTGACAGCACACCTGGGTGTACCACTCAAGCGTGTGATTTTCGCGATAACATTGATTCCCTGAGTGACAAAGGTTGGAGAGTAATTGGGGTCTCAAAAGATTCGGCAAAGAGCCATCAAAAATTCATTGAAAAACATCAACTTCCTTTCGAATTGATTGTTGATAAAGATATTGAATTGCACCAATTATACGGTACTTGGACCGAGAAAAAACTCTACGGCAGAACATTTCTAGGATGTATTCGTTCAACATTCGCTATCAACCAAGATGGGACCTTTGCGTGGGTGAAATACAAAGTGAGAGCAACCGGCCATGTTGAAAAATTAATGGATGACCTAAGCAGTTGATTCTACAAAACGCTTGAATGATGGTGACATCAAGCAGTTAAACGAAGTGGGGTCAATGAGCATCACAGACGATGAGTTGAGTGGCAAACGCTACGACCTAGAAAATGGTTCAGTTGCGTGGGGCCCGTGCCATGTTGGCAGCAATGTGCAATTGGGTGCTAACTGCTCTATTGGAGCACTTGCTCATGTAGGTAGTGAGGCTGTTTTGGGTGACCGTGTGAGAGTTCAAGGTGGCGCTTATGTCGCCTCAATTTGCCAATTGGGCGATGATGTATTCATAGGTCCAAACGCTACACTTCTCAATGACCGCCACCCTCCAAGTCGTGACCGCCGGAAATGGCTACCCGTGATTGTAGAGAATGGGGCAGTAATCGGCGGTGGTGCAACTCTATTGCCAGGAATCTCAATTGGTGAAATGTCGGTTGTTGCTGCCGGCTCGGTTGCTACAAAGGATGTGCCAGCGGGACAAGTTTGGGCAGGAAACCCCGCTCGCTTCATGATGACTAGAGATGAATATGAAGCAGGCAGGACAACTATTGAAGGGGATGAAAAATAATGACTTCAGAAGAATTTATAGAACAACAGAAAAAAAATGCAGTTGCAGATTTTCTTAGCCGCTGCATTACATATTCAGAAGAAACCATTGCTCGCAAAACTGACTCAGGTGACGACCCTGAAGGATTAGCAAAATGGATTGCTTATCGAGATTATACAGAATATGCACTAGACGAGGTTGTGAAGGGCCACTTAGACCACTGGTTCACCAATCAATGAAAATCAATTCTCATCAGTGATTCCCAAATGATGAGAGGTTGTATCAACTACAGCACCTGCACCTGGGACTAACAATAATGTTTCAGCAGCATCCAATGCAAATATTGGCGCCCCAAGACGTTCAGACATACTGCCCAATTCACGACGACAAGCATCTTGTTGTGCCTTCATGTGTTTGAGATCTCTCAAATCAACGACTACCATGTCACCAGAAATCAACCTCTGACTAATGCCGTGCACGGGAAGTCGATGCAAATTGTCAGGTTCTATGTAACGAATCGCTCGACGTGGGACACCAGACCTACTATGAGTCCATGTTTGCCACTTTTTCTCAGCCAAATCGTGAAATTTACTATCCAGCAATATCTCCACCTCAGAGATTACCGAAGCCCCGTTAGGTTCGCCTACCAATTCAGCTTCCATAGCCACATCTTGAGGGGCGCCCTCATTTGGGTCAGGCAGTCCAAAAAATGAGTAAATGTTTGACATTACTTTTCACCAAAGATGGTTGCTTCCACCTTGCCTCTTGCCTCACACTCTTTGAGTGTGATGCTTTTTATTGAACTGAAATAATGTTTTCATTCCTCTTCTGATTCTGCCGATACTTCCTCGGATGATGCTTCGGCTGGCTCATCAATTTTCAAATCGGCATCCATTTCTGGCTCCGCATCATCAAACATTGAATCGCTGTCAAGTGCAAGATCATCGCTTCCACCTTTCTTTGACATCGTAACACCTACTGCGATTAGGGCGCCGATAACAATCACTAGCACTATCAAAAGATTGCTAATGCCTGCAGTCTCACCCATCATTCCCATGAGGCCAGATTCGCCACCTGTGACAACAATAGTGATGTCCTTTGAAGAAGAGAACTCTTCATCCGTGACAATTAGCCTAATTTGTTTTGTACCACCGGTTTCAAATGTGTAGCGTAATGGACTTCCCCAAGATGTAAACGCATCCATATCATTAGCAGGGTCGCCATCACCATTCGAATCTCTAGTGATATCTAAATCCCAAGCAAACATCAAAGATTCAGTGTCAGATATTGTATCAGTAGTGGTATTAGTAAAAATAACGACTTCATCACCAAAAGAGACCGTTGTTTTTTCTGCCATTAATCCAGCCTTCGGGCGCAGATTTACTACAGTGACATTGACTAATGATTCTGCAACATCTCCATCGTCATCAGTCACATGGAATCGGACAAGATAAACGCCCGCTTCTGGCCACGAATGGCTGATAGAATCGCCAACATAGTCGCAATCATCGTCATTCACCAAATTATCATCAGCATCATTTGTTGGGTCAATATCCCAACAGACTTGTAGGCTATCAGCATCTGATGCAGTATCTGAATAGGTGCCAGTAAGTTCGAACAGACGGTCTTCGCCAACTGGTAATTGAGCAGAAAACGGTGTGCTTACAGGGGGCACGTTTTTGACTGTAACAAAACCGACACTAATTCCACTAGAATTACCATTATCATCTACAACATCTAACTCAATAATATGGCTGCCAGATTGTGTCCACACAACATCAATCTCAGAATCTGAACCAACTGTAGATTCCGTCCATGACTCATCATGATTGCTACTAGGTATCCAATTCCATGTCAATGAATCTTGGTCATTCATAGTGTCAACTGCTTCACCCTTCAAAGTGACTTGTTGGTCTTCAAAAACTGTCCAAGTCGCAGGAGCGGGCTCATCATTATCTTCTGCGCCCCCATCCATTGTCATGACAACATCGCGTGGGGCGATGTTGCTAACTTGCAATACGAATGTACCTGTAGTCACAGCACCATCATCATCAGTACCATGCAATTGCATAATGTAATCACCCTCTTCAAGTGGAGTAACTGTACATGCCATAGTTATCGCAGAACCTTCTTCACACTCGTAAGAGACACCGTCTGAACGAGTTGGCGGTTCCCAAAGGAAGGTGAGTGGAGCACCGGTTGTATCCAATGTATCGAGGTCACCACTATCGGCAGCTCCAAACGTTATACTAGTTTCAGAATAAATCTCTGTTTCAGGAGAAGTTACATTGACCCAAGGAGCCCTATTCAAAATCTCAATATCAATTGAAGTTGCATCTTGGTCATTTTCTTCATCAGTAATTGTCAAGTCAACATGGAAAATTCCATCGTCAGACCAATTAACAAACATCAAACAATCTGATTCCTCATATGTTCTCACGACGCCTTCATCCACTTCTACCTCAAAGGTACAGTGAATTGAACCACCATCTGCATCAATACTTCCTGTCGCATCTAACAGTATCTCTGTGAGAGTTTCAGTAGGTAAAATTTCTACTAAATCATATACTGGAAGGGTTCCAATAAATATTCCGAATGTTGCTAAATCATTGCTCTGATTTTGGTCATTGGACATCATATCATCAGGGTCAACCTCAAAAGAGAAATCAACCAAACCAGATGGTTGAGATTGTGGCACTGTCCACGAAAATTGCAAGGTCTGATCACCTACAGGAGGTAATGCATTGATGGTCTGTCTTTGAGAGGTTGAATCGGGAGCAAGCATCTCTAATTCTGTAGAAGGACCGCCTGTCATTCCTTTGTTGTCAATGGGCACAGTAAATTGAAGAACATCTCCTGCGATAGCATTGAACCCATAACTTGGATTGAGAGTCATCGTATCATTTCCCCTAACTCGAGCAACAGAAATTCCGCCTGGACGGGGGCGATAATCCAATTGTACCAATTCGGCATCAAGAGTTAGAGTGTCAACACCTGCATTCCTATCTACTGGGTCCCAAGCAACAATTCCGTGGCTTGCATAATCGTGATTTGATGGGGTTGAATCAAGTGGGTCACTCGTATTCAATTCAATATACGCGGTACCATTTGATGCCGTTGATGTTGTAATCCACTCATCATCATACTCATACCTTAGAATGAATGGCTTGTTGGGCACAGGGTCACCATTAGAATCACTGACATTTACCCAAACGCCTAATGAAGAATTGAGAGCCCATGTTGGGTATTCAAGGTCAACTTCATAATAAATAGAAGGAGCAACTGGTTGGAAATCTTTCAAGTAAAAATCAACATACATACCAAGTGCGTTCTCAAAATGTCTCCAAGCATCGTTTTTTGCAGTAGGGCACCACCATCTAAAAGATTCAACCGTCCCATTTTCATCAAAAGCTGTGGCGTTGTATGAATTTTCACAACCTGAATACTCAACTGATGGGTCCCCGACGCTAACCACTGCATGACTTGTTTCAAAGGAAAGTGTTTCATCCTCTGGAATTGTAAAATAGAGCGAACCGCCATCCCACCAATTAACATCTAGATAATCATTTGACCACTCTTCTCCGACTTTTAGAGGGAAGTCATAATCTTCCCGCGGTTCATAATAAGAATCGGTAACAGTAACTTCAGCAACATCAACATAACTTGTAGATGTAATCCAAAATTTCACATGCATATAGACTTCAGTTTTTATCGTTGCAAAATCTCCTGCTCTGATAATATCGGTTGATTCATAATCAACAGAAATGTCGCCTAGTGTCCCACTTAGAGTGATGTTTTCTCCAATAAATACCCCTTCGGATTTTATTCTGTAAGCAACTGAACTATGGTTGTCAACAGTCCAAGTAGTGAGAGAATCCACCCACATATCTAACTCACCAGTTAGAGCTTCAGCATCTGTTTCAACACCAGAATTTGAAATCATTTCAGCGACATCAAAAAAGCCATCATATATCCAACGTTCACCTTCGTAAAGAACAGGGACATCTACATCTCCGTCAGATAATTTCGCACCTGTATTTGATGGCAATGTTTCACTATCATCAAGTGACTCTACATCTTCAACAACCAATATTGATGACCAACTTCCAAGTAATAATAGAAGGCAAAGGACCATCGTTGTTGCCAACTGAGTTGGGGGGGCACTCACTCTGCTCATGTATTTCGCAGAAGGATTGGACTTCATCAACAATCCGCTTGGCCCGTAGGGCCAAAATTACTCATAAATCCCAATCTAGACCTGTGTCAACAGGAGGTGTTGGATTATCAATCAGCCATTGTGCACCATAATATCCCCACTGTTCCATTGTCCAACCTTCAGGTAATCCTGTTGCTGGAAGCGGTGGTGCTTGTGAACTTTGAAGTGGTTCAGGTTGAGGTGTTAGAAGAGGTTCCTCTGTCATCAAAGCCGGTGGACTTGATACCGCCTCCGTTGCTTCAGGCATCAATGCTGGAGGTGCTTCACTAGTTGCAGCCTGCATCTGATCAAAGGCATAGGTTGGAGGTGCTAATGTTGGTGATGTTTCTTCAAATACCGCACCGCCAAGCCAATCTTCATTTGGTCTTCCAGCCTTATTCCTAACCATGGAAATCCCCAATACCATTAGCAAAACAACAAGAACTAATCCTAATATAACGACAATGTTTGATACCCCTGCGCTACTTGACTCAATCCAGCCCAATACTCCAGTATCATCAGGAGAAACTGTAACGGTAAGGTCAACAACCGATGATAGACTTTCATCAGAAACTGTTAGGCGAATATTCTTCGTACCTTCACTTGCAAAAGCGTGGCGTAATGGCTCGTTAACCAACGTGATTACATCCAAGTCATTTGTTGGATCACCATCGTCATCAGAGTCTTTAGACGTATCCAAATCCCAACTAAAGATGAGTTGGCTCATATCTGATGCAGAGTCGGTAGTTTCATTGGTCCAAATGACCAACTCCTCGCCAACTTGGACTTCTAACTTCTCCGCAGTCGCTGCTGCCTTCGGCTTCAAATTTGCTACTGTCACATTGACTATTGCTTCGGCAGTATCACCATCATCATCAGTGACATGGAAACGAAGCATCTTCTCGCCTGCATCAGACCAATAGTGGGTAATATCTGCACCAACGAAATCACAATCGTCCATGGAATCCCCATTAGAATCGAGATCAACTTCAAAATCTACATCCCAACATACTCTAAGGCTATCTAAATCTGAGGCTGTGTCATTATACACGCCTGTCAAAGACAATTCACGGTCTTCACCAACAGGCAAGAGAGGGTCGAACTGCTCTACTGTTGGTGCGACATTTGAGATGCGCACCCAACCATTGACTATCCCGCTACTCTCGCCATCATCATCAACTGTTTCCATAGCAACGACATGGGTGCCGGTAGTAGACCAGGAAACTTCGATTTCAGAAGTCTCACCTACTGTCTCAACATACCAACTTGGGTCAACATCTAGGTCTGGTTGCCAGCCCCAAGTTAGACTATCCATATCATTTAGAGAATCGTGTGCAGTGCCCTTCAGAGTAACTACTTGGTCTTCGTTAATATCCCAAATAGGCGGATTTCTGTCATCAGTTATTTCGGTAGAACCATTCCACATTGTGATTTGTGAATCACTTGGTGCGATATTTGTGACTACAAGGTTGAAGTCACCAGTGGTAACAGCACCGTCATCGTCCTCTACTGATACAACGGTAGTGAAAATCCCCTCTTCCATAGGAGTGACTTCACAAGTTGGTGAAACTTGAACGCCACTTTCACAAGCATATGGTTGACCATCTGAGCGAACAGGAAGTTGCCAAAGGAAATCTACTGGAGCATCATTATTGAGGGTATCAAGGTCACCTGAATCTGTAGCAAAGAAAATGACAGAAGATTCCACCGGAATTGAAAGAACGCTGCCTTGTGATGAAACATTTACCCAAGGTGCACGGTTCAGAATCTCAACATCAATAATTGTTGAGTCTAGGTCATTTTCATCATCTGTTACTGTGAGCCACACACGGTATGTTCCATCATCAGACCAACTTCTGTTTTCAAGCAAACAATCTTCTTCCTCAAATGTCTCATTGACTGCTGGTGATATTTCAACAACGAATATGCAGAATGGGCTTCCGCCATCCAAATCAACGCTATTTCGACCATCAAGATGTATGTTAGTCAAAGTCTTGGTAGCTGGTGGTTGAATCAATACAGCAGTTGGAAGAGTACCAATGAACATATCAAAAGTATCGACATCATTTGATTGATTCTGGTCGCCAGTCATCAAACCATCAGGGTCGACTTCAAAAGAAAGTGTAACCACACCAACTGATTGAGAAGAAGGAACAACCCAAGTGGCTTGTACCCAAGCAGTACCCAATGCAGAAATTGTAGCAACTGATGTTCTGCTAGTTGTACCATCTGGCCCTGTCACCATTAGTTCTGTAGCGGGACCAGGGAGAATACCAAGATTTTCAACAGGTATTGAAAATATTAGAGAATCACCAGGAACTGCATTGTAACCTATTGTGGGGTTCAAAATAACGGTGTTACCATCTCTAGTTCTTTCAACAGAAACACCTCCGCTATTAGGACTGTAATCTAATGTAATAATTGAATCATCAAGAGTGAAAGTGTCCACACCAACCTCCTTTGAAGAGGCGACCCAAGCAATAATTCCATGACTAGCCCAATCAAAATTTGTGGGAGAGGGGTCTGTCGCATTACCTGTGTTGAAACCGATATATGCAGAACCATTTGATGCTGTAGTCAAGGAATGAGATACTCCAGACGCTTCATATCTCCACTGTAATGCTTGACCGGAAACTGCTGAACCAGCAGAATTTGTAACATTTACCCATGCTCCAAGAGGGGCGTCTAATATCCACGCTGGTGATTCTAACTCTACATCCAAATTTATGGAGCGGGTTTGTGGGGAGAAAGATTTCAGCTTGAAATCGATTTCAAAACCAATGTCATCTTGGAAATGGCGATGAGCATCATTCATCGCATTTGCACACCACCAACGGTAGGATGAAACATTTAATCCAGATGAATCAAATGTTGTAACATTGAAAGAACTGCTACATCCTGAATACGGCACATTTGGATTTCCTTGTGCAACTACTGCATGATTACTAGATGATTGAGTTGTGGAATCATCAGGGATGGTAAAATAATCTGATGAGCCTGACCAATCAGTTGTTTGAGTGAAATTATTATGCCAAGCCTCACCAACCCTCAGAGGGAAATCATACTCTTCTCTTGGGGGGCTGTATGAATTAATTACCTGTAAATTCGCAATATCAATATCAGTTAACCAATGATCAAATAGAACATCTAAATTCATTTGCATAGATATTGTTGCAAGGTCGCTAACCCTGACATAATCTGTGCCTTCATAATCTACAATTATGTCACCTGTAAAACCTGAAAGTGTCACACCATTTGCCCTAAATTCACCTGAAGAGCGTACTTTGTAGACTAATGTCGACTGATTTTCAGTTGTCATTGTGATAATGTCTGCAATCCACATATCAAGGTCGCCAGTTAAAGTTTGAATGTTAGAACTTTGACCTGAACTAGCAATCAATGCGGCCACATCAAAGAATCCGTCGTAAACCCAACTGTCACCAACTCTCCAAGAAGGAGCGTCAACATCGCCACCAGATGCTTTTGATGAAAGGTAAAAGTTTGACGATGGGCTTAATCCCACACTATCATCCATTTCAGAATGGACAAGCAGAGAT
Source organism: Methanobacteriota archaeon (assembly GCA_018650285.1). Lineage (GTDB taxonomy): Archaea > Thermoplasmatota > Poseidoniia > Poseidoniales > Thalassarchaeaceae > MGIIb-Q1. Next base: position 15,511 of record JABIGF010000007.1, read on the forward strand.
AAATTACTCATCAATAATATGGCGATTATTGCAATTGACGCAGACCCATATCCTCTATAATTTTGGTTGCCCATGTAATGGGCAGAATGGTTTTCCTTCATCAATGATGCCCCGACATGAAAATTACTCTATGGAGGATTATCGAGGAAATTATTCAATTCTATGCAAAATG
>JABIGF010000023.1 GCA_018650285.1 Methanobacteriota archaeon
ATTCAAATTACACAGGAAATGTTACTGGTGATTTATTGATTCTTGGACCAAATGAATCATTTACAGTTGGAGATTCTAACCTTTCAATCAAATGGATTGAGGTAACAACAATACGTCCCTATCAACAAGTAATGAAAGTCCTTGCTGGTGAAGAAGGATTGATGAGGAATGGTTCTCTCGATGAGGGTGAAGATTCATTATTCAATTCACATGAACAACTAATTTCCCCACCGGATAAATACACCTATGCTTGGATAGAATCATCTAATTAATCAATCCAATAACGAAAACGATAGGATCTTTGCAGCAGGTGTTCCTGCACTTGATGGATAAAAATCAGGGTCTTCCAGTCTTGTTCTAGCCAAGTCATAAGCAGATTGGAAAATTTTTCCTAGATTTGTTCCAACAATATTTGACCACTGCTTTTCAAGTAACTCAAGAGTAGCTTTCTTTTGATTTTGGCCTTGAAAATTATAATCAGATACCATCGCCATGAAAGTTTCTGGTGGGCCATTTAAAATATCCATTACAGAACCGTGTACTTGGTATGGTTCCATTTCATTAATATCATTTTGTTGACCTAACTTTTCCAAACGACCATCAATATATTCCTTAGTGATATTGTACTTTGAATTCTCAAAGGGGTGAGCTGTTAATTCAGAATTTAGCATTATAATAATATCATGTAATAAAGTCGGCTCGCCATCAATATATTGGCGGAATGGATTAATCTCAGAACGAGTTAATGAATACAACAATCGATTTAGAAACGGGCGAAGAGCAAGATTGGTTCGATCTACAAAACGTCCGTTTTGAATGGTTGATTTGAAACATAAATGGTGCCATTGTAAAAGAGATTCTTCATCAGAATTTATTCCCAATTTTTCCAATGCTGTTCTAATCTCTTTGGAAATTGCTTTGTAACGGTTCCTTGGTTTTCTGTATAGTATTGTACTTAATTGAGTTTCAGAAAAAGTTCCCTTAATAATTTCAACACCATGCCCACCCATTTCAATTACCACAGGACTAGGCCAATAAGAACGGTATAGATACATCATGTCAAACAATCCCATACTTGCCAATACCCAAAGTCCGAAACTATTGGTAACTCTTATTGGGGATATTCCTGTTTCCTCCTTTCTATCAAATGATTGATTGGAATTATTGAATTCGAAGTTGAATTTTTGTGCCAACTCGGTTACAATTTCAAGGTCCTTTGAACGGGATGGGTGGGTGCTTGATGTGATTTCTACTCTATTCATCCATTTAGGATTCTTTAACAAAAGTGCCAGAAGTAATCTAGAATCAAGACCGCCGGATAAACCAAATTTTACTCGGACATTATCTAATTGCATAATTGCTGAAATTGACCCACGTAGTTGCCTAACTCCTTCAATTAATGCTTCTTCATAAGATAGATTACCATGTGTAAATAATGATTTAACATTACGCTGAATTGTCTTCACAGCAGATGGTCTTAACATCATAAATCGTTTAGGATCTAATTGTTTCAAATCTACTGAAATATGAGAACCGGGTGTAAGTAAATTAATTCCTTTCACCATTGTTTCATCTGACATTACTGCACAAGCAAGACCATGCGTCCATGCCCTTGAGTAAACTACGTTTTTATTCAAAGTACAGGGCAATCCCAAAGATTTCCTAATTTTTGATAAAACAAATAATGAATCAGATGCTACCACTAAATTTGGCGTTGAAAAATAAACTACCGGAAAAAGTGAGAATAAATCATTTTGAATAAGTAACTTCTCTTCATCCCACGCTGCTAAAACAAACGAACCCTCTACATCAAGTGGAGATGATGTGAGTGTTTTTCCTTCATGTGAAATGCAGTATTCACGGAACCCTTTAGCACCTAGGGATATGGATTTTTTATCATGATCATTTAACCATCCCTTAAAGAAAAAGTTCTCTTTCCCTCCTAATTCATTATCAACACAATGAATGCTTTTTTCTTGGTTACCTTGTTTCCTCTCTACAATCAGATATGATATTGATTCTGAATGTTTACCTATTGTACATTCATCTGAAACTATAGGAAGAAATGCTTGAATATCCTCAATTATTGATGTCAAGCCCATGGCAAAGAGGTAGTTTGACATCATTTGATGCTAACCGATGTCGGTTATTGAATAATCGCAGGGTTGTTATCCCTCCTCGTTATCGCAGGTTCATGCTCCCAGACACCTTGCATGAGTTGCCACGCGATGAACGCTTCGCATATGCCAAACTATTGGCCTACATGATTAACATTGATGATGAGATAACTATCGATGAAATGACCGTCTTTGAACAACGTCTTGGAACCGCTCTTCTCTCTCCATCACAAAGGAAGATGATTAGGACATATCTCAAGGAACCACCCTCTCTTGATGAATGTCTTGCGGAACTAAGTGGAATCGCAGGTAAACTTGCACTGCGTGATGCTGCATTGATGACTGCAGCTGATGGAAGTATTGACGAAGATGAACAAGTTGCTTTGGAAGCGATTGCACGCCATTTGAATTTAGATGATGAGATAATTGAACGCTTGCTTGATTGGGTCATGGCTGGATTTGATTGGATGCAAGATGGCCTTGAACTATTAAATGTTGAATGAGGTGTTGAAATGAGTGGCATGCTCCCTGATGCCATTGACATGCTAACACCAATGGAAAAAGAAGTCTATATTGAGATATTAACAATCGTAGCAAACTCTGACGGCGCATTGGTTCGTGAAGAAATGGCAGCCTTGGAGGCATTTATGGGCAGAGCACTATTGAAACCCGAAGTTCGGGCTGAAACTCGAAAAAAATTACGCCAAACAGGAGATTTAGAGGAGCTGCTATCAAGAACTTCACCAAATACGTTGAAAGTTGCTCTACGCGATGCTGTACTATTGGCGGCAGCAGATGGAGAATACCACCCAGCGGAAGTTCTTGTATTGGAAAGAATTGCTGAAGCCGCTGGCGTTGGGATTGAAGGGCTTGATTTACTCTATGACTGGGTTACTGAAGGATGGCACTGGCTGGCTAAAGGCCGCGATGTTGTTGGCATGGGTATCGCCGGTGATGAACTACTAACTAACGAATGAAAATATACCCCACATGTTCGGGGCGATATTACTCAATGTGCAAGACTACCAATTGTTGAGGGAACTAGACACTACTGCTGGTGTAGTCAACAATAGGAGGTCGTTATTTGAGGTCGGGAAATGTTAGCGGATGGTATGCAAGACTTGACCGCGAATGTCTCTCAAGGCACCAACAAATCGATACCTGGCTAGATTCTTGGGAATTGGCTTTGAAAAGAAATATGCCAATTGCTTCTGTTCTACCCGACAATTGGCCAACCCTTCCTGCTAGTCTCCTTACTGACCCGGGTCATGTTCTTGACCAACTCCTCTGCCGATATGATGCACAGAAAGATGGGCGAAGTCCACGCGGAGCACACCCTATTCCAACAATGATTGTAGATGCGATTCTTGCTGATGAATTGAAAAGTGATAATTTGAATGCTGTTGCTAAACAACCGGTTAAAGCAAAAATTTCGCTCTCCGCTTTACCACCTGGATTTCATTCACATGCCACAAAATTAAATGGCAGTTCAACGACAGAAAATCACGTTGAAGAAGATGAAGAAACGATGAAAGAAATTGAATCCAACAAGCGAACCAGAAGTGGTATCCCATTGCCGTTTGCAGACCCTGCTAGTGGCGGAGGGTTGTTTGCTGCAAGGCTAATTCGCTGGCATTCTGAATCAAGTAAGAAATTAAGTGATTACGAAAAGCAAGAAGATATTCGAGTGTTGCTATCAAAGATGCAACTATTTGATATCAGTCAAACAGCAAAAAAAGCAAGTGAGAGGCGGATATTTCTTGAATTAGTGAGATGTGGTATTGCATCTCTAAACGATGTGGCAATGGATGGCCAAATATCCCGCACCGAAGCAGAAGAACTGATTCAAAATAGCATAAAAGTAGGAAATACATTACTTGGAGAATGGCCATGGGATGAAAAACCAAGGTTGTTGCTATCAAATCCTCCATGGCTGAGAATCAAAGATCGGTTCCGTGGTCACGAAAATGGTAGCCAATTAAGAAAAGAACTGGGTAGAGAATTACGAACCAAAACAGAACATGATGGTTCACTTAGATTTTCAACACTTAGTGGAAATGTAAATCTTTACAGATTATTTATTGAGCGAAGTTTACAACTCGTTCAATCAGGTGGAAGAATTAGATTGGTTACGCCTGATAGTTTTCTACGTGAACAAAGTAGTGCACCTTTGAGAACACTTCTAGTTAACAAACATGAATGGACAAGCATTTGGGCGTTTCCTGATGCATCTAAAATATTTGCAGGGGTCACGCAAGGTGTACTAGCACTTGGATTGACAGTAGGTGGTGAGACCGACTGTGTGCTAATCTTCGGACCTATTGAACGGGGGGAATTATGCCATCAAACAGGACTTAAGCCAAGCATACCATGCATGACTCTTGAAAGAGAAAGGTGGGCTAATTGGAGCCGAAAAGATTGGTCTGTCCCAAGACTTCCACGAAATAGGGATGAACGTGACTATCTCCTCGCTGTTATTGACGAATTATCTAGTGTGAGTCGCTTATCTGAGCCAAACCACTGGCTCTCATCTGAAGATGAGCAAGTACGCGTCAAAGTCGGAGAAGTTGACCAAACAAATTGGTCCTCAGACATTCATTCTTGGCGAAAAGAAAGTCAAGGGATTCCATTTGTTAGAGGCATTCATTTCATAAGTTTTGAAGATGAAGTATGGCTCCATCACCCAGCATTTGATTCAAAAATAAGTGGGACAAGTCCGGAACGCAAGCAAGCATTATGGAAAGGAAAAATTGCCCCCTCTAAGCAAGCACGTCTCGCCTGTCAAGCAATTGTCAATGCTCAACAAACCAGGCGGTTGAGGTGGATTGTTTTGCCATCTGGCTGTGTATTGGGCAATTCAGTAAACCATTTACAAATCCCTGACAAAATAATGAAAACTTTGGCTAAAAAACATAAATCTAGACAGAAGGCTCTGGAATGGATATGTCAATTACTGAATTCAGAAAAATTGGACGTTTGGGCTAGAGCTTGGGCAGCAAATAACAACGTCAATAATTACGAATTAGAATTGTTGCCTCTCCTTGAAGATGAAATCGGAAGGGCTTCTCAAGTCGTTTAGAGTTGTTTTATCTCCGTAATCCGGAATATAATTACTGGAACAGGTATATATTAATGCTATCACCGCTCTCGTATAGTTTAGCGATGTCCGAACGATAGTGAGGACGACTTCAGAAGGAGTGTAAAACAAATGGGAATTCATCCAAAGATCGGCATCACTGGATTGCCTCGCTCTGGGAAGAGTGCGGTGATGGATAAAGTCATCCAGATGCTTGAAAATGAACGTCGCACAGAACTCATGGGAAGAGGAGAAGACCCCGACACCCACAAAATTATTGGGGGGATGAAAACTATTCCAATAATGGAAGGAACTACTAGAATTGGATATTCCTGCACTAATATTCAAACTGGTGAAGCGGGTACAATGGCCCACAAAGATATTGATTCACGAAACCGAGTTCTTGGACTTGGAATTAATCCAGATGCGTTAGACGAAGTTGCTGTTGGTGCAATTCAAGATGCGATGGATAATTACGAAGTGATTGTAATTGATGAAATCGGAAAATTTTCGGTCGAATCAGAAGCATTTGTTGAAATTGTCAAAGAAGCTATTGAAGTTGATAAACCAACGATTGTCACCCTTCACAAGAAGAGTAGACATCCTCTCCTCCAAGATATTCGACGACGTGACGATGCTCGTGTGTTAGAAGTAACTCCTGTAAATAGGGCACTACTCCCTTACAAAATACACAAGATTGTTCGAGAAACATTCTGATGGGATTACAATGAGTTTTAGCCGAAAAAGGCAAGAAACTGCGGATATTATTGAATCTCGTTGTCTAGAAACTCTTGAGGAATTAATGTCGAAGGGAGTTAAAGATTGGCCGTTGCCTACGCCGCCTTTAATAGATTCAGAACTACCTGTATTGGACTCTCAATCAAGCGATAAAATTTGCGAACAAGCAGCAGGATTATTCGCTGTTAATCGCGCGCTTTTCAACAGTTTATTGAGTGATTGTAGGGAATCTATGATCCCCCATCGACTCTCACTAACTGCAGACCCTGACAGAGAGGGAGAGCGGTGGTTGCTGAAAAGAATTGATGATGTTATCAAACAAATTCTGTTTGGTTTTTGTGAACATTGGTTAGCATCTGCCCTTGATAGAAGCGCCCCAAATGCAACTAGATGGTTTATTGGAATTGCATTATTCAATGGGTTATGTCACCAAAATGATGGTGTCTCGGAAAACCGTGGATATCACATTCTCGAAAGTGTTGCAATGAGTAAGCCACCAGGAAACTGGCCAACAAGGGCGGAATCTGGGCGCCACCAAATTGATTGGATACCAAATAAATCTTCAGCGATAACTCTGCAAGATGATTCCGGGGGTATTGATGCCATACATTGGTTGTTTGATGCCTTGGAAAAGGGGAATGAAGAGCGCCAAATACTACTTGCAAAATGGATGAGAATAATGCTTGAAAGGCCGGTCTTGGTCGAAAAAATGGCATTGGCTACACGATTTGAGCAGATGATTGATTCACAACCAAATAATGTTGCTGCTGAAATTGTATCATCTGTACCGAGGCTATTGGAAGTTTCTAATGCGGCTGGATTGGTATTGTTATCAAAACTACAAACAAGAGATGATGGCCTAATTAATGGGGCTTTATCCGATATACTTCCCGCTCTTCTTAGAACATCACTTGAAGATGGATTGGCTCTGTTAGACCATCTCGCATCTTCTGAAGAAATCGGTGCACGCTCTGCTGCAACTGGTGCACTCAAAGAATTGGCTCAAATTGATTCTACTGCTTTTTTGAATAGAATAACAAAGCCGGCAACAGACCCTGAACGCGGTGTTCGGCGAATATTTATTCAAGCGTGTGTCCGAGATTATCTTGAATTAGACCCTTCAGACTCAATGGGAATATTAGTTCCACTTTGGATTGAAGACGACGAAGTTGCTGGTATTAGACTACGTGAACTACTACTTCGAATGCAGGATATTGACCCTGCTTCGTTTTCATTATTGGGGAAGAAATTAATTGAAAGTTCTTCCGAATCTATTGAAAAGTTCTACAAAGTATTAGAAATAAGAAATAGTGAACGTGCGAATGTTTGGAAGAACCATTTCACAGACGGTGGAGCAATCCCTGAACCTCTCATTTGAAACAGAAGACCTGTTTGGCTAAACTGTGGAAGATAAGCCAGAGTGGCGCGCTCACCTCGTACTTGGCCTCATCCTCATTGGTCAATCGTTCATTGATTGGTCGGCTCCAGAAGGGCCGTGGCAAGCAAAATCATTCACGGTCGGAGTTATCGCCATGGTTGGCCTAGGATTTCTATACTCTGCAAAATATCGCTGGCAATTTGGACGGACTGGCGTCATTCCCTATCTCAATAATTACCAATGTGATGACAATAAAATTGCCATATCATCCCTTGTTGAGGCTGCTATTGCAATTGGATTTGTCGTGGTTCTAAATTCCATTCCTGATGGATTCGTCTCAACACCTGTTCCTGCTGCATTACTAATTCTGCTATACGCTTCTTTGATGATGTTGCACGCACTCTATGCTTGGCTAGTATGTAATGGGCCACTCAGAGATGATGAAGAGGAGTAATTACCTCTGCCCAGGTTTCCAAAATTCTAGAGGAAGGGGGTTTTCTCCTTGCATTGCTCGAAATGCAAGATGGTCGGCACGCTCGTTCCATCGGTGCCCACGATGAGCTCGTACCCATACACCAGTTAATACTCGATACTTTGAAACTTCTCGCCAGAGGGCTTGAACTCTGCTTGCCAATTCCACATTGGCTTTTGCTTTCCAATTTTCTTGTGCGATTTCAAGGGCGTATTGAGAATCGCCACGGATTATCGCATCTGAATCACCTGCCTCTTCTAATAGCCAACGAAGCGCGTGGGCTATGGCGCTAAGTTCTGCTGTGTTGTTTGAACCAACTTCTGCACCAAGAAAACCATCGGCTTCTGAATCAGTAACTACCAAACCACTAACTTCGGTTTGCACAGCACCAGTACCCATACCACGCTGATTGTCGCCAACCACAACCACCACACCCCAAGCAGCAGGGGTTTTTGCAGTAACATTTTGATTATCTTGACAAGAACCGTCAACATAAATTGTCAATTCTGCCTCTTTTTCCGAGGCAGGAGGCAAATTAATTCACTCTCCAATTTCTGCAATATATGATGCTGCATCCATAAGATTTGAAACGACACTTGGGTCATTCAATGTGATTCTAACAATCCAACCATCACCATATGGGTCTTGATTGATTAATTCGGGCGCATCATCTAATTCTAAATTTACTGCTGAAATTGTCCCTGTTAGTGGAGCGAAAATTGATGAAACGCTCTTGACTGATTCGACGGTTGCAAACTCTTCCATTTCGCTAACTTGCATTCCTTCATCTGGAAGTTCAACATAGACAATGTCTGTTAATGCATCTTGGGCGTGGTCAGTAATTCCCACAATTACATCATTTCCTTCAACTCGCAACCACTCATGTTCTGCAGTATAGTATAGGTCGTCTGGTACATTACTCATTGGCTCACCGAGCCTTCGGAGGGGAGGTCGAAGGTCAATCTTTTCGCTACCTAAGTTCACTCTTCTTCAACAATTGCAGGAGATAGTAAATCTTGCTCAAGGTCAGCCCAAGCATCAGAAAGTTCACTTTCATCCTGAGAATCACTAAGATCATTGAAGATATTTTCTCTTTGTTCCTTTGTTCCTTCTAATGGGAAAAGCGAGAGAAGAGGGGTTGAAACACCCATATCAATACTGAGGTGTAATAACAATCCTGCAAATATACTGAGTGCTGCTGCTACTGGAAGCAACCAACCAAGTTCACTACTTGCAGTACAACCGTATACATCTTCTTCACAAACAGATGGTGGTAACCGGCCATCAATTAATGCAAAAGCAGTTGCTAGAAGAAGAGCCAAGCCAAGGCCAAGAAATAACCGGCGGGCTGTACGGGCTGGCGCCTCCATGTGTTTCACGAAAGAGGTTCAACCCATCAAACCGACGGAGGATTGAGTCGTATTACAAAGTAAATCAAATATCTAATTCAATATTGAGATTCTGAATGAGTTCTTTGTAGCGATTTCGGATTGTCACTTCTGTAACGCCAGCCACTTCTGCTACTTCTCGCTGAGTTCTTCGCTTGCCGCATAGAACGCTCGCAATGTAAATGATAGATGCTGCAATTCCAGTTGGTCCTCGGCCACTTGTCAACTCTTTTTCTTGGGCTGCTTTGATGAGTTCGTATGCTTTAGCTTCAACTTCTGCATCTAACCCTAATCCTGAACAGAATCTTGAGATGTAATCTTCTGGACCTGTTGGCATAATTCGCATCTTTAGTTCACGAACCATGAAACGGTATGTTCGACCAATTTCTTTGCGACCAGTTCTACTTGCTTGACCGATTTCATCGAGGGTTCTTGGCACACCACATTGGCGGCAAGCAGCATACAAACTTGCTGCAGCAACACCTTCAATTGAACGGCCACGGATTAAGCGCTTTTCAACGGCTTTCTTGTAATTTACAGCTGCTGCTTCTCGTACTGATTTTGGTAATTCGAGGCGGCTTGCCATACGATCTAATTCTGCCAATGCCATTGCTAAGTTTCGCTCAGTAGCATTAGACACTCTACTTCTCTTTTGCCACTTTCTCATCCGATAAAACTGTGAACGGAATCTGCTGTTGATGGTTTTTCCAGAGTAATCTTTGTTCTGCCAATCAATATCTGTTGACAAACCTTTGTCGTGCAACATTACTGTCATTGGAGCACCTGTACGAGCCCTTTGGTCACCCTGTTCTGGACTGAATACACGCCATTCTGCACCTTGGTCAATAACATTGTCTTCAATGACTAAACCACAATCCTGACAAACGGTTTCTCCTCTTGTCTGATCGTGGTCAAGACTCCTACTATTACATTCAGGACACTTTACAATATCTTCAATTTGTGCTGGTGGTTTTTTTGCCAAGATTAATCACTTCCGGTATCCTCTTATGACATATCATAAGGGAAAGTTATAAACGCCGTTCAGCCGGGGTTATTTAAGGCTTTAGCGTTTGTTTTACACCACTTTTCTTCTAGAGTGATTTCTATTATTTTGATTTGATAAGCGTGATAAGTGGTAATCTCTTCGCAGTCTCTGCCCGTAGGGCAGGGGTGAGAGAATGGAAGATACATGGCCGCCGCAACAAATTTCCTTAACTCCTGGAAAACGTGTCTTATTTTTGACAAAAAATCTTGACCTTATTCGTCAACAATTGTATAATGGTTTAAATCTCTCAATGTCTGACTTAACAGTTGACGAATTGTTAGACGATATTAACACCGATGTCATGACGCCTGCTTGGGTCTGTTTTGACCACGACCCCGCAGAGATTGCCAAGAATGCATACGCCGGATTAATTCAAGATGGAGAAAGGGTGTTTGAACAAAACGCTCTCATTAATGGAAATTTTGAAGTTATTGTTTCAGGACATCGAAAAGGAACTGGAAGTAGTCGAGAAACTGCGCCCCAAGCTGAAAAATGGGCTGGTATCAAAATAATTATTGCTGCTTCTTTTGCACCTATTCATGAACAAAATAATATCAACCTTGGACAACTAATGGGCGACCATCAAATGTTAGAACGATTACAAAATGGGGAATCTATTTCTCTTCAAGAATTTACTCAAAAATTTGACCCGATTACCCAACTTATTTTAGAAAACGGGGGTATCTTTTCATTTGCTAAAAAAATGAAGAGAGGAGATATTCAACTCCCTGCACCAAAATGTGATGCTCGGCCAATGACAATGTGTGAAAAAATAATTGCCAAAAAATTGCTCACTGCAAATGGTTCAAACTCTTATGTCAAACCACACGATGCTGTACTTGCTGAAGTTAACGGGGGATACTCGCATGAATTCACAACGGCACAAGTTCATGAGTTTTTGAAACTTGAATATGGGCCAAACTATACTCTTCCAGATCCAAATAAATTCGCGGTTTTTGAAGACCACCTTCTCTATGCAACTGGTGTGCCAAGATTTAGCCGGTTTGCTGAAAAAATACAAACTCTACGTGATTTACAAAACGTATTCCAACAACATACGGGAGTGCGTGATTACAGCGCTGTTGATGGGGTTAGCCCGGGAATATGCCACCAAGTGGCACGAGAAGAATTCATTGATGTTGGAGATTTTATCCAAGCAACAGACAGCCATACTTGCATGGGGGGCGCGTCAAACGCACTAACATATGGAGTCGGCTCAACCGAATATGCAAACCTTGCACACAATCAATTTGCTTTTGTTAAAGTCCCTGAATCAATTCGCTTTGAACTAGTAGGTGAATTAAATCCCGGCACTACTGCAAAAGATGTGATTCTCTACATATTGTGGAAATATGCCACTAAGTCAGAAACTCTAGACCGTTCCATGGAATTTGGTGGGCCTGGTCTTGCTAGTCTTTCAATGGATGAACGAGCTACTCTTTGCAACATGGCTACTGAATGTAGTGCGAAAACTGGGATTTGTGAACCTGATGATGTAACAGTTGAATGGTTTGCAAAACGACGAAAGGATTTGACTGAAGATGATGTAAGAGGAGCCTTCATTCTCCCTGACAAAGATGCTCATTATGATGGCGGGGTGCACATAATTAATCTCAATGAAATTGCCCCAATGGTCGCTCATCCCGGAGACCCAGACAAAGGCATTCCTTCTGACCCCACAAATGGTGCTTACATAACTGAAATTGGTGATGTGAAAATTGACATTGCTTATGCGGGCTCTTGTACAGCTGGTAAGGCGGACGATTTCCAATATTATGCAGAAGTTGCTAAAGCCGCTTTGAATGCAGGAATACAAATTCCAAAAGATGTTGAATGCTTTATTCAATTTGGTTCAAAGGCTGTAAAAGATTATTCAGAAAGAATGGGGTGGAATCAGATGTTTAGGGACGTTGGGATCCAATTGATTGACCCTGGTTGTGGAGCCTGTATTGGTGCTGGACCCGGTGTATCAAATAATTCGGAACAAGTTTCTATTTCGGCTATTAATCGAAATTTTCAAGGTCGTTCTGGCCCAGGAAAACTCTACCTTGCAAGCCCGCTAACTGTAATGGCTAGCGCCTTTATGGGAAAAATAGTTGCTTGGACACCTGAACTTTTCGCAACAAATTGATTTGTTATGGAGCCATTGTTTGGGCCTTGTATCTGATTAATTTGAAACTGATAAAATTTGGATAACCGCCCTAACATGAAAAAGTATAATTTTTCTCACATCCAATACACACTACTTATGACCCGTCGCTAAAGTCGAGTGTTTTGCCGCTTACTAGCCCCTCGTCATTCGGCCGAGGGAGGACTGGAGGGAGGGAAAAGTGACATGGCGTCTACACGTAGCAAAATGCAACAAGCAAGCATCAGCGAATTTTTTGAGAAAAACAAGCACTTTCTCGGGTTTGATACTCTTAATCGATCCATCATTACTGCCGCCAAAGAATCTGTAGATAATTCACTTGATGCTTGTGAAGAAGCAAGATTATTGCCTGATATCCATATTGAAATTAGAAAGGTACCCGGAAAAAAAGACGAACTAGAAATGATTAGCCAAGATAATGGTCCGGGAATACCACCTGATGCGATTACCAAGGTGTTTGGAAGTTTGCTTTTTGGTTCACGGTTCCACACCATTAGACAAACTCGCGGTCAACAAGGAATTGGTATTACAGGAGTTGTAATGTATAGCCAATTAACAACTGGAAAAAAAACACATGTCATATCAAAAGTCAAAGATGAAGCAACCGCTGTTTATCTTGACATTGGGCTTGATACAAAAAAGAACAAAGCAATTACTAGTAACCGAAAACGCGACCACTGGTTCAATTCTGATGGTGAAATCATAGAGCATGGTGTAAAAGTAAGAGCGCAGATGAAAGCAAAATATCAACGCGGAAAACAAAGTGTACACCAATATTTGAGAATGACTTCAATCGTCAATCCACACGCCTCAATTTCCCTCACTGTTTACGATGAAGAAGGAGCGGTAATTGATGAAGGAAATTGGCCAAGAGTCACCGAAGTATTACCACGGCCAGTTAAAGAAATCCGTCCTCACCCTCATGGATTAGAAATAGGTTCACTACAACGTTTCATGAGAGATTCTGAAGAGCGGAAAATGACATCATTCTTGCGCCACAATTTTTCAGGAGTATCAATGCGTGCTGCACGAGAAGTACTTGGACAAGCAGGAGTTGACGAGGCGCGAAAACCAACAACGATTACTGCTCCAGAAGCTCAAGCAATGCTTGAAGCATTCAAGAAAGTGAAATTGTTAACACCTCCAACTGATTGCCTTTCCCCTATTGAAGATCTGTTAATTAAGAAAGGATTATCAAAAGCAATTGATTCAAAATTCGTTTCAACGGTAACAAGATTGCCGAGTGTTGCAAATGGTAATCCGTTCCAAGTTGAAGTTGGATTAATTTTCGGCACAGAATTAGCAGCAGATGGACCTGTGGAAGTATTGAGGTTTGCCAATAGAGTGCCACTAATGTATCAACAAGGTGGATGTTTACTAACAAAATCAATTGAAAGTGTTGATTGGAAAAAATATGGATTAGAACACCCAGGTGGAAGAGGGGTGCCTAAGGGTCCGGCTGCTATTCTTGTTCACCTTGCAAGCACGAATGTTCAATTTACTAGTGAAGCAAAAGAAGCTCTTTCAGATAATGAAGAAGTACTCAATGAAATGCGTCTAGCACTTCAAGAAGTTGGGCGGGGATTGAGAAACCACAAACGAAAGAGCAAACAGAGAGAAAAGGCCCGGGAAAAATTTGAATTAGTCAATGTAATCTTGCCTGAAATTAGTAAAAAGGCTAGTTTGATTCTTGGTCGGGAAGAGCCAAACCTTGCACCAGTAATTACCAGCATTATGAATGCGGTATTTGTTGAAGAAAGCGCAGAATGGGACTCAAGTGAAAAGATTACACGATGTATTATCAAACTGTTCAATTATACTGCAAGACCTCGACAATACACACTTCTAGCAACTTGGCCAGAACGAGAAGGCGTTGAAATTATTGAAGAAAATGTTGAAGGAAGAAGGGAAGCAAAAGGTCTTAGAAAGTGGAAACTTGAAACCGTTGCCCCAAGTGAAATGTTGGAAATATCCTTTGCTCTTGATGGGTTGTCAAAGGGAGATTGGAATCAATACGATGTCTTCTTCCGTGGTTCTGGAGATATCATTGGGGCAATGAAACTCGATGAGAAGATTCTTGAAGAAATAAGAAAAGAAGAAGATGCCGAAAAAGAAGAATTACGAATTAAGTCCGCTGATATTGCAGAAGATGCTATGGAATCTGACGTTGATAATTCAGAAGATTTAGGCCCTGATGAATTAGATGATGCTCTGAAGGGGCCGCTCGGAGATGTATTGAGTGAATCAAGTGATGAAGAAATTATTGAAGCGCATGATTCAGATGAAAGTGGAACATTAGACCGCGTAGAAATAGAAGATGCAGTTCAAGAAACACAAACGCGTCAAGCCAATTTGTTAGATGGAGAATGGGGTGATTCATGATGAGTGGAACAGGAAAAACAAACGAAGGTGTAATTGAATCGCTTCACGAAGTTGCTGCAGAAATGCATAACAAAATGATGAAAGGATCCGCGCCAACAATGACTTTGCCGGTTAGGACAAAAAAGAACATTGAGTTTGATAAGAGGCTAGGTGTATACAAATATGGCAAAAAGAGGTCTCTCCGTGATGCTACATCCTTACGCTCAGCGAACCAATTACTCCGTGCATTGCATATTATTGAATTCATCGAAGAGATGATTGATAATGGCAAATCATCAACTCTGAGAGAAATGTATTACATCTCAGAAGCTTGGGGGCATGGAAAATTTGGAAGTCAAAATGAAAGTAATAATTTGGCAGAAGATTTGGAAATTGTGACGAAATGCATGCGAGAGGATTTCAAATTACGTCCTGAAGAAGACGGGGCAAGAATGATTGGAGACATCACCATAAATGAGAGAAACCGAAAAGGCGTGTGGATGAGAATAAATGCACGTGATGATGTGGGGGATTCTGGCTATGGTGTACCATACAATGTGGAATCTGAAAAATTGGAACTATTGGAACAGGATGTTGATTTCATTATGGCTATCGAAACTGGTGGTATGTTTGACCGATTGATTGAGAACGGTTTTGATGAAGATTATCGCGCCGGTCTTTTGCATCTGAAAGGGCAGCCTGCTCGCTCAACACGGCGTATATTGAAACGGATGAATGAAGAGTGGAATCTTCCGATTGTCGTCTTCCTTGACGGGGACCCTTGGTCATTCAGAATTTTCGCAAGTATTGCTTATGGGGCTATTAAAACTGCACATATTTCTGAATATCTAGCAACGCCCTCAGCATCATATCTCGGAATTACTGCCGATGATATTCTTGCATACGACCTACCATCTGATGACCTGTCGCCAAAGGATATTGAAGCGTTGAAAGCGGAATTGACTGACCCGAGATTTGCAGATGGGTGGTGGCAAAACCAAATTAACATGATGCTTGATTTAGGTAAAAAGGCTGAACAGCAGTCATTGGCAAAGTATGGTTTAGATTTCGTAACCGATACTTATCTGCCTGAAAAGTTGAGGGGCCTCGGATTAATCTAATCATTACTGCCCAATACAGCCCACCAAGGCAACGGTACTTTTTTGCCCGCTATTATTACTCGGCGGTCTGCATCTGCAATCTCATACATCATACGCTCTCTTACTTCTGTGATGATAGCCTCGGCCTCGGGAACTTCCAATCTTAGTGTGTCGCTCCAGGCATCTAAGTCAACAGGGCGTCGTGGCCGTTCTAGTAATGTGTGTACAAGATTTCGCTCTTCATAACCCCTGAAATTTTCATCTACCGTCGATGAAACTCGACTCATTACTTGTTGATGAAGGGCGATTAGTGCATCTCTTTGAGCGTCTAATAATTCTAATGTTTCATTAAGTTGGCCAACTAAATCCATCGCTTCACTAACTGATACTTTACGTCGGCCACCTATCTTTTCAGCAATTGGAATTGCATTATCTGGAAGTTTGTTTGACAGTCTTACCGGGCCACCTGGCGGTAACGTCCGATGATCTGAACGGAATAAATCAGGGCCCAAATCAAGGCGTAGTGAAAACGACTGCTTGACTGAAAAAATCTTTTTTGGAGGGCCTCCTTTGTCGCTTTTCACCTTTTCAGAATCAACAAAGCCGGCTTCCTCTAACACTTTCAAGTGCTTCATGACTGCTTGTTGACTGATTTCAAGGTGTTGAGACAACTGCAATGGATAGTGCGGTTCTCGCACTAACATCTCAAGAATTTGACGGCGAGCCTTGTTTTCAAGTATCGTTAAAGCAGCATCAAAGCCAACCACACTATTCAACTCAAGGTTGTGTAATCGCCCGCCTTGTAAAAACCCACCTCTATTTTGAGATTAGATTTCATCAAAGTTTACAAATCTTGATTCTGTCATTGAAATATCGGCCGCATATGCTATTTTATGGCTATTCAATGAATCTATGAGTGTTGTTGTTGCTAAAGATGGGGTGTTGCCATTAACTAAATTGAGGAAATCTTGAACTAATCGTAAATCGCCATCACCATGCAAGTCGTCAATGACCCCTACATCCACAATCTCTTCATGGTATTCTTCGCCATCAACAGCTGCAGGTTTCAAAATAGTAAACACACCAGTTGTCATATCTCCAAAGATTTCACCTTTAGTCCCAGTAATCTGAATTTTTCTAGTGCCGCGTGCACTATTTGTAACCAAATCGTGAGTTGCAATTGAACCATTTTCAAATTCAACAATAACTGATTGACGATCTGCAACATTGTTGTCTGAATGCCACACGCAACGGCCATAATCATTGTTAGAAATATGTTTAGCAGATGCGATTTCATCTGCTTCCCCTCCACTCTCATAATTTATTTCACCTGAAAGTGAATAGAATGGCCACCAATTGTTATCGATGTAATGACGTTTTGCTGAATGTTGACACTCTCTTTCAATTTGACAATCAAAACAATTTTCACCAGATTTATCTGGTTTGTTTTTTGAAGAAAAGAAATGACGGCCACCCATTGAAGAAATTTTTATTGGGTTTATTCCACTATTAAACCAACAAATCAAATCTAAATCATGGCAACATTTTGCCAACATTATTGGATTCGTTTCTCGGCGGTTCCATTTTCCTCTAACAAAGGCGACTGCCATGTGGTGGTATGACACATTTTCAGTAGAATGGATGTGAATTATTTCGCCAATATCTCCACTCATTATTCTTTGTTTAATCACATTGTAAAATGGTGCATAACGCAATACATGACAAATCACCACATGAACACCAGATTTTTCAACCGCTGTATTAAGCAAATTTAATTCAACGGGCGAAGGTGCGATTGGCTTTTCCAACAATATGTGATAACCAGCCTCAATTAGAGGAATTGATGTTTCAACATGAACTTCATCCATTGTACCATTAATTGCAACATCACCAAACTTTGGTATTGCTGCTAATTCTTGAGCACTAGAAAAACATCGCTCGTCGGGGATATTCCATTTTTCAGCAAAGGTTGCGAGCCTCATACTATTTGGGTCGGCTAATCCTACTATTTCCATTTCATCCGGATTTTGCTCTGCATAAGATGCGTAACAAGCAGTCCGATGACCTAAGCCAACCAACACTGCACGCACCGCCGCCACAAGCACACCCAACCCCTCAAGAGAGGGTCACACACTTGATACCCGCGAGAGAACTGTTCATCTCAAACAGTAAGCAAACATGACGGTTGCACACAAGTATCAAAGAGGATAGGGGTGAGGCGGGAGCGATGCAAAGAAAGTGGTTCATGCGCCAATATTGGCGATTACAACAATCTCAGACCCTTATTTCAATGGTGTTTTGGTGTACAACACTAACCCTCCTTATCTGGCCATATGTGTCTTGGCGGTTTGACTCAAATTCGACTATGATTGGAATACCTATGACATATTTTGGATTGGGTCTAATTGCGTTTGGTGTATTATTTACTGTCCTTTCAATTGGTTATATCTATGACCAATTCTTAGCCTTGTGGAAGGAACAAAGAACTGTGGATACTGAAAGGAACCCATTTGGAACATATGCAATGATACCCGTAAATACGGTAATTGTTGGCATGTTGAATAAAGTTCTTAGAGAACAATCTAAAGATGACAATGAAATTCAAAAAACATGTGCTTGGGTAGACCAATGGCTTGCATGGTCGGCAAAACAAGAAATCTGGGCGCGCTCTCAGCGATTCTGGGACGAAACATTTCCTGAACCTGTTCCAGACTTGTTCTTCATGCCAGAAGGTTCGATTGAAGCTGCTAGAGATATTGGTAAGAAATTAGATGATTAGGTATTCAACCTTCATCCCAATCTTTCCAAGAAGATTTTTGTTCTTCTGCTTGTATAGATGATTCGGTTTCTACTTCAGATGGGGTTTCACTTCCCATATCTTGAGAGGTTGTTTCCTCTGATGGTTTAGTAGACTCAACAAGAGAGTCTGGTCGATCAGAAAATGGAGGGGGAGTCATTTCTGATTGGATATCTGACGGCACTTTGAAATCAATCGTGATTTTTCCATCGGGCCCTGCTCTTTCTTGTAATCGTGCTAATGCATAGATTTGTTCGGTTGTCAATACTGCCCCACTATTTGTCAACCCTTGCATTGCGAGGCTGATTTGCCTACCATCGGATGTCTTTAGAGTAACATTAGATGATTTGGGGGCGTGCTTTTTTTGCCTAAAATACATGATAACTGAGAGTGGTAATAGACAAACCGAGACAACAAGAGCGAAGCATGAAGAAAGAACTGCAGGTTGTGTAAATGCTTCTTCACTAACTTGATTTTGGTCTACAATAAAAATTGATAAATTTGAATCTGAAACAAAATTCATTTGGGTATTATTCGGTGGCTTAATCCAACCCATTGTTGTGAATATTATTCCATCAGGATATTCCATATCACCCACACCCGCAAAAAGGGAGGGTTCTGACAAAGTTACTTCTTCTCCATTTTCATAAATTGTAACTGAACCATCAATTGACTTGCTATCGGTCGTATTTTGAAACAAAGAATAGATTCGCAATCCTGTCAAATTTACCTCTAAGCTTGAACCGGGTTCAATGACTGCGATATTAAATTGGTCTGGTTGCATCTCATTGCTAATTGATGGCAATGTGGTAAGTAGGCCCACAACTCCAAGCAATAGAGTGACAAGTCCGGCAATCAACAAACGACGTGCCCATGCCGGTTTTTTCGGCGATGGCTGTTGAATCATTGTGCTCACCAAGAGGTCTCACTTTGAAAGGCATTGGTTATCCATCAATCACCAGCAATGTGGTGAAAGATGGTTGCGAGTATCAACTTCAGAACATGTCATCAGTTGACATTAGGCTGCTTTGTTCTGCAACCTTTGCCAATGCTTCCTTGCGGCGACCGTACATCACAAGTCCAGCAACTGCTAGAAGTGAAAGTGTCAACAAGATGATGATTGCAGGTACGCTCCACTCACCAAGTGTTTCTGTTGCTTGGTCTATCCATCCATTACTGGATTTCAAACCGCCGTCGATTTCTTGGATGTTATCTCGCTCACTTGATTCAACAATCATATTGTCTGGATCGATGATAACTACAATTTCATGGTTACCGGCTTTTACAGGGTAAAGAAGTACGATTTCAGCAGGCTCTACACGGTCTGCTGCATCTGGTGGCATTAATGCGCCAATT
Source organism: Methanobacteriota archaeon (assembly GCA_018650285.1). GTDB lineage: Archaea > Thermoplasmatota > Poseidoniia > Poseidoniales > Thalassarchaeaceae > MGIIb-Q1. The sequence goes on from JABIGF010000023.1 coordinate 19,978, forward strand.
ACTTGGCGGTATGCTACATTCTCTTCATCGCAGCCATTCTTACGAACATCGTCTTTAGATTGGTCTTGACAAACAATGATGTGAATATCTGTTGCGTGTACATTTCCATCGTTAACAACATGGACAGTAATTGGTAGCATGTCACCTACATCTCCAGAAGTTATTCCTACCTCCACTTTGTCAAATCGCAAATTTGGTGCGCGCAGTCTAATGGTAACTGTCAACTCGTTAGTATCCATTAAGTCGCCTTCCCATGATTCTGAATCATCATGGTCGCCGCCTTCCACCATATTTCCAAAGAATGAACGGACCTTCAATCCCAAATCTTGGTTACCTAGAGCTGCGTCCGTGCTAATGTTAACAAGAGCAACAATTGGAATTGTTGTGTAAGATGCCATCTCAGGTAAAATCCAGGTGCCATCAGCATGACGAACACACTCGCCAGCAGGTGCTTCTTCCCCTACTGCAAGTTCACGGCATGGGATTTCAAATTGACCATCCATCACAGCCCATGAAATTTGCCACTTATCCAAATGCCCCATTCCTGGGCGTTCGCTCCATACTCCTGAAGAGAGATCAATGGTATGGTTGTGAAGAGTTGCTCGGTCAGGAACGTTACCGTTGTTGGTAACATTTAGATTGAATCGAACAGTTCTTCCTGGAGCAGTTGTCTTCACATCAGACTCAACAAATGGGTCTAACAGAAGTTGCATATCATGGAATTCATTGACTGTTATTTTGAGAGTCATTGAGTCACGAAGGCGTGTTGGCCTGCCTGCTGCATCAGGATAAGATTCTTCCGAAAATACATCAAGAACGATTTCATAATCGCCAGCCTCTACCATTAATGGAACATTAACAGTTACAGAAATATTTTCTGCATCGCCACGCTGTAGTTCAGAAAGTATCCCTCTTGGTACATCTACATCCCATAGAGTTTCAACACCTGTTGCTAAGTCTGTGACGCGTGCCACGCGTATATCGTATCGGTCAGCACCATTACCAAGATTGGTTGTGATAATTGGGACTTCAAGTTCATCCGATGGATTAACTGTGTACTCATAAGGTACAGATGCGCCAGATACTTCTGAATCAAGGTCGTAAACATGTATGACATTAGTTGAAAGTATTACTGAGTCTGATACTCGGCTTGCACCTTCAAGATGTGCTTTAATTGTCAATGCTGGCCCTAAGCCTGCATCTGCATTGTTTGGAGCACAAATAACTGCTGTCACGGTATATGGATAATCAATTGTACCCCAGTGACGAGGTTCATTCAATCCCTGTCCATTCCCACCAGGAGCATTTGCAAAATCTACTGAAAGTGTCCAGTGGTCCTCTTTCCAAATGTGCTCAGGAATTTCATCAGGGCGCACTGCTGGTGCACCAGGTGTTGTGAAAATCAAATAACCAGGTTGGAAGTGCTTGATTACATCAATATCATATGTTGCACAATCTCCAGGCAAGACATAATCTGTTGTATCATATATTTCAAAGACAATATTGCCTGTTGAACGTATACTTACGTTGACAAATAATTCCAACACATCCATTGAACCGGCTGCTACAGATTTGCGCGGCTCACCCATAGACCATCCTTTCAAGAATAACGCGAACGTTCCGGGTTCTTGAGTTGTGGGAACGCTAATTTCTAAGTTCTTCGTAACCGATTGACCGGGGTCAAGAGAAACCTGTAATGGGAATCGAATTTGCCAACCAAATGGAAGCAACCACTCTTGTTGACCTTCAATCGTATTGGGGTCATAGAAAGCATAACTATCGTACACATTACCAGTATTGGTTATCGTAATTGAGAAAATTGCTGTTTGTCCTTGTTCGACATCTGATTGCTGGTGTGTTGTATCTAACTGTATTCCATGTACAACATCCATCATAGTAAGAGTCAGTCTATCTGACCTTATTGCTGGATCTTTATGCGATACCGCTGACACCGTAATATACGAATTTTCATCGTGATGTGCTTGATAAACTGAAGGTGCCCTTACACGCAAATATACTCTTTCAGCTTCTCCACCTTTCAGATAGATGTTAGTATCTGGGAAAATTGCTGTATGATTGCTTGCAAAGAAGAGAGTCATTGTCCAGTTTCCAGCATTACACTGGTTAGAGATGCTGTGAGCCTCTGCAATTTCTTGTGGTACAATACACATCATACTCATGTTTAGTGAATAAGTATCTGCAACTAAGTCAATAGGACCTGGTGTAGTATTGTTGATTGTCATGTTGAAGATTGTCTCTTCACCTGGCTCAATAATGTGCAACCAGTCTGCTTCTCCGTCCTCAAGGAACACATCAACTTGACCTGTCAAAATATGTGTGTAACATACTGTGTACATGTTATTGTTTGAAGTCCCATCACACTTTGTAGTATCAGACCATGCAAGGTGAGCACCACTTCCAAGGTCGTTCGCAAATGCTGGTGGTTGACCAAGTTCAGGAGCGCGTCCTGTGTTTGGCCCTAGTTTGTCTGATGCCCACTTTGTCACTGGTGTAGGCTCCCATTCGTCAAGAACGAAAGTTGCTAAGGAATTTAGTGGGATTCCATTTGGATAAGCATCGTTTGTATGATTGAGACGAGTATACATTATCTCTTCACCTGCTGTTGCGTTGGAGTTTTCCAACCATGCAATGTGGATGTTATCTTGAGCATCTGCCAAAATCGAAGGCATGTAAGAAGATGGGCCCCATGGCCTTGATGGTGGAACATTGTTCTTACCTTCAAAGGTTGAAATTGGGTAATCATAAATTTGTTTGATACCGTATGATGGGAGACCACCGGGTACACCATTCCATTCACCTGAGCCACGTAGTCTCAAGCGTGTGTACCAAACTTCGTAGTTGTCATCTTTGTCAAATCCGTATCCACGGCCATCCATCCAAGCGATGTGTGTGTTACCACTTGAATCAACTGCGATAGATGGGTGAAGACTGAATGCGTCATCAATAGTAATTCGTGTATCGTTGACCACTACTAAACTACCAACACCATTTGAATCAACAGATGGGCCCATAAATTCAACATATCCGTTACCTGCGATTTTATGACCTTCATCACCGTATGACCATGTATTTGGAGGATTATCTACAAATGAATGTGGGTCAAGAACTGTCATGTAAATTTCACGTGAATTGTTTGTTGCGAGGTAAATCATTGCTTCGACAAGCAAGTTCATTGAGTTAGAACCACCAGATGGGAAAGCGTGTGCTTGACCACCTGCATTGGTGTTTCTAATGGTTGAGCCCGGGCAAATCCTTGGGCCTGTTGAAGTCTGACCATTCGGGCACTTTGCCATGTCAATAGATGCTGATGCAACTTCTTGGCTATTTCCAGAATATATTGGGACTGGTGTAACGCCAGCAATTACGCAAGCATCGTGAGCTTCGTTGATACTTTGATCGTCTTGCTGGTCAAACGGATGGCCACCATATGGTCCTTCATCAGAAATTGGCATGACGATTTTTGTTGCGTTTGGATTCCATTTGTGGTCCCTCTGAGTTGGTGGGTTGCCTGGGATGTTACCGGCAGCATCTCTCCATGATAGACATGCCCATGTAGAACCTGGGCCCCAGAATTCAGAATAATAACCACCATCTGATGGAAGGTTAGTTGCTGCACCGCCATAGACCACTTCGGTCAATTTACGGATTCCGCCTGAATCATCGCCAGGAGTCAATCCAAGGGCAGTTGGACGGACATTGCCACCAGAGCCACCGGTTTGGTATGCAGTAGAACAAGTACCGCCACTAGCAGCACCTGGTGTGTTTCCACTCAATAGGTAGAGTGTTTCGTAAACTGTAATGTTTGCATCAAGAAGCATCGGCTTAATTCCGCGGAAGTTGCCGCCGTTTGACCATGAGCCGCCATAGAAAACAGTACACATGTCACCCCATTCTTGGTACATTGAACCTGATGTATCAATTGGTGCTGCAAATTCTACCTTGCCTCCACGTGTATCATCCCATACAACTTGGACGAAGTCATCTGCATCAACTACTACGTCTGGGTGGCCTTTGTGACCAATGATTGGAGTCAACAATGTGTCATCAATTGCTGTGATTGCTTCGCGTGTTGAAAGATCAATGTCAAGCATTGAGTAGTAAATTTGTGGCTGCTGATAATACTTACCAAGTTGTTCGTATGCGTCTTCCCAAACAATGTGAACCGAGCCAAATGAGTCAACTGCAATAGCTGGCCAGTCTCTATCTTGATTCCGTTGACTAACAACGGTATCATCAATTATGGAAATTACAGTATCATCACCAGGAGAGCCATCTTGAGCGTGTAAAGATGGGTCAATCAGAGTATACATAATGGCGTATTGACCTGCAGTGTTTGTCCATGAAACGTGGACTTTTCCGCTGCTATCAACTTCAATATCTGGGTGCCAAGCGCGGTGTGCGCCAGTATTGGATATTTGGGTTGCGTCAATAATAGTCTGCGCCCTTGCATCCAACATTGAATAGTAGAGATGTTGTGTGTTTCTACTCCATACAATGTGGATGTTTCCATCCGCATCAGAATCTACTGATGCCATTCTATCATTTACTTGGCCTCCATCGACCACTTGTACTGCATCTGTGATAACCACTTGGGCTGCTTCTACTGTTGGTGAATAACCTGCCAAAAGGCTGCTAAATACCATTAATAGAACCATCATCACGCTCTTATTTGTGTCATTCATTTTCATCGACTCCTCAGTATCACTACTGCGCTGAGCCAAATGCCGTTGGCTTCATACTTAACTACGACCCTTTCGGGTCAATAATTGATTATTTGACAACTCAACAATAAATCGTTTATTCGCAATAATTATTTGAATAATAAATGATAGATTATTGCCATTCTGATGGGTCAAAACCAGAACCAAAAGAACCACCTTCATCTGTTGAAACAACATTATCACGTTGTTGTGGTAACCTCTGTTGACCCTGTTGCTGCTGCCAATCATCAACTGGACCTGGTTTACCAACGCCCGGTCCGAATGAGTATTTTATTTCATGAATTAATGCCAATTTTGTCAGCCACAAATGACGAAGTGTTTGCATTAACTCGTTTTGACTCAAACCATCAAACCAAATTGGCTTACTGAGATTGAATGCTTGAAGTGGCCCGGGGGGCGTTTCTGTAGAATTTCTAACATGTAGTACCCAATCAACACCACTACGCGTCAAATGGAGCCTACTATCATGAAGCCATCCTTCCCAACCTGAACTATCTTCAGCACTATTTTTTGCCATCGCATCTTGTTGCCCTGCATCAACTTGAGTAACTGTAGAAATAACCACTAGATTACGTTGTTTTGGTGAAGCAATATTGAACACGTGACCATGTGGAGTTGGAGGATATCTGACCATTAAATGAAAATCTGCTCGCTGATCTGGCCTCTCTCTAACCTCAAGGCCTTCACTGGTTAGCCAATTGCGAATCTGAGCCTCGTAATCGCCACCCATAATAACTGTGAGAAAGGCACACTATTTGAGCGCACCGAGCATCTTTGATAACTCATCAAATTCTGCTCTAAGAGAAACCCAACCCTTTGAACGAGACGCAAAATAGGTGCGAGAATTACGCTTAATGCCACCAGAAATGCGGAGAAAGCACCTACACAAGAAAGCGCTTGCATCAGTAATAAGCCAAAGGATAGGGGTGAGAATAGGTACCATGGCATATGCTGAATATTCTGAAAAATAACCCATCCTTAACAATATCAACACAGTACCAACATGAATTAGTGGGCGAAATAATACAGTACCAAGCATCATTGGCATCATATGGAATGTTGTTTTCTTATCAACAGCCTCACTATTGAACTTTGCAATCGTTACACCAACTAAAGCTTGGAGGCCATTACCAACTATTATGAAAGGTAATGCAACAGCGACCAAGGGCATGAGAACTAATGCCAATGCTATGTTTTTCCAGTTTATCTTGGCAGAATCAGGATGAGATGCACGAGCATCTAATCCCATGTCATGAAGAGTATTAGCGGCTTTACGCGCCCGTTCTGATAATTTTGAAGTGGATGCTAAATCCTCTTCACCACACCCTTCTGGGCCTTGCCACACTTTGTTTGATGTACCGCGCATTTGGTCTCGGAATGCTCGCCCATGCAATACTTCTTGTTTCCATGTTGTCAAGCGCTTCCCATCTAATTTTGCAGTGATATGCCCGAGCAATAACCAAGCCCTCCAAGTATCAATATCTGGGGCATCTGGAGTCAAATAACCTAGCCTATCTCGCATCTCATCTCGAACCGCGATGGTTGTTTCTTTGTCTGGTTCAACCCAATCTCCAGCAAGTAATTTAGCACCATGATTTTTATCGGGAAGTTCGGGAAGTTGGATGGGTTCACCAAATTCAACTAATGCATCTGAAAACCACGCGTGAGGGTCACGAAAAGTTAGACCAACAGGCAATATAACCGGAACGTCATTGCCAATTTCTCTTGCTAGAGCTGCCGCATTGAGAGCAGAACGAACTGGCCCTGTTCGTAAACGATGGATATACCACTCACTATGAGAATGGCCTTCTGGTAACAATATTGATGCTTGTCCATGGGCAAGTTTTGATGCAACCGTCAGCATACTTGCAGAATTAACTCTCGTTGCTGTTTCATCATCAACAAATCCTCTCAATCTCTCTGCTTGACGAAGCAGGGGTTGGACACCCATCCTCCTTCCCCACCAACCAATAATGGGGCCTGTAAGGATATCTTGGCGGCCAGCGAAAACAAACGGTTTGTTTATTTTTAGTACTATCAAAAGTGGGTCTATCAAACCTGCAGTGTGCCATGCAACTGCAAGCGCTCCAGGGCCATTGTTAGGGTCTTCTCCATGGTAATGATACCAAGTTCTACTCATTACATGATCATGCCCATAACCCATCATCGTACGGATTATCGGCCAAAAACCAGTAGTGGTAAGGTGGGCATCGGAAAAATCTGGTTTGTGTAATTTCAAAATGCGCTCAAGATTAATATTTCTTGAACGCTTTGTAAGAGGAGGTAATTCGTCGCCGCGATGGTCAACTTCCTCTTCCATGTTCCTTCGGAGATAGTATCAAACCATCAATTCGTCGGATAATTATTCCAACGATAATTTGTCTGCAAGATTGGCTAAGGTAGAAAAATCTGGGTCAACTGCACCTGGCGGGGGTGTATCGGGAAACATGGCCAAAGCACTCTTGCCACCATCACCTTTGCTTCGTGGGATGATATGTACATGTACATGTGGAATCTCTTGACCTGCTGCTGGCCCATCATGAACAACAATTGTGCAATCAGATGTTCCAAAGTGGCTACACAACTTTTCTGAAACCATTGCTACACCCTCCATCAAAGAGTGTTGGCTCTCCTTACTCAAATCCCTAATCCTCTGCTTTTGCTCTACAGGTACTACGAGTGTGTGGCCTTCAGCGCGTGGATTAATGTCAAGAAATGCAACCCACAACTCATTCTTAGAAATGAAGGATGCTGGGATTTCGCCTTCAATTATTTTAGTGAATAAACTAGATTCCATTATGCACAACTCCCGGGGGGTGTCCACTGAAACTCAATACCTCGATGACTTGGCCCGGGCCAACTAATTCTATGACTACCTCCAATTAATTCTATGTCTCCATCGCCGTCAATATCACCAGAATCAAATGTCAATAAGTAACGATAAATTTGAGTTGATTCATGGCGAATGAATTGTTGATTGCCTTTGTTTTCAAGAATTACTACATCTATTCTATCCTCATCGGGGAATAAATCGGGAATTTGTAATGTACCAACTATGATGTCTAAATCTCCATCATCATCTAAGTCAACGGCATGACTTGTGAAAGCGCCCCACACGTTAGTCAAATGGTGGCGGGTGAATTCTCCGTCTCCTTTGTTTTCTAACCAATTCACGCCATGGTAATCGTGTGGCAAAATATGGCCAGGCAAATCACCATCAAGTGTGTCGCCATTTGAATAGATGATATCTTGGTCTCCATCTTGGTCTAAATCAATCACCTCAAGTCCTGACATTCCATAATAGGCGCTATCTTCATTGATTAGAGAATGTTTTGTGAAATTTCCTTGGCCATTGTTGCGATAAATGTTAATCTCTTCAGATACTTGTGATAATGATACAGCGATATCCAAATCACCATCCCCTTCTATATCGAATGGAAATGCATGAATTGCACCTGGCCTTTCATCAAAATTATGTCTTATCCAAGTATTGTTTTCACCCTGTTCTAACCAGAACACGCTCCCTTGGAAATTTCCAAATTCACAAACGACTAGGTCTAGGTCGCCGTCCATGTCAAAATCTCCAGATTCTGCGCAAACGGTTCTGCCAATTTCTTCAATGAGTATTATTGGTTCAAAATTTCCATCTTCTAATCCTTTGAGAAGAACTACCTTTCCAACAAGTTCATCTGCTGGGGGTAAAATACCAATATCAGCTACTACAATATCCATCAAACCGTCTGCATCAAGGTCCACTACATGTGTTCTAACTGGTGCGGTGTATCCTTGATCCAATATTTTTTCATTGCATCCATCTTGATTACAGTCTGCAATAGTGATTATGCCATCTAATGGCTGAGTGGAAATGATTTCATCGGAACCATCCCCATCTAAATCTGCTAATCTAATATTTGCAACCGTTACGCCATCAGGATCTGATTGAAATTCAATTGCTGCTAATCCTTCTTCACAAGGAATTTCTTCTTGTGGCCCGACACAACCAGAAAAAAATGCGGAAACGAGAAGAACGGTGAGTATGATTTGGCCCCGTCTCATAATTTCCCCACATGGGCGGCACAAGTCAACGTTGCGGGTAGGTGAATACTCAATCATTCATCGGTTCGCTGGTGGCTGCCGCACGACTCATCTCGAGATGCTGCGGCTGTGACTGCACTTGTTGCTGCGGTAACCATTCCCTCTAATCGGAATACTTCAACTAATTCTGTATTCATCAATGAACTCTCGTCAGAAAGGGTGATTGGAGTTGATGCAAGTTGTGCTAAGCGCTCTACTGCACTAGATAAATTTGTGCTGGTTCGAGTTATTCCCATTGCTTCGGACATAATTGTATTCAATTGATTTGCCATCTGTCCACGAGTAATTCCTGAATCATCACCTGCTAGCAAATTAGCAAATTTTGATGCGGATTCGGAAAGTGAAATATCCATAGCATCGGTGTTAGAATAGTCGGCATTAGATGCAAATTCTGCTGCTGCTGCTCCCGCACTACTACCGCCATCCAAAGATTCTAACATTCTATTTCCAACCGCTATGTCAGCACCGTGAAATCCACTGCAAGCATTATCTCCTGCAGCAAAAAGCCCTGCTAATTCAGAAACTGCCCCAGTCATATCACAAGGTATGCCACCAAGTGTTGTGGATACTTGTGGAACTATTGGGATGACTGATTCATCCATCACTGAACCAAGGCGTGAAGATACTCTCTCAGATGTGTCGGCATACCATACTGGCGCTCCACGTGAAAGAACACGGGCATCAAGAACGCAACGCTCGCCTGCTGCTAGGATTGTTTGAGATGCTTGAGTGAGGCCCCCTTCTGATGCGAACTCAATATTTGAGCCGGATGCTGAACGAACTGATGCACCATCATTAAGAATTGCAAAAGGAAGTTCAAGGCCGTACATTTCCATACAAAGTGGGTTCCAACTTACAAATTCCATGTTGGATAATGAGATGCCGGCGTTTGCTGCTAACCAAAGCCCTGTGCCACCGCTGCCACCATTCCAAGCAGATTCTAAACCGTCTGTTGCAAGTATGACTGCCTTCGTTTTGATAGCAACCATTTCCCCATGTTGAACATCAAGAGTGATGAGGCCAGAAACCATTCCACCTTCGGTTACCAATTTGAGTGCTTGAGTATCGCCTCGACGAAGAATTGAACGCTTCATGCATTGCTCTTCTAAAATAGAATGAATTTCTCTTCCGGTAGTGTCGCCCGTTGTTGCAATTCTCGCTGTTGAATGACCTAATCCAGTTGTAAGATGTGGATTTCCATTTTCTGCACGACGTAGCACTAATCCCCAGCGCTCCATTTCTACTAGGTGGTCAAATGCTGCTGCGGTTCGATGGCGAACTGTGGCTTCATCACATTCACCAGCACCAACAACAATGGTATCATTTGCATGACTATCATAGTTGACTTCGTTTAATGATGATGCATAACCTTCTACAGATGTTGAACTACCACCTGAACCAATCGCACCTTCTTCGAGAATTATTGTTGATGCTCCACCATCATGGGCAGCAATTGCGGCTCGTAATCCAGCAACAGTGCCTCCTACAACAACTACGTCCCAGGCTTCCATGTTTGATGCCCACCCGCTATCGCATCATAAAGTCCGCGCCCAGCGTCTCTTTAGAGACGCCAAGAGAAAGTGAGATTAATTAGTCAACAAAATACAGAAAGTATCCTACATCAAAGAATAAACGGACGCGGCAGGATTTGAACCCGCGATCTGCGGCTTAGGAGGCCGCCGCCTTATCCAGCTGGGCCACGCGCCCAACCTTTCGACCAACCCACCTTAGATGACGCTTGTGGCATCAAGCCATGACCATGCCATGCCGCAAACCCGCTTCAGATACCTCGTGAAGGAATCTCTCAAATTGAATACGGGGGTATGAACTACGACCAAGTCGTGAGTCGCATTCAGCTAACCTATCCAATAATTCAGCCTGCAATTCAGGTGGCAACATCAATCGACCAGATGTAAGTACTCGATGCAATTGTGATATCACATCATCTTTGTCAAGTGATAAATCCATCATGAGCCTATCAAGTTCGGCCATTGCTCCAGAGAGCATCTTCTTTTTCCGACCATAAACGGTCTCCCATCGCCATTCAATAATACGGCCACGTAGTGCCATTTCTATCATCAACCTACCACCTTGTAATGTAGATGCAGCCACCAATTTATGGACTGATGAACGGTCTTCTACTTGGTTGGTTCGAGCCAATAATTCTAGCATGAAAACGGCCTTTCTTAGATTACCCCCACTCACATGAATAATGTCACCAAAAAGACCTGGCGCTGGTTGGATTTTTTCCTTAGTTGCAACCTCTTGCAAAATCGATTCTAATTTTTCAGATTCAACCGACGGAATTCTCAGATGTTTACTTCGACTTCGTAGAGCATCCATTATTCGACTGGGTGCTCTGGCTGTGAAAATAAAGCGAGATGTTGTTGATTCTGATTCCATCATTCTCCGCAAATACGGTTGCCTCTTAGGGCCGAGATGATCTGCATCTTCAATGACAATCAACCGACTGACTGGAATCATTCCTTTGGTTGGTGGGGCGAGTTCAACTCCTGCGGGAGGTGGGTCGCGTGTTGGGGAAGATTCCCACATTGAACGGTCAAATGCTTCAAGACTTGTCCGACCTGCTAATGTATCACGAGATGTTCTCCCTGATGGGCGAAGAAAATCTTCAAATTTTTGCATTGCACCGCTACTTCCTGCCAAATCTCTCGCTTGAAGAATGTGAGTTGTTGATTTCCAACCTGGCCCCAATAATTGTCTTGCCACTAATCTCCATGCTGCCGTTTTCCCAACACCTGCTGGCCCTGTAATCAACAAATGAGGGGGGCTTCCAGATAGACTAACTGTTGTCAGCGCTTTACAAATTTGTTCTGGCACCGCCAAATCATCAAAGCGGCGGGGGGCGTGCTTTTCCAACCAACTCGGCATGGGACCAAACCTAGTGTTAATGCCACAGTCCTTGAACTCAACGATTAGAAGTCTTACTTTGATTGATTTATTCTACAATCGCTTCAACTTCAATTTCAATTAACATTTCTGGGTTAACCAATTCATGGACCACAACAAGTGTTGCCGCTGGGCGGATTTCTTCGAAAACTTCTCCATGGACCACCATGATTGCGTCACAATCTTTTGCTCTAGTTGCGTACATCCTTGTTCTTACAATATCAGTAAGAGATGCGCCTGCTTCGTCTAAGGCGCGTTCAATTCTTCCAAAAATAATGCGGCATTGTTCAATGATATTTCCTTTAGCAAGAACATTGCCATCAGAATCTGTAGCAGTTGTGCCTGCTACGTGAACAACATTTCCAACCCTAATTGCACGAGAATAGCCAGCAACCCTCTCAAACGGGGTGCCACTTGACACCAATCTACGCTCCACCATCATTGGATGAGATAGCGTGGGGCTAGATGACCTTTGTCAATCAGCTTTAATCATCTTGTATGCGCCTTCGCCGCCTTTTTCTGGGTCTGTACCAGAGCGACGCGGCTTGACGAAAATGCGGAAACCGCAACTACGGCAAGAAACACCATTCTTTTCTTGGCTAAATGCCTCAAGTGCACCGCACTTCAAACAGCGGTAGAGAACTTCGGTAGGTAGGGCATGAGCGCCACATGCTTCACAGTTAATCCACTGTGTCCACCCTTTAATGCGGTGGTTTTCTTTACAGTTGATGTTGATGCACCGGTAGGTGAACATGCGGTCTTCAAGGAAGGTGTAAACTCGTTCCATGTGAGGCGGCGACCGGCCCGCCCTTTTTCAACCTCGCCCTTTGGCTGAAATCATTAATTTACCGAAAGACGACATATTTCAACAAAATTTTCCATCATTTTTGCTCCAAATTCTGAATCATTCACTTCTGGATGAAATTGCAAACCGAAACGGTCGCCTGCATCATTTTCCATCGCCTGAACACGGCAAGAAGTACTACTCGCTGTAATAAAAAATCCTTCTGGGACTACGGTTACTTCATCGTTATGACTTTCCCAAACCACTTGAGTATCAGGTGTTTCTTGAAAAATTGCGCCGCCGCCATCATGCAGGGTGATTTCCATAGCACCAAATTCTGGAGATTCCGCCTCACCACAATCGCCCCCATAGTGTCGAGCCATGAATTGATGGCCCGCACAAATACCAAGAATAGGTATGTCAAGAGTAAGAAAATCTGCACAATTACCTAACTCACCAGTAAGACCTACTCGTGCCGCACCCCCTGAAAGAAGAAGGCCGTCCATTTCACGAAGTTCAGATAATGGAGTGGAATTGGCAATAATTTGAGTGTCAACGCCGAGATAACGAAGCATTCTCCACTCTCTATGGGTCCACTGACCACCATTATCAACGACGTCGATAACTAACCTCTCTGCCATGATTCCCAAGTGCTGTGCGAAGCGTGAGTTCAATGAACATGCCGCTTCTCATTCAATGCCTGCGAGGCGGGATAAGAATGAAATTTTCATGCTGTGTTCAACTGCTGCCGCATTGTCCCACGCCTCGTTGAAATCAGCACCTACTGCATATATTCCGCCACCGCGTACAACGATTGCTTTACATCCTGATTGCTGAAGCCCTTCTGAAAGTTGGCGGAGAAAGTCTTCTTCTGAAGCATCGTCTGAATCAACAATCACAACAGAGCCGAAGCGAGCTTTGCCAGCAAGGTCTTCTGGCCTAAGAACAAACAAATCTTGCTCCAATGACATTGCGGTCGCATACGGTGCGGGTAAATGTGCGCAAGCCGCCCTGCCATTATGCTCAAGTGAGGCTACTGCTAACAAAATGGTATGAACTTTCCAAGCATCACCTGCGCCAAAAGGAGTTGCCTCGCCTAATCGTCCTGAAACAATATATCGCTCATCAATTTGTCCAAGTGGTGTACCTTCGCGTGTGATATGAATAAGGTTGGGCTGATCAAGTGATAGAGTTGAGATGCTTCCAACAGTTGCATAACAAAGTCCATCGCGTTGTAGTTGGCGACCTATCCTAACAAAATCGCCTACAACGTGTGCTGGAATGACAAAACCATCTCCAACAATTGGTGGCATTGGTTGGCTCTCTATTTCATCAATGAGTCCTGAAGCATTAGTAACAGCGTTACGGAGTGATTCGTTTTCATTGCGAAGAGCGTCTACTTCTGACATTGGAGTATTAACTATCGCTTGACCTATCATCCCATCAATGTCTGTGGGAAGATTGCTTACTGGTTCCACTTCGTCATCTTCTGGTTCTTCTTCGACAATGTCTTCATCTTCGTCTTCATCTTTGTTTTCTTGCTGGACTACCGCTGGCGGACCAGCAGAGCGTTGCGGGGGGACGCCACCAACTGACATACCAGGAACCATGCCCATTGGCATACCCATCGGGGGGCCACGCGGTGGCCCTTTTGGCGCACTAGAAGGTGGACCTCTTGGGGGCCCTTTTCCTTCGTTTTCATCATCATCGCCGCCGGTTGAATCCTCATCGAGCGCCATCTCTATCAATGCGGCGAGTTGGGTTCTCATTAAATACAGGTTGGCTTTGGCCGACCTATTCACTTAGCCCCGATAGTGTAGTGGCCTATCATGAAGCCCTGTCGAGGCTTCGACCCGGATTCAAATTCCGGTCGGGGCGCCAAATCCTTTTTTTAAAGAAAATGGGGGTTATTATCACTCAATAGGCCAAGGTATCCAATCATCTTGAGTATCTTCTGTTCGGAAATAATTCTTACCACTACCCTCTGGCCATTCAATCCATTCAAATCCATCGGATATTGTCGGGTTTTCTGGATTCATTGGTGGCGATATTGCTTCTGCCACAACAGGTTGTGGTGTTTCTACAATTGATTCTTTCACCTCATCTTCTGCCGCGATAAAATCGTTACTCGATTCAAGCACATCAGAGGAATAATCTATTTCGTCAAACACACTTTGTTCGGCCAACATACTCTCGGGTGGGCCTGATGGCACCATTGGCTTTTTCACTAATTGAAGAGCTTGGATAAATAATAGCAACACCATCAAAATTACGACTATCAATGGAACCCAAGACATACCGGCAAGTGATTCTTCATCTGCAACACTATCAGTTACAGTGTTATCAGCAGTATCATTCAAAATGTCTCCTTCGTTAATTGTTTGATTGAGATTCGTGTTATTCTGAAATGTTTGATTTTGGAATGTTTGATTTTGGAATGTTTCATTATCATATGAGTTGTTTGCATATGTGTTATTTACATAGGTATTATTCACATACGTATTGTTGACATACGTGTTATCCTCAGTATAATTCACTGAAGAACTACCGCCACCCCCATTACCATCTGGAATTTCACCAGGTGCGCAACCATCTGCATTAGGAGTCTCTCCTACCATTGTCCTTGAACAATCATCAATAAGATCTGATACCCCGTCACCATCATCATCAGTATCTTCATTCCAATCATGACACCCATCTGCATCAAAATCAACAGTGGGATTTGTAACCCAGCCTTTGACTCCTCTTGGGCAATTATCATCTATGTCTAGAATACCATCTGCATCATCGTCCAAATCTTCATCTGAATCTTTACAACCATCACCATCGTAATCTGTAATACTTCCAGAATACCAACCAACAGTACCATTTGGACATGAATCATCGTAATCTTGGTAGTGGTCATTATCATCATTAAGGTCTTCAGTAGCATCAAGACATCCGTCTCCATCATTATCTGTTACATTAGATGACGTCCAATTTAATTCGCCGCGAATACAAGTATCAGAATCATCACCTATTCCGTCATTATCATCGTCCAAATCTTCATTCGAATCTTTGCAACCGTCTCCATCATGATCAGTTGATGAAGTAGATATCCAACCCAAACTTCCTTTCGGACAAGCATCTGCTGTATCGTTGACAGAATCGTCGTCGTCATCTAAATCTTCATTTGAATCTTTACATCCATCTGTATCATAATCGGTCGTGCTGTTTGAAGTCCAGTTTAGAGTGCCAGCCATGCATGCATCATTGCTGTCAAGAAGGCCGTCGTTATCATCATCTGAATCCTCAATATCATCTTTACAACCATCTGTATCGTGGTCAGTCGTGTTGTTTGAAGTCCAACCGAGTGCCCCCATTGGACAACTATCTACTGAATCTGCAATACCCTCTGCATCATCATCTGCATCACAAATATCTCCTTGGTTATCTCCGTCATAATTTGTTTGACTTGGGTTGTAAATTTGCTGACAGTTGTCGCGGTTGTCTGTAATTCCATCAGCATCAGCATCAGCACTCATGCGCGCAAGGAATATGTCATCACCATCTGAGGAATTTAGTGAATCAAGACCGAAAGTTCGGGCGCTGGTTGAATAATGTAATTGTCCAGCGGCTGCTACCGTTCCATTACCAGTTGCAGTCACTTGTTTCACTGTGGTTGAGCCACTGGGTTGTGCTGCCCATTCCCAGGTACCTAATGTAGAAGCCATAGCAACAAAGCCAGTACCTGCTGAAGAGAGGGTAGTAAGTCCAACACTGATTACACCCGTTTTCTTTCCAACGACTACAACGCTGCCGTTACCGACCATATTTATGTCGTAAATATAGTCATTAGAAGTCCCGCCAAGAGCAATAGACCAATCCCAAACTCCAGTATTGTTAAACTTGGCAATGAACCCATCTCGGGAACCACCCGAATTAACTGAGCAACAATTAGGAAATGAAACTGAGTTCTGAAAATGGCCAGCGATATAGACATCACCAGTCGGTGTAGTGTCTATTGATTCAATGTAAATGCAATTACTACTAGAACAAGTCGGAGCACCCATCCACCACATTGTCGAATTACTTGGTATTAAACGAATCAATGCACCTGGGTAACTACCTGGATAAGATGTCCCCCCGCTTGGGTTAGTAAAGTATCCAGATTTTGCCCAAAATACCACACCTCCGCTTGGGTGGTCAGTCATTGCTTCCATTGTAGCAGTATTCGAATTACCAGAACGATGAAGATTAATCCAACTACTTGTAGCACCATGACGCTGCGCAATACAAATATTCCAATAATTGCTACCAGAGAATTGTGTTCCATGAATTGTAGTTGTGCCTGCACAAGCTCCTGAAAAGAATACATCCCCATTGACATCTACGGCGATATCAAGATTGACATATTGACTTGTACTAAATCCAATTGTATCAGCAGACATCCATCCACTTGTGGGAGACCAACTTGCAACTATGAATCCAGAACCACTGTTACGGCTTGTAAGGCCGGGAATATCGACCCAACCGTTCCAGTGGAAACCAACCCATACCGTACCATTTGGGCCAATAGCCATTGCCGCGAAGTCTTTCTCATTGGTGTAGGAAGATGTTGAGGTACTCATTCGTGCGCCCATCTTGATTTGGGCAACATCTGTCCAAGTTCCGTTATCACTAGCAACAGCCAAGAACAGACGCGATTGTGTTGAGGTGGTACTTTGGTCAGCAATGGAGGCGTTCCCCCCTAATACATCGTTGCCAAAGCGAAGACTGTGAGAAAATGCATTAGTAACGCCCATCATGACTGTGGCTGTTGAATTCAATGGTTCGAGATCAATAATATCCTCTGTGCCAGTATGGCCTATCATTTTGTAAAACCGATAAGATTGCGGCTGCCCATTTGACCATGAGAATCGAGACACCGTAGTGGCGGGTGCATCAGAATAGACGTTGTAATCGTAATCTTGGCGGGCTTGATGGTTGATGGAGGCAACCACATCAGGATAGGCGCTCCCAATATCCATCCAAGCAACATCATCGATTGTAGCGCGGCCTGACCTAATGCAATAATTGGAATAAGATACCGTGCTACCTGTGTTCGTCAATTCAACTACAATTGCATTGTCATAACCACCTGTTTGTATGTATATTTGGCTGCTGGAGGAACTACCGCGGAAATAAAAGTAATAGTTGGCAGTTAGCCCAACCAATATTTTACTGCCAAAGACATCTATTGATGGAGAATGATAACGGTAGTAATTGTTTTGTGTTTCAAGCGCCCAGCCGATTGCACCGACATTGGAGAACTTCACCACATAAACAGACTCATAATCGCGGCCATTGTTGATTTGAATTGAGCCCCAAGTAATTGAATGAGAACTCGAGGTATTTGCCATCAGTTCACCGACAACGAATACATTTCCCGCACTATCTACATCGAGTTTCCATGCCCTATCATTGACATTACAAATTGGTTTGCGGACCCACTCCACACCAGCATGAGCCACGCGCATCACAAGGCTGTCTGAACCTGAACCGCCTCCATGAGAAATTGTTGTTTGGTCAAGCGTTAGGGAGGGTGTGGAAAATTCGGCGGCAACCATTACTTTTCCATTTTGGTCGGCCACAATGTCGTGTGCCTGTTCTTTGCCTGTGCCACCATAGATTCTTCCTTGGTCCCAAGTTCCATTTGCTAATCCCCAAAGAATGAGAAAATCAGTGTCGCCACTATTATTGAGAACTGTCCCATTCACTGTAAGCGTGGGGCTAGCCGTCCAACCTGAATATGCAAAGTGGCCATGGGAATCTTTTGTCACTCCGGTGATGTTATCAAAGCCCGCTCCATTGATTGAATTACCCCAATCAATAGAACCATTATTTGCATTAATCTGAATTGCAAATCCATCTCGGCTTCCCGAATTAGTCAATACATCGGTGCTTGCGTTGAATTGTGGTGAATCATAACTACCAACCACTACAACATTCCCTGAATCATCAACGAGCATGTCCTCAACATATTCGTCTAAAACGCCACCAAATGATGTGAGCCAAAGCACATTTCCACTTGTGTCAAACTTTGCAACAAAGGCGTCTAAACCACCTTCATTGAGAGCGTGTTGATTGTCAATAGAGAGGCTGCCTCCTCTGAATATTCCTGAAATATATGAACTCTGAGAAGAATCTGTTTCAACACTTCGTGTCCAAACAAAACCCGCATCAGTATCTTTGGCAACCCATTCCCAACCAAGGGGATTAGTAGCTACTTTTGCACTATTAAGTGCTTCATCGCCTTCGTCTAAAACAACATATTCATCTGTCATCTCAAAATTTGTTGAAAGGGCCACAAGAGGGGCTGCCAACATTAGAATCGTTAAGAACAGTGCTCGGTGCATCAACGGTGACATTCCTCGCGCGTTAATACCTGTTTCGCCGGAAAAATTATTCGAATGAAATAAATTGCCACGACTCAAATCTGCATAACCAGTCAGTAGTATTGTATTGAGTTCGGCGCTCTACTTCTACTATTGGGCTGCCATCAAGTGGGTGTGGTAATATTTTTTGTAATTCTTTAGTTAGGTTTGGAATCTCTTCTTCAGAAGCAATTAACCAACCACGCACAAGAGTTGGGCTACCTACTTTCAATAATCCAATAAGGTGGGGTAAATGAGTAACTGTTTCATGAGGGAGATTTACGAGTAAAACATCGTATTTACCGACTAATTCACTATCTTTTGTCAAAGTTAATGCATCGCGTACACCAATATAATTGCCGGATTTTTGAAATCGTTTTTCATTGATCTCATCTAGTGAAACTTCTATTCCGTTTTGTGTCAAATTGTCAACAAGGAGAGGCATCGCATCTGGATTGATGTCACAAGCGAGCAGGTTTCCCACCAACTCATCAATTTGCAAAAGATGAGTGAAGGCTGGCCCAACACCACAATATGGGTCTGCAACGTCTAGCGGACGGCCCAACATTTCTCTAAGTTTGATTGCACTTTCAACAGTATGTACGCGTTGACTTTGTAGTCGGTGAGAAAAGAAGGCTTTTCGTGGATTTATTTTGATGTATAAATTGTATTCCCGAACTATTGTTTCGGTCTGCAATAACTTTTCACGGGCTGGTTCAGATAGTAAATTGATTTCGTCAACTGTCAAAATTTGACCATCTAATCTAGCAGCTAGTGGCTCTAATTCCCTTATTCTAAAATCTCCCTTTACTCCGTGGTCACGGAATACCGCTCTCACCTTTTTGTGGTGAGTGATTTTCGCAAGTGCAACCTCTTGGGCGTATTGTTCGAGATGTTTTTCAATTTTGAATAGAAGTATGTCTCCCAATGGTTCTTGGGCATTGGGCCAACCACCTTCGTGAAGAGAGATTATTTTTTCATCAATAAATTGTGGCAAGTATCCAATCCATTTTTGTGGCAAACGTTCTGATTGTTCCGCCTCTTTCTCTTCAAAACCGTTCAACTGCTTGGGCAAAATATCTGGAGGATTATCTCCAAGAGGGACGAGTTTGAACTCACCATCATCCAATACACGATATCCTTTAGATGACCATTCAAAGCTATTTACGCAATCCAAAATGGATTGAGTTTTTTGCTTCGGCACCCTCAAATGACGCATCTGACTCGAAAGTCCGAGAAGCACTACTCGCTTGACGATGACGGAGGATTGGAGATGACCAAAACAAACTCTGGACTTTGGTTAATAGGGTTGGGCCCTGGTGATCTTTCAGCAATGAGTTTGGCGGCTATTGATGCCGCTAAAGATTGCGAATATCGTTATTTAGAGGGATATACTGCACTTTTACCAGAAAATGAAATGAGTAGATTGAACGAGTTTGTTGGCGATTTTGAAGTTTCAATGCGCCCCGCTATTGAAAATCCTGAACAATTGTTTGAGTTGGCAAAAAAGGCGCGTGTGGCCCTCATGGTTGTCGGCGACCCTCTACAAGCAACAACACATGTGGATTTGCAATTGCGAGCAAGTGAAGCGGGAATTGAATGTCATGTCATTCATGGAATCTCAATAACCACTATTGTCACTGGCGCTGTTGGTCTTCAATCGTACCGATTTGGAAGACAAGTTACGCTTGCCTATCCGTATGGTGAATATCTTGCAACATCACCATTTGAATTAATTATTGAAAACAAAGAGAGAAAATTACACACATTGGTTTTACTTGATTTAGACCCAACTGGAATGGGTGTTGACGAACAAAAGCCAATGACGCCAGCAATTGCTGTTGATGTGCTACGGAAATCGGCAGACAAATTATCAATCAATATTGAAGATTGGAATATTGCTCTTTGTAGTGATATGGGGCGCCCTGAACAACGCATATTTTACGGTACTCTTGATGAGGTGGCAAACATCAATGATGGTTCAATTCACTGTCTCGTAATTCCTGGAAGAATGGATGAATTGGAACTCAAAGCACTGCAGCGCTGGAAATAACCACAGCCGTTGCCCTCAAGGGAGAGGGGCGACTCGGAGGGGTACGGGGAACTCTTATGGCAGGTGGATCAGAGGTTGAGTTTCCAGGCAAGAAAAAACAAAAAATGCGTATGCGTGGCACGAAAAAGGCTTCTGATTCGGTGCAAAAACGTCTTCGAAAAAATCTTGATGTTTTGTTAGAAGAGCCTCATACGATTCTTCCCACAATTGTTGGCCCAACTTCACCTGGATTTGGCCGACGCGATAAACTCAAAGCGTGTCTAAAAGATATTGAAAAGGTCATTTCAAAACGTGAAGATAGAAAGTGGTTGCATAAGAGAATGGCCGCAAGAAAAGGCGACCTTGTAGCGCGTGCTTTTGCTGGCTCATTAGCAGCTGCTCATGAGGATGAATTTGAGACGGTGGCGGTATTCAAACATCCTGTGTATGGTTCTTCATCATTCATTCGACGCGGAAGTGCAAGGCCAGCACATTTACTTGGAATTCAAATGCATTCAAACCCACAATTTAGACTGTTAGCGTGGGAAGAATTAGCACGTTCAGGATACTGGTTCTTTGCATGGGGAAATGAACTGATCTGTACAGGAGTTAAGCCAACACCGCCTACAAAATGGGTTGAAGAAAGCCTTACATCATCGCCGCTAAAATTTACAGACGATGATGGGGTATGGAAAGCGGGAAGTGGTTCCAATGTTATATCTCTAAAATATAATAATGGAATGATTGCTGAAATTAGTCTTGATGTTCTTTCAAAATCAAAAGAATCGTTTATACAAAATATTGCACTGACTATGTCACCTCCACGACTAACTGAATTAATGGAAGTTGAAACGAATTACAAACCAGAAGGATGGCCCGATGATAAAGAAATGAATGATGCATCAAAGGATGCGATGGAATCTGTTATTCAACGCTGGCTACGTTTGGAAATTCCTGACAATCATTTGCAAACAGCCCTACACAATATGTTCAGTGAACAGCTTGATGAAGGATTAATGCTGAAAGATACTTGGTTTGACAATGAAGACATAGATGATTTTCTCAAAGCATTACAAGGAAGTAAAATTGAACTTGAAGCGGTTGCAATTATTCTAGATACATTAGAAGGAGGGGTAAGAGTTGATGCGGCTGGCGAAGCACATTGGTTGGCTGGAGATGTTATTCGGTTGGAAGAAGATAGCGCCCATTCACTTCTTAGAGCAACATGGGGTAAATGTGGAATGGATATTCTCGAAGTAATGTTTGACCTTACAGGTGAAGATGCCGACAATATTTACGAACAGCAATTGAACAGTAGGAAGGCATTTAGTGGATTCTTAACAAAACTCAATGAAAAACAGAGTGGCGTCAGAATGATGAAAATGTTTCCATGGGCTTCTAGTGACTTGCCAACACCACTCAATTTTGCCGATGAACTAATCAAAAAAGCACATACAGAAGGTGTCGGGAAAACAACTACTATGGCAAGAAAAGCGGGTGGTAGTAAATCCTCTATTGGCTGGGCATGGGTTTCTGTTCATGGTAAAGGTGGCAGTGAAGCGTGGCATTATGAACCATCGATCCGCGATAAAGGTGGAGATTGGGTGCCTTCACTAGATAAACTTTGGAAGGCGAGCAAAAACGTTGTTGAAAATAACGAATATGGAGACTATATTGCCGCCATGGATGAATTAAGAAGTGCTACTGGCACTATTGAAAAACTGCCTGATGCCACTTCATGAGATTGGCACTTTGAATCATTCAACTTGTTGAGACACCCAAGCAAAATACTCGTCTGTTGTTGCTTCATTATGATGAATTATTTGTGGTGTTTCATATGGGTGTTCTGCGCAAACCCAATCTAGTAATATTGCTAATTTTTCAATGGTAGTTTTGGCAACTATTTTCCACTCATCTTCATTGATTACTTTTTGTTTCCATGAATAGGTGGAATTGATTGAATAATGTTGTATGCAGGCTGCTAATTTTTTGTCAATTATTTGAAATTTGAATTGTTCAACCTGCTTATCAGTCCAAGTAATTGGTAATGTTGTAGTCAACACTGCAATCTCCAACATTAATCTCTCGAATAATTGGTGGTGCATCAACCTACGCTAATTGAAAGGAGGAACAAAGCGAACCATTGAAGGGTGGGAGGTTGGCGTCGGCTACGGGGGAGAAACAATGAGCGCATCATGGACTGAGCCGATTGATAGCGGAGAGGTCCCAAAAAATAATGATTCATTTGATGTCATTGTTGTTGGTGGTGGCCCTGGTGGTTCTTCATCAGCAGCCTATGCTGCGATGAATGGGTGGCGCGTCTTGTTGCTCGAAAAGGCCGTCTACCCTAGAGACAAAACATGTGGTGATGCTGTTGGTGGAAAGTCACTCAAACATGTCGAAGAATTAGGCGTAAAACCACTAATTGAATCAACACCACATAATCGTGTTACTGGGATTATATTTTCATCGGCAAACGGACAGCAAATTCATTGCTCTTTACCAGAAGAGGAAATTGAAAACAAAGAGGCTGGTTTCGCTCTTCCTAGAAAACAATTTGACTACATGATGTTCAGTCGAGCCAACGAATTGGTGCTTGAAAATGGTGGTTCGGTAATACAAGATTTTACTGTTACAAACGTCAATGTTGTCGGAGAGGGTGAGTCACAAAAAATTGTCGGCGTTACTGGAATAGTTGGTGGCAAGCGGTCAAAAAATGAACCTTTAACTTTTACAGCACCACTAACTATTGGCGCAGGTGGATACACTTGCCCCGTTGCAAAAACCGTTACTGAAACGTGTCACAATGAACCAATGCGCGATGACCTCCACTACTGTGGGGCATACCGCGAATACTGGGTTGATGTAGAAGGTTGTGAAGGTGACAAAATCCCAATTGAAATCCATTTCATCAAGGAAGTTATTCCAGGTTATTGGTGGATATTCCCTGTCGGCGTAAATGATGAAGGAAAAACCATGGTCAATGTTGGAATTGGAATGGTCATTAATGAGATGAATAAAAAATCTGTTAAACTCAAAAAATTGCAAAAGTGGGTAATTGAAGAACACCCCGTTTTCTCAAAGCGATTCAAAAATGCCACACTCGTTGAAGGAAGTGGAAAGGGGCATCAATTACCGTTTGGTAGCCCCCGAAAAAACGCACCCTCTTACCAACCACGGCGCTCTGCAATGGCGGGTGCGATCTGCGTTGGTGATGCTGCATCACTTGTTGACCCTTTTTCTGGCGAAGGGGTTGGGAATGCATTAGTTAGTTCTAAAATTGCCATTTCACATTTTGATAAAGAAGCGCATGCAGATGGTTTACCCACCAAAGCTGCTGAAGCATATATGCAAGAATTGTGGGGTGTTCTTGGACCTGAATTAACTAATAGTCTAAAAATGCAAAAAATGGTTCGTAAAACATGGTTGATGAATTGGATTATCAAGAAGGCGAACAAAAAACCAGCCATCAAAGATATGTTAGAACAATCTCTATCTTCCAAAGAAGCACAAGAAGAAATGAAGAGTACGTGGAATCTCCTCAAATTATTATTATTCTAAGGTGATGAAATGGATGAATCACTAAATGGTGTTAAGGCGGTATTCCTTGACCTTGATGGAACAATCTATCTTGGTGGGAACTTAATTGATGGCTCTGTTGAATTTTTGAATCGGTGCGAAGAACGAGGCATTCAACGTTTCTTCTTATCAAATAATTCATCAAAATCGGTCACGGAGTATTTGGCAAAACTGAATGGGCTTGGGATTCCTGCAGAAGCAAAGGATGTTTTACTTTCAACCCACGACCTACTCTCTTGGTTGGCTAAAGAAGGTGTTACTGAAACATACCTTGTGGGTACAGAAGGGATGCGTTCAATGCTAGAAGATGTTGGAATTTCAACGCGTAGTAGTGGACCACAATATGTGGTACTTGGCTATGATACTGAAATCAATTATGAGAAGTTGACTACCGCTTCAATTCATCTTCACAATGGGGTGCCACTTGTTGCATCCCACCCTGATGTTGTCTGCCCTTCACCAGATGGTGGGCTTCCAGATGTTGGCGCATACCTTTCACTGTTTGAAGCGACTTGTGGAGTAAAGGCCAGTCACATTTGTGGTAAGCCGAACGCTGGAATGATATTACATAAAATTGAGGAATTAGGATTGCAACCTGCTGACTGTGCAATGGTTGGCGACCGCCTTTACACTGATATGGAAATGGCTGAAAGAGCGGGTGTTGTTGGCATTCTTGTTCTATCTGGGGAAGCTACGATGGAAGATGTGGAAAATGCAAAACAAAATCCAGACATCGTTGTAACATCTGTTAATGATTTATTGTGATTTTTCAATAGACTGCGAGCCGGTTGCATGGGTAGGCAGTGTACTGGGGGACTGAACACCCATTGTACTCTTTCATAATCTCTTGAGGGGTTTGCAAGAACCCTTGCGATTTCACGGAAATGACATGTCGGTTGTCTGTATCAGCCCATGAGAGACGGTGTGAAATTTGGTTCAACACTTGAGGGTTTTCTGTTCATACCCTTGCGAGACATTGGACATGATTTGTCCATAGTATGCTTCTGCGATTCAAGTCTGCTTAAACGTATAAGGAAGACGTGATTATTGAAGGTATGACCGCAAAACGAAACAAGACAATCGCCTACATCCGTGTCTCATCTCAAAGACAAGTCGATGAGGGTGTGAGTGTTGCCTCACAGAAAAGAATAATCACACAACTTGCAAGTTTCAAAAGTCTGAAAATAGAATCTGATGATTTCCTCATCGAGAAAGGAGTTAGTGCAGGGATTCCGTTGTGGGAAAGACCCAAGGGTCGGGTGTTGAAGAAAAAACTGCTATCAGGAGAATATGACAATCTCATTGTTATGAAGATAGATAGGTTGTTCAGAATCACATCTGATTTACTCTTCACTATTGAGGAATTAGATGATATGGGAATCAATCTACTCGTAGCAGATTTAGGTGGCGAAGCCATCGACACATCCACTACGATGGGAAAATTCATGCTCACCTTGTTTGGCGCAATTGCAGAAATGGAACGTGGCCTCATTTCGGAAAGAACACAAGAAGGAATGGAGCAACTGAAGGCTCAAAACAAACGTTTCACAGATTCAATCTTTGGGTGGGATGTTGACAAAAACGGTATGCTCAAACCGAATTGGTATGAACAGGACATCATTGATTGGATGTATTGGCAGGTCAATGTGAACGGGATGTCACAGGCATCTGTCGCTCGAAGTTTGAATTCAAGAGGAGTCAAGGGCAAACGCGGGGGGGAATGGCAGGGACAGTCTGTAAAGCGTACGATTGCCCATACATTCCACGCAAACAGAAAGGGTTTCCCTTATCCGAAGAATTGGGGTTCCATGCCTTGGCATCGATAACCCTGTGGAATCTTAGAATTAATCATTTACAATCCAGGAGTTAATATACTGTCGCTATTGCCAATACATGTATGCGAAAGCCCACTTCCATCGATCTCTTCGCGGGTTGTGGTGGTTTGACACGTGGTCTTGAGTGGGCTGGGTATGAATGTTTGGCATTTAATGAACTCAACAAAGATGCTGCCGACTCTTTCGCGGCTAATTTCCCAGAGGCAATTCGCCTTGATGGAGACATACGAAGTGCATTAACAGATGAGGTAATCACCAAACAACTCCTTCCCCTCATTGATAAGAAAGGTGGACTTGACCTCCTTTGTGGTGGACCACCATGTCAGGGATACTCAGGAATCGGCCATCGCCGTACGCATAAATTGGAGAAGAAAGACATCCCTACAAACCATCTGTTCCTTGAGATGATAAGCGCGATTTCTCGTCTTCAACCAAGAGTATTTCTGTTTGAGAATGTAGAAGGAATCCTAAGTGGCAAGTGGACGACCGATGGTGCGAAAGGAGAGATATTTCGTGATGTTTGGGAATCCTTCTCACAAATAGAGGGATACGTGGTTCAGCCTACATTACTCCACGCATATGGATTCGGTGTTCCTCAAAACCGTCCGCGTGTGATGATTATGGGTGTCCGAGAAGAACTTCTGGAACACTGTGAATTCGAGCCTGTTGATTTCAACCCCAATACGAACAATCAATCCTATGCTTCTCAATTACGAAACAATGGTGGCTTCTTTCCTAGTTGGGATGAGAACAATATCAACGCCCCAGATTTAATTGATGTTCTCTCCGATCTTGACTTTGAAGGTTGGACTCCAGACAAACCGCATTATCGTAAAAAGCCCAAGACAGATTTCCAAAAATTCCTGCGAAATGAAGTACAGACAAATGGACGAGGTCGTCAAATTCTCACTGACCACGAGTTCTCCAACCACAAACCACATGTAGTGGAGAGATTTCAGTATATGTTGGACAATAATGTGACTAAGAAAGCGGATTTGCCACCTCATATGCAGACGAGAAAATTCAACCAAAAACCCCTTCCAGCGCGCTGGCCCAACAAGCCTTCCATGACTGTGACCTCACTTCCTGATGACTATGTGCACTATCGGCGAGCAAGAACGTTCTCAGTTAGGGAATGGGCAAGATTGCAAACCTTCCCCGACAAGCACATCTTCTGTGGAAAGAGAACCACTGGGGGCGAAAGACGTGCTGGAAATCCTGCAGAAGGAAACTGGAATCGTGACGTCCCAAAGTATACCCAAATAGGGAATGCAGTACCTCCATTGCTTGGCAAGGCACTCGGTGAACAAATTGCCTTGATTCTACCAAGCCTTACGTAAATTTTCAAGTTCATTGAACCATTGTTGATATGTCATCAAAGTATCATGGTTGTTAAAGTGAGAAACTGCTTCAGGCAATACAACAAAACGGAAACCATTCTTTGTTGCATAATCGAGTCGGCCCTTGATGTTCTTCAGTTGACTCTCAAACTGTTTAGCCCCATGAGCAGTTGGCACACGTCTGAATGTATTTGGTTGCAATTGTTGAATGGCCAATCTAACTCTGTCGTTAACAGTCGTCATGCAAGCACAAGTGACTGTGATGTTCGGATTCGCTCTGAGGTATGAGGTGTCAGCAGGGAAAAGAAAGTCGAGTCGTACTTGATTTAACCCTTGAACTTCCACTTGAGTCGCAAATTCAACTCCATATTCAAAGCCATGATCTTTCAACAAGAATTCCAATTGAGCTTCGAGTGAACCCCCCGCTCTTGTTCGCCTCCCTTGGGCAAGAGAACTCTCCAGTATCGATAGCGCAGTCCAAACTTCAGAAGTGATGCCATCTACAGGAAATAAACTCTCAATCAATGGGTAACGTCCAGAGTGTTTCGCAACATATGTTTCACAATTTGATAGAAAAGTAGGCCCAGCATTTGAACTCTGCTCAAGGTAAATCTTGTACTCTTCTTCTAATAACCATCTCAACTTGTCATCAATCGTGCACTCTGACCAATCTTGAAGATAGAAATCTTTCTGAACACGGATACGAATTTCGGGTGGATTTTCAATTCCAACATCAATATGTTTCAGAACCCCTCCCCTGTTTCCGAGAATTTCAGACTTCCAGTCCTCAAGGGCTGCCATGTTACTCCCATAGACCACTAAGTTCTCAATTTATCGCTTCAAATACCCTCTGTATTCCCTTAAGACAGGCATTCCACGCGACGGTACCCAACCATGAGTTTCTCACGCAAGGGTGTACAAAGGGTTGCAGCAAGTTGGGTTTAGACACACAAGCGCCTAGACGTTTGGACAGAGTCCGGACTGGAAAATCTGAACATAACGATTGAATAACTACTTTCTACACGATGGCGAGGATGCTAATCCTTCTTATTCTGTTTACTTTTTTTAATATTTGAAACTATCTTTTCTATATTGTGGCCTATGATAAATGTTAGAATCCCGATGGGAATTATAATACCATACCCTATTCCAAGCAAAAATGATGCTGCACCGCCTCGGTATGGGTTGAGAGGAATCCACCAATATACAACATCACACCATAACCCATCTTCCAAACACGGCTTTGCGGCTCCCACAAGGAGTGTAAATGCCCACCAAAGGAAGACTGAAACTCCTGAAATTGACGCTATTGCCATGGATTTCTCTTTTATCTGATCTTCATTTTTTACTATCCAGTCATCAAGTCTGTCCCATAATCCCATATTTTCCATCTCCAATGTTCTTTTATTTATCCTTTTCACGGAAAATCATACTAAGAATTATCAATATAGTACCACCAATGAATAACCAACTGCTATATTCTTGGAATGGTTTTTCGCAGAATGCACTAAATCCGCCAATCTCTACTGCACATTTTTCATATAGTTCTGCAAAAAAACCTCCCATAATCAGTAAAAAACCAATTATTAAACCATTCTCCAATGTAAACCTTCCAAGTGTCGGGAAGGTGTTAGCATTCATATATAATGATTGTTAAAGCAATCCCAATTCCTCCCATGCCCGGTCATCTCATGGAGTGGACTCGGTCTTGCGTCTACTCTCTGACTTGGCCCAGTGTCTGGAAGCACAAGGGTCTGAACAGAATGCCTTCAAGTCTTGAACCAAAATTCACACCGTCTCTCATGTGTTGATACAGACAACCGACATATCATTTCCATGAAATCGCAAGGGTTCTCTCAAACCCCTCAAGAGATTATGGAGGAGTACAGTGGGCTTTCAATCGGCCAGTACACTGCCTACCCATTCAACTGTCTAATGAGGTAAAGAATTGGCACCAATTGTTCTTCATCTCTTGCCTCTTCGGTTCTTGTCTTTGTCTCCGTCGATAATTTGTTTCTTTATTTCGTTTATTTTTTCCTCTACCGCTACCCCTATACGGCCGGCCTTCAAAGCGATAACAATACCCACCAATATGAATATCCCAGGACTAATTTAGGACCAAATACTTCGAATATCATTCTGTATGTTAAACCAGGATAAACGTCTATTTCAGACGGGTCATCAGGGTTGTATGCAACCGATTCCAAGTTTAGGTAATATTCGCTATCATGCAAGCATTGGGTTTCCCACGGATCCACATTTCCAGAACCTCCCTGTGTTTGTTCCGACGCTCCATGCACATTGAAGTCACAACTGAAGGTAGAATTGTACTCAACGCCATCAACAGAATAATTGTAGAAGAATATTTGTTCGCCCTCATCCGCAGTATAATCTTGGCCGATTGCTAGAACCTCGGTTTCGGTCCAATCCTTTGAGTCCCATTCGTCTATGACATAAAATCCACCAAAAAGGGCAACAGCGCCGATTGACAATATAATGACAAACAAACCAATCATGACGAAAATTATTGGTGGCACATTCCCAACAGCAGGTTTTGGTTCAGTTTCTGAGCCATTACCACTAATCATGATACAACCCGCGGGCCCATCCATTATTATCTCTCCATTAAATCCCATAAGTTGGGTAATGTTTTTCATTAACCATTTAATGTACAGTACATGCGAAACAAGTCGATACCGAGTCTTTTCTCAATCGCCTTGCTTCTTGCTGTTCTTATTGCTCCTGTAGCAAGCACCGAAAGTAGTGAAGGGACAACACCTGAATTGATGGCTCGCATCATGATGTTCCCTCCCGATGCCGAGGTTACTGGCATGCACATCAACGCTAATGGCCATTTTTTTGTGAATGCGATGCACCCTGATACTGACAACTACAGAGCAACAATTGGAGTCGTCAATGGAATCGATTGGAACCATCTTCCGAGTTCTATTCCAGAATTAGCATCAACCAGTAAAGCATCAGATACCTGGAATGGGGTTCGAACTTCTTACGGGAATTATCAGGTTCTCCTGCAAAGTGGCGATGTATTCTCTGAAGGTGGGGTTGCCGGGGGAATCTATGCCGCTGCCGATGGACATCGAATGTTCACCAGCGAAAGACCGGACTACAATGCCTTCGTACCTTTGAATGGAGACGCCAGTTGGGGATACCTCTACACCGCTTGGGAAGGGCGGCCTGCAGGGGTTAGCCAATTAGAGATCGAATGGAATTCAACAACTGCAGAATGGGAGGTGTTGGGTGGCATGATGCTGGACCTCAACGGTGTCAACGGTGGTTGGGTTTTCTGCTTCGGCAGTATGAGCCCTTGGGAGACACCCCTACTTTCCGAAGAACTCTATTTCTCCGATACTCAAGACTGGAATAATGAGAATTACAATTATCACTCTGACCAAGCGAGTTTAGCGGATTATCTCGGCTATTACCCGAACCCTTACGACTATGGTTACATTGTGGAAATTGAGAATTCAACCACCGCCGAACCGGACTTAAACAAGCATTTCTCAATGGGCCGATTCTCGCATGAAAATGCACAGGTGATGCCTGATGAAAGAACCGTTTACCTCTCCGATGATGGTTATGACACGGTATTATTCAAGTTCGTAGCTGACACTGCAAGGGACCTCAGTTCGGGAACTCTCTATGCTGCCAAAGTCAGTCAAGACGATAGTAGCGATTCAGCCACCACCGGATTTGATGTGGAATGGATTGAAATGGCCTCATCATCAAATTCGGATATTCAATTATGGATTGATGAATACGATGACATCACTACCGAGGATTTCATTGCCGGGCAGAATTCCTACATTACTGATGAAGAAATCAGAGATTGGGCGGAAGGGCGCCTGAACGAGGACTTGAATGATGATGGTTTAATTGGTTCTGCGGCTGATGACAGAGTCGCCTTCCTAGAATCTCGTAAGGCGGCAGCGGCGCTTGGCGCTAGCGATGAATGGAACAAGATGGAAGGGATTGCATTCAATCCAAACTCACCTAGCCACCTCTATCTAGCGATGTCTGATGTTGGTTACGATATGAGTGATGGACAGGGCGACATTGATGTCACGCAGAACCGTTGTGGAATCGTCTACCGCATGACTTTAGATGATGAATGGAATGTGACCCGGATTGAACCTGTGGTATCTGGTGGCCCTTACACATCTTCAGCCACATACGAATGTGATATAGACAACCTCGCTGGTCCGGACAACCTTGTTGTTTTGGACGATGGACGACTTCTGATCGGCGAAGACACGAATAAGCATGAAAGCAATATGGTCTGGCTTTGGGGACATATTCCCGATACTGAACCCGAGCCTGAAATTGATAGTGATGCAGACGGTGTGGTTGACTCTCAAGACAATTGCACCGATACACCACAAGGTGAGACGGTTGATGTGGAAGGTTGCTCTGATGCACAGTTGTCTGGAACCGTTGAAGGTGAAGATGTAGAGAATAGAGAGACAACAAGCATCCCTGGCTTCGGGATTTTCATCAGCATTACTGCAGCATTAGGTGCTGCTATTATTGCAATACGCCATGATTGAATTCAATTATTTTGTTCCTTCTTCAAATACAATCATATCCACTTGACTGAACAACCAATAGAATCTGTCTGCGGGTTTTGAACACTTTCTCCAACTAAGTATTGACCTAGTGCATCCATCATATCAGATGTTGTAGCCATTTGAGGATTCTTTGGAGAGTCATCATACCTACCTCGATAGACCAAGGTACCACTTCCATCAAGTAAGTAGAACTCTGGTGTGCGCTCTGCCCCCCACGCCGCAGAAACTGACTGGTCAGTATCAATGAGGAAAGGGTATGGGACTCCTTTTTCACAGGCCTCACTAGTTCGCTGTGCTGAATCTGAAGCGTAGTTTGGATTTGCCGCATTAGAATTGATTGCCACAAACCCTAGTCCGTTTTCACCAGCATATTGTGCAAGACCCTCTATTCTTCCAATGTTACCCACTACATACGGACAATGTAAACAAGAGAACACGATTATTGCTCCCCTCCCATCCATCACATCACCTAGGCTCATCTCTAGAGAACCTTCACTTGGGTGTGCGTTTGGAAGTGTGAAATCTGGTGCGCTATCTCCAACATTGAATGCCATGAGTTGGCCAATGCAGGGTATTGCATCAACTCTTCGTTTACTTTCTCAAGCATTTTTCGCCAACGATATTCTCACATCGTCAAGCCGAGCGCGTGCTAATTTGTTATCTGGATCAGCATCCAACACCTTTCGCCATGCTACCTCTGCATCTTGAAGGTCTTCTCTTTCATGGTGAATTGCAGCAACTCGCAGTAATGCATCAACATGCTTTGAAGAAAGTTTTGCTGTCATCTTGAAATCAGCAAGAGCGCTATCTGCTTCACCCATTTCTAAGTAAAGCATTGCTCTTTGGTAATACCCTTCAGGATATTCTTGATTGAGGTTTAGTGCGTTGTTCAGTGGTTGGAATGCTTCGTCTGCCCTTCCCTGTGCAAGTAGGCAGGCACCCAACCTAGTAAGGGCCACTTCGTTCTCCGGTTGTTCTTGAAGAACAGAACGTATTTCTCTCTCTGCTTCATCAAAGATGCCGTGCTGAATTAGTGCTTCGCCGCGCCTTAACTTTGCTAGAAGTAATGTTGGATAAGTCATTAGAAGCCAATCACAGTCATCTAATGCAGTTTGTACGTCTTCTGCTAACAAATGTAATGTGATGCGATTTAGACGTGCTCTAACATGATGCGGGTTAGTCATCAACACCTCGTTAAACCTGTCAAGCGCTTCTGAAAGATGTCCTCTCTTAGCTGCTACCAAACCTTTGACATAAGGGATTATAAGAGATTTTGAATCTTTAATATCAGCCTCGTCTATTAGTCGTGCAGCATCATCAATTCTACCCTCATCAAGAGCGATGAGGCTCTCTTCAGCAGCAATCATTGCGTCGTCCATCAAACGACGCGCACGGTTGAGTGAAATCGTTGCTTCATCAATATCGCCAACAAGCCTCTGACATCGACCTAAGCAAAGCCAAGCAAGACCGCACTCACGGTCTGCTTCCAATGCCTCTCTGAATGATGATTCGGCTGCCGCTAAAATGTCAGTATCGGAATGACCGGCATCACGGTTTGCATCATAATCAGCAAGAAGAAGGCGTCCTTTCTGAATATGTAATTCGGGACCGTTCCAGTTCGGTGCATTTTCAATCACTGCCCATGCTTCATTGTGTCGCCCAAGGAAAGTATGCATCTGTGAAAGTTCTGATTGAATAACCGAATTATTGGGGTCCTTCTCAACAACTGATTCAAGCCACTCAAAAGCATCATTATTTCGACCGCTGCGCTCAAGTAATTCTGCTTTCAATAGAATCATTTCTGTTCCACCTGCATCTAATGCACAAGCATGAACTGATGCCTTCAATGCGTCTGCAAGCCGTTTTGGTTCACCAGTCAAGAGATAGGCTAGAAGTGCCCAAGCCTCACCATTTTGACGACCACCTGGTAATTCCAAGCCAGATTCTACAGCATCAATAGCAAGTAATGGTTCATTGCGACGGCGATGAATTCGTGCTTTCAACAAATATTGTTCAACAGTTGGATTCTGCTCAATTGCCGCCTCAACAGCAGCTAAGGAATGGTCGGATGAATCGCCTTGAAGGCGTTCCTTTAGACCTGATACAAAACTGTGATCGGCGGGTGTTGCCTTACCAAGTGCCTCTAACCGCTGAACATTTCGTTCTGCTGTTTCTGGACGCAATACCGAAAGCCGGCGCAACAAATCAACATCATCTGGAAGTTGAGATAGTTGCTCGCCAACCCAATGTGCTTCCTCATCAATATCTGCCGAATCTTTTGCCAACGAAGCTAAACATCGCATTGAAACAAGATTTCCAAGAGCCAAGTTGCTCGCTACTTCTTTGTAACAAGCACGAGACCATCCATCTTCACCCAACTCGTGAGCGATCTCACCTAAGCGACGCGCCTCTAGTGCCGATAGTGCAAGATTTTTTGGTCCATGAATATCTAATTCTCCAAACAATACAAACAAACGATTTGCTAATGCAAGAACGCCCGCATCGGGCTTTGTTTCTGCAGTTGTAAAATCTCCGTCTGTTGGATGTGTCGCTAACATTCCACGAATTGCGACCAATAATTGTTCGGCAGCATCTCTAATTGTTGGAGCACCAAAATCAGATTTCAATGATGCTTCCAAACTGCTGATTGAATTATGTGCTGAAATAAGACCTTTCAGTTTTGGTTGAGTATGAATCAATGCTGCGCAATCATCAGACAATCGGCCTACTTCATCAATTAACAGCGTCATCTGAGATGATTGGCTGGCTCTCTCCCCAGCAGCCTCTTTGCTATATCTGCGGAAGTGTCCATCAACTTGGATCATCCAGAAGATTATTCCTCCACCAAGTAGTGTTCCAAACAGGGTCAACCCAATTTCAAGTGGTGTCATGAACATCCGAGCCTACTTACTGCCTACTTGATGTTGACCCTCACTCTCCCGTAGGGAGAGCGTTTTTGACACCTCTGAGAAAACACCGGCGCCAAAACATAATTGCGTATTATTATTCAAAAAATACAGCAATTTTTTGAAAAGAATTTAGTTAATATTGAAATTTTTGACCCTTAGGGGTCAAGGCAACATTTGACAACCGACGGCGCCCTCGCTAAGTTGGTGATGTGGCTTGTCTGACAGCGATATGTTGGCTGAGCGACGTGAACGTTGGGATAACCAAGGATTTGATGCTGATGCCATTTCGGCCCATCTCAAGAATGTTGGCGGCAATATGTCCGAATCAGTAATCCGCTTAGAGAACGCAATGGTTACAGCTCTTTCACTGCGTAGAAAGGTTGCAAATTGGCCACACGCGTGGCCAGAAAGAGATGTGCTGTTAAACGCGCTTAGAAACCCAACTAATGTTGATGCTTGTGAACAAAAATGGCGTGAAATTGTACGGCAAAGAAGACCGTGGGTGTTCACTGCTGAAACCGCCAGACAAAGTTGGTCCCGTGAAGGGAGAAGTGATGAATTAAGAAAATGGGTTGAACGGTTGGAAACAATAGATGAGTCCATGACACCCTATGCAGAAGATGTGATGGGCGGCATCGAATCTGTTGCTCCAATAAATCAAATGGAAGAATTGGTTCTCACACTTGAACAAAAACAAATACGTCGGACAAAAATTCTAGAGGATATGATAACCCATCTCAAAATAGAACGCGGTTGGGAAATGACTGCTTTACAAGGTAATTTAACAGAAAGATATGCTGAAGTTAACCGCATTCAAGAAATGGATACTGTTCTTGGAAGTATAGAAGAATGGGTTGATGAAGTCATTTCTATTTTTGATCCTGAAACTGCAAGTTCGTTGTTGCAAAAAGCAACTCTAGCGCAAAAAATGGAAGATGGCGCTAGGCTCAAATCTATTGAAGTAAGTTCAGAAAAAATGGCTGCTGATTTAAGCAAGAGGCTTGATGAAATCACCAATTGGTTATCAAAATTAGAAGCTTCTGGGCTTCACATTAATGCCCCAGGATTGCCACAACCATCTGATTTATTGACATTAGAATCTCGGGTTGAAGGAATAGAAAAAATGGTAATTAGACTAAATGATGCATGGATAAAACTTGATTCATTACTAACATTATTTCCTGAATACGCTGGTGACGCCATCGCATTACAAGGCCAAGTAGAGATGGTTGACAAAGTAGAAAGTTTGCTCGCTATCCTTGAAGATAAACGTGATGAGAGAGAACAACAATCTCGAGCACGACTATTATCTTGGAAAGAGTCTGGATTTGAAGTAGAACCTCTAGAAACTATCCTTAATCACAGCCAAAAAACCGGGTGGTTGGCGATTGATGAGCACGCAAAAAAAATCCAAGTATGTAAGCAGATATTGGCGACTATTGATTCAATTGATGTCTCTTTTAGTGGAAATGAAGAAGCCACAAAATGGAAGAGTTTGTTAACCTCAATAGACATTAATAATGATGATTATGAAATTATTCATGATGGTATTGCAAAACAATTGAGGAGAAATCGTTGGCATCGAGAAAAATTGGATGCGGCTAGACTTGAAATGTCTGTAATTTGGCCTGGAAAAATAAATCCATACAATCTTTCACTCTTAGAATATGAAGATATTATCACTGGATTGCAATCTGGTACAAGTATTGAAAAATTCGCAATTTCAAAACAAAGTGGAACTGTTGACAGATTACACGCTGCAAGCATCGCTGAAATTGATATGTGGCGGCAAGATGGTTGGGATGTTTCGGCTCTTGATGAACTCGTACAGCGAGATCATGTTGAATTATGGGTTCAACTTCCTGCTTTGAGAAAGGCAGTTTATGAACATGCCAAATTAACTGAAAGGCTCCTAAGATTGCCTTTACATCGTGACGAAAAATTGCTCGAAGATGTGTTAATGAATTCAGGCCGCCCGGACCAGTTGGTCAGGCTAACAGAATCTATTCCTGAGATGGCAAAACATCTCTCCGCTATGCCGGATATTGGTGTGAGAATTAATTCTTTGTTTTCGCCTTCGCCACCAAAAGTTTTTGCAAAATTACATCCACTGAAACCAGTATTAATTCCAAGTATTGATGAACCAAAATTGATAGTAAAAAAGGAAAGTGAAACTGTTGAAACTGAAATAGTGGAAAATAGCAGCGATGACGGCGTAAATGTTGAAAAAACTAGCCCAAAAGAACCTGAAAGCAATATTCTCACACCCACAATAAGTTGGAACGATAGCAAATCAGAAGAAACAGAGCCCATCGAAGATACAAATTCATGGTCTATTTTATGGAATAAATTAGGTGCCCCACTTGATGCTTCTCCTCGCGACATACGGGTTCAAAGATTGGTACGATTGACTTACATTCTCAAACCAAATTCAAATCAAATAAGTGATGAACATGAGAGTTTAATTTCGCGCCTTAATCATATCAGAAAAGAATTAGAAAAATGGACGATTCAACGATTGGAACGACGACAATCTTCGAATAAAGGAAATTTATCTGAATTATCAAAACGGCTAGCTGAAAAGTTAACAGAAATACCGGGGCCTGGATTTGATTTGCCAAAAATGTTGGATGATGATGAATTACCAAATGCTAATGATTTGCAAGCAATAACTGCTGAAATAATAATCCTTGAAAATGCAACGAACTTACCACTTGCAGGTAGTAAAAGTACCATTCAAACAATATCATAGATTATTCACTCAATTCATTGAGTAAATCTAGTGCTTCGTCTGTACTAATTAACTCCTCACGAGGAGCTGCTTGAACAGAATAACTCGTTGGCTCCTTTACTGGCCGTGGTGCGAAAGGGTCTGCCGCTGGTTGAGATACCCCTGGTGGAGGTGGGGGGGGTGGAAGTGCATCTAACTGATGAAGTGGAGGAGATGGAGTTTGAATTGTAGTTGAAGGTGGTGGAGGTGGTGGAACCTCTATTGGAGTGGGAGGCGCTGGCGGAATGGTAGTTGGAGCAGGGGGTGCTGGCGAAATAGTTGTTGGAGGAGGTGGAGGAGGTGGGATCTCCATTGGAATTGGGGGTGGTGCTGGTGCTGGTGGAAGGGCTGTTTCGGGTTTTTCTTCAACCACTTCTTCTTTTTCTTTGGGTTCTGGTTGTGATTCAACTGGCGGCTCTGGCTCATCGTTGGAAACAGGGATAGGAGTTGGTGCCACTGGGGGTGCTGGTTGAATTGGGGCAGGGGCTACTATTGATTCGACAGGAGGTGGGGGTGTTTGTTGGGCAATCTGCTTGGCTTCGGCGAGTTTCCTTGCTTCTTCGGCTGCTGCCTCTCTTATCTCTTCAATTTCAATTGCTTTGGCTTCGATTGAATCGCCGTCAAGTGAGTCGCCGGTCAATATTTTTCCCATCGCAATATCAATTTCATCCATACTAAAATTTGTTAATTCCCTATTGGAACCAATGCGATAAAGCAAAACTCTATGTTTGCCTGCGTTTGTTTCAAAGAATAATAATTCTGGATCTGTGTATTGGGCTAATGTCAATATTAATCCGATTAGGAAAAGGATTGAACCAATGGATGCTGTGAAAAACGAAACAATAATCCCTGACATTGTAAGCCCCCACCATACAAATTTACCACTATCAAGCCAGTCGTATCTTTGGTGTGTGAAGCCTGTAATTGCCGATTTTTGGGTCATAAATTGGTCTTCAACAATTGCATTATCTCCGTCTCTTCTTGCTAATGAAATTCGGAAAAGTTCCCCATCATCTAACAATGAAAGTGTAGTGGCGCCAGACATGCTTTCTCGCAGTACAAATTCATTAACGTCGTTTCCAGAAGTAGCCCTTACACCAACACCAGGGGTTCTTTCAATAGACGTATATTGTTCCGGAATAAGACTTGATAACCCTGCAAATGTTGCAATAAAGGCGGAGAATAAGACCGTCCACGCCGCGGCCCCTAATTTCATTGTAGAATTATTTTCTGATTCTATTTCTGGGAACATTATGTACCAAATCAATACACTTAACAGAGCAAAAATTGCTCCGATTAATGGAGATTTATCAAAATAAGGGAGCCTTTTATCGAACAACGCCAACCCAATAATAATAGATGATATTACTAAAAATATGAGTGATAATGCTAATAATATGAGACCGGTGTTTCCTGCCGATGCTGCGTCTCCAAGTTTTTGACAGGCATTTACAGTGGAGTTGTCTGTAATATCCCATTCTTCTATTAGTGCTGTACAATTGTCAAATTCATCGCTTAAATCAGCATCATTTTCACTCTCACACTCGTCATCAATACAAACGGTAATGTCAGCATCATCCAATCCAAAATTTGTTTCTCGAGAACCACCGAATATTGTAATATCCGATTCATTAGAAACCATCCAATTTTCTGAAAAGGGGGTTGTCAACGACAGAATGATTGCAATGACTACTAACGCCAAATTTATTTTTTCAATGCTTTTTGAACCGTTATGAAAATGAGTGATATTTGTAGATTGGATGGTTGCATCACCAGCAATTACTGAGTCTTGCAGGACTATTTCATCGCCGAGTGCAGGTGTTCCATCATCTCCCTGCATCACCCTGTGAGATGACTATCTCTCTTATGAGAGATGCGAGAGAGGGATTTGTATGCAACTCAAAAATCTGACGTTGCATAAACTGTGATGCCTTCTGGCGCATCGCTATCCATTGTTGGCACAATTACTGTTTCAATACCACTTTCAGCAATCATTTCCATTAATGATGATGTGCCTTTTGATTTGATTACAATTGCTTGGACACCTTCTGTTTCGCCTGCTGCTGCGATAATATCTTTGATACTTGCCGCATCAGATGCTGAGCCATCTTCTTGAATTATTATTGCTTGATTTGCCTTCTTAGGCATGTTGCCAGCCCATTCTTTTACTTCATCAGGAACTTCGACAGTGTTAGTTGCACCATTGACTTCACCTTCTGTTTTTTCAATTCTAGCAATTACTCGCTTTGCTTCCTCTGCTTTACCTAGATGTTTACCAATCACCTTCTTTTCAAGATGTTCAACTTCACGGCTTTCTGGAGCAAAAGCGATGTGAGTAAGACTGGCACCAAGAACTCCTGAAAGTTCCAAAGCGATCATTCGGCCACCGCGGTCTCCATCAAGGAAAGCTTTGACCATTGATTTTTTAGCTGCTAATTCTGCGAGTGATGGGTCAACACCAGCGCCCATAACTGCAATCACATTCTTGATTCCGCACGATGCTAAATTCAACACATCGTTGCGTCCTTCAACAATAATCAAAGCATCTGAATCCTCTACATTTGGACCACATGTCATGTTTGTATCTTTGTATGTAGTAACTTCACTTGTGGTTAACACACTGCGAACTTCATCAATCAAATTGCCTGCTTCTGTATCTCGCTGACGCACGATATCAAGAAGGATGTCTTTTGCTCTGTCAACCATCGATGTACGCTTTGAAGATTGAATATTGGAAATTTCAATCACTTTTAATTTTGAAGCCGCTGGGCCAATTCTTTCAATTGTTTCCAAAGCAGCACCAATAATTGCGCTCTCTACATTCTCAAGTGATGATGGAATTTCAATAACTCCACTCACTTTGCCCTTATTGCTGTCAAGTTCAACATCAATATGTCCAATTCTACCAGAACGCTGTAACTTTCTCAAGTCTAATGCGTCGGGCATTAAACCCTCTGTCTGGCCAAAAATGGCACCTATGATGTCTTTTCTCCTGGCTTGGCCATCGAGTTTAACAGACACTCTAATCATATATTTTGCATTTGCTGATTCTTTCATTATGCTCGTCTCCTTTAGGCCTACCCGAACCATGCACTGGTCGGTTTTCTCTGAATCGAGCGTTAAACGCCCGGTGAGTGGAACAGGTGAACCTGTGATTTGGCGGACCTACCCTTCACACATGAACCCACCGGATGCTTAGTCAAGGTGAAAAGGTGTAACGTGTGTGGTCATTTTGTGTCTGAGGGTGGTGGGCCGGTCAAGACTCGCGAAGTTTATGCTTCGGTCACTAGAATTCTATTGCGTGACGGCCTACTAACACGTGAAGAACAAAGACTTGCAACTAAGTTGGCAATCTTACTTTTTAAGAACGATAATAATCTAAAAAACACACCCGGTGAAATCTACAATTCTGTTGTTGCGGGTGAAGCTGTTGAAGGTGGAAGAATTATTGGAAAACATGAACGTGTGAAGATATATCGGGATATGTTTGAGGCTGCTTTTGTCAACGCGTCATTGGGCCATGATGAGTTGGCTGTGATTGCTGTATTACGCTCAAGCATGAATATCAATGATGAGGAGCATGACGGTGCGATTGAAGAAATGCGCGGTTCACTTGAGGAAAGTATTGAGCCAAAATTACTTGAGAAAGTAAAGGGTGATTTGACTAATGTCATTGACTTGGTTGGTGGGATGTTTGATTCAATTCGACTAAAGCGATAACATCCAATATTAGTTCAAAACAAGTTGTATTCGCCACAATCAAGATGAGGGGGTGTACCTACGGCTAAATGTGCGGTTTCTCGAACCCGAAGACCCAATTGCTCTAGCTGCTCTCCAGTATTTGTTGGAAAGAGACGCTGCAGACGTGAAGAAATTGCTTGAATGGTTGCCGTCTGCACAAACCCGTCGGGATCGGCTTGCAATCCTCAATAGGGCAAACAGTTTGATGGAAGAATTAGAATTTGCCATCAACAGAATTGCCGAGGTTGAATAATATGAAGCAATCTGTTTTTCATAACGAAAAAAAGGTTGAATATGCCCTAATTATTGCAGGTGGCGCTTCAAAAAGAATGGTTGAAAATAAAAATTGGATTGATTTTAATGGGAAACCAATGCTAAGGCAGGTATTACATCGATTATATGAATCTGGAATTGACAAAGTAACTGTTTGCTATGTTGAAGATGGATTACCAAAACAATCCTTAGATATTGAAGAAGATGAAGTTTGGGAAGATGAATATCAACACCTAGGGCAAAAACTTCCGTGGACTGCAGAAATGTGGCAAACTATCACCTTAAATGGTGTAGATGATGAACTCTTGAAAACGATTCGCCACCCACTATTAGGAATTAGAGAAGCCGTCTTATCTGCTGCAAAAAATGTAAAATGTAAAATTGCTATGTTAATATCAAACGATGTGCCTATTTTAGACCCAGCACTTGTTAGTGCACTACACGGCCAATTGGATAGTTCGTGCTCAGGTGTAATGGCCCAAATGAGTGATGGGCAGCCAGCACCGCTACTATCGTTAGTTAAACCGAAAGAATTGCTCTCTAGGATGGAAGATGGTTATGCAGCAACAGTACTGGCATTAGCAAATAATGAAAAAACACCATCAACAACAAGTGTCATGATTCAAGCAGGAGTGAAAGTTGTTGATATTGCAACACTAACTGCTTCTGGTGTTGATATGACCCGCCTTCAAGGCGCTAATACTCCTGAGGAATTGGAAGGATTAAAACGACGCTGGAAAGAAATCAATCAATGATTTTGAAATTATTTCCATCTTGTAATACTCTTCCTTCTGCAAGAGCATCAATAACTAATGGATACAATTTATGTTCAATATCTATACGGATTCTTAATCCAAGAGATTGTTCATCTTCGCCCGTTAATATTTCAGTTGTTTTGGTGGCAATTAATGGACCATCATCAACACCCGCACTAACAAAATGAACTGATGCGCCTGCAACCAGTGAACCTGCTTCTATTGTGTCTTGAATTCCGTGTGCACCAGGGTAAAGCGCACCATCCTCGCCCCAAGGACTAGGATGGATATTGATGACTCGCCCGAGGCGTTGGTTGAGAAAATTCTCTGTTAATATTCTCATATAACCACTGCAAACAACCAATTCAACTTGATGTTCATCAAGTGATTTAGAAATTAAATTTTCATGAGCAATTCTTCGCTCTGTAGGAGAAGAAAAATATCTAAGCGGTGGTAGTGTAATTGCCAGTGATTTGATACCATAATTAGTAGCACGCTCAAGTCCTTTCACGTTTGCTTTATCGGAAATAACAACGGCTGTCGTATGAGAGCAATTATTTGATTGTTGAAATCTCAATAACGCCTCTAAACCCGAGCCTGAACCTGAAATGAGCACGCCTATTTTTAGTGGTACGTCAATAGATGCAATCCTCGGAAGGTTGTATTGGACGGACATGTTCGGGAAACCTCACTCAGCATAGGCTAGATGCCTCATCCTCAAGATAAGGGGCTAGGCCAACACTTTTGAGCAAATCGGCCATTTTTTAGACACTACACTGCGCCGCAACAAATAGGGGGATATATTCTGAGTGAACGACTAGAGAATATTGATGCTGTTGTTGAGAAGTATTCTCGTAATTCAACACCACTGCGTAGGAAAATCTATGTTTTCATTGGGTGTATTTTCATTGTTTGTGCTATTATTGGGATTTGGATACCTGGCTGGCCAACTGTATCTTGGGCTGTTCCAGCAGCTTATCTTTTCAGTATTTCAAATGAAAAATTGTTCCGATGGACTTTGACAAACCGTTGGTTTGGCTCAGCATTGTTTGACTACTACTCTACAGGAAAAACACTACCTAAGCACGTTAAAACTTGGATAATTGTATTCATTACAATAATGTCTGCTGTTTCTATTTGGATAACAGATCTTACCGGCGACCCGGGTTATGGCCAAGTTACTATTGTTATTGTTTGGTTAATTGGCGTTTGGTTCATCAATTCAAAAGTAAAAACCCGTAGTTGAGCCAACACCACTCAAACGAGATATTGATTATCAATGCCTTTCTAGCGTTGGGTTTTCATGCTGCAAGGGTTGCGCGAGGTAATGAAAGGTGTTGTGCTAGTCACTGGCGCTAGTGGATATATTGGTAGCCACATTGTTGCAAATCTACTAGCAAGTGGGCGAAATGTGCGTGCTGCATTAAGGGCACCAGATGACCCCGAAAGAGTTGGGCATTTACTAGCCCTTCCTGTTGGTGACGGGGGCTCATTAGATATTGTTAAAATGGACCTTTTTGATGTTGAACAAGTCAAAACGGCTGTGGCTGGTTGTAGTGACGTGATTCACGCTGCTGCTGCTCTATATGTTGGCAAATCCGACCCACAAAAAGATGTAGTAGACCCGTCATTAATTGGTACTCAAAATATCTGTGATGCTATTGATGCAACCGATTCAGTAATACGAATTGTTCACACCTCATCTACTGCTGCTATTAGGCCAACAAACTACGAAGACGGTGTTTGCTTTACATCTGAGTCATGGGCAAATGATGCAACGATTGAGAATAACGCGTATGGATTAGCAAAGGCTGGTGCT
Organism: Methanobacteriota archaeon; assembly: GCA_018650285.1. Lineage (GTDB taxonomy): Archaea > Thermoplasmatota > Poseidoniia > Poseidoniales > Thalassarchaeaceae > MGIIb-Q1. The sequence goes on from JABIGF010000023.1 coordinate 64,543, forward strand.
GAAAAATTGGTTAGAAAATGGCACGCTAACAAAGATGAAAGTAATCGCCCTCGGCTTGTCACTATTCACCCGTGTGTGGTGTTTGGTCCCCCATTATCAAAGCGACATTTGGGTGGAAGTCTATCGTACATAGAAGCGTTGTATAAGCGTACGATGCCAAAATCTCTCCCCGTTCATATCAACATTGTTGATGTAAGAGATGTTGCAGAATCTCATGTACGAGCATTAACTGAGGGGAAAGATTGTGGAAGGTATTTGGTAATTGGTGGCGATATGTGGATGAAAGACGTAGCTGACATTTTGAGGGGAGCATATCCTGAAAGAAAATGGCCAAAAGGAGTTCTTCCTTACTCTGTGTGTTTAATTGCTGCATTATTTCATCCAAAAATAAGTATCAAATGGGCCCGTTCCTCTTTGAAACGCCACTGCACTTTTGATGCTGCACCAGCAATACAGGAGTTGAACATGACTTTTCGTCAACCAAGTGAATCGATTATTGACTCTATTCCGCCGATTAAAGACAACGGTTGGGCATAAGCAAACTTTGAGGGGTGGCGCCACCCCCGCTTCTCTTAATGCAGCCGAATGAAGTGTGGGGGGAGCGGTGGAATGCTAACCCAAATCCCTTGGCAAGAAGATGGATGGAAACTGTAGTCAGCAAACAAAGTATGGTTGTCTTAGCGGCTGACCGTTACACCATGGCTAGCCTAACTCAATTACTTGAGGACGTTAGCCCGCATGTAGCAGCACTCAAAACTCACGTTGACTTAGTTGAAGATTGGACTGCTGAGAGTTGGACTGAATTTTGTGAAAAGGCAAAAGATGCTGATATGCTAATATTTGAAGATAGGAAACATGGTGATATTGGAAAAATTGCTAGAGACCAAATGGGTGGAGTATATGACTCTCGCTCTTGGGCTGATTTGATGACTGCTCACTTAATCTCTGGACCATCTGTTCTTGATGGAATGGCTGAAGGGTGGTCTAATGTGGGCCGTCACGGGGGGGTTCTCTTACTTGCTCAGATGAGTAGTGCTGGCAATCTTTTGGAAATACCAGGCTATACTGATGCTGTAGTTGAAGCGGGAAAAGAACACCCTGCATGTTTTGGGTTCATCGGCAATGGTTCACGAGCAAATGAATTAGCAGAATTACGACAAAAAGTGGGTGGAATCAAAATGATTTGGACGCCAGGAGTGAATCTAGTCACAGGAGATGCTGAACTTGGACAACGATATGGAGACCCCACTGAAGCTGTCCTAGCAGGGTCTGATGGAATCATTGTAGGAAGTGGAATTCATCGTGCCGATAATCCAACAGAGGCTGCGAAATCCTATGCTGATGTTTCTTGGAAGGCTTTACTTCAACGTAGTGGTCTTTGAAGCGGAAGGTTGACAGTAAAGGCCACGTGTTGAATTTCTATGAGTGAGGGCGACTTTGTGCTTTGGTTGGTCGCTGCTGCCATCACAATTTGTTTGGCAATTGTTGCTGGTTGGCAGGTTTGGATCCATAGTCAATTAGATGCGAGAATTGCTGCTTGTGACCCAGGATTACTCAGTAGTGTATCTCACAAAGTAGAGAGAACGACTGCTGCACCTGCTGGCTCGGTTGTTGTACCATACGTTCCAGTACAACTAGTTCCACTCAATGCTTTGAATTCACCACAACAACAAATGCTTCCGTCACCACAACCAAAAATATTGAATGAATTAAATTAAAGATAATTCATCTCTTTTAAGCCGTAAAAAATTGCACCAGCGGCGCCAATAAACAATATTATTGCAAAAAATAGGAGACCTCTGCCCCGCTTTTTTCGTCTTGGAGGAGGGGCAAGAGCAGGTAATGCACCTGGGGCAGGAGGTGGTGGAAGAGGAAGGTCGCCAAAATCTATTATTTCTTCAATTTCTACTTCACTACCAACATCTGGATAAAGAGTATCTAAGTCTTCTAATCCCGGGGCTTCGGGTATTGGGCCAAGAATTGAATCCCATTGTTCATCGACGGCTGAATTACTTACGGGCTTCTCAAGGATGGCCACAGCACCTGCACTAAATGCTGCATCTTTTGCCAATCCAAGTTTGTTACGTGGTGTGGTAAAAATTATTCTTGTTTCATTGCGTGATTCCCGCATTTCTAAGGCAGCCACGTGGCCATCTAAACCGGGTATATCAAGTGAAATAACCACTATATCGGGCTTTTCAGAAATGAAAATATCAACAGCTTTGTCGCCGTCTTTACATTCAATAACACGATAATCACGTTGGCGTAATACCTCGTGCATTCGGTAAATTGCCATTTCATTATTATCTACAAGAAGGGCTAGTGGTGCTTCATCACTAGTGACCTCTGTTACACGTACCATTGGCTCCCCCCCCTCTATCGCCACAATTGTTTCGCACATCAAGGAAACGGTTTCACTCCTCTTCGGAATTTTGGTTATCTGTCAACACTTCTGCTGGCGCTTGTGACGGTTCTGTGAAAGTCTTCTTCAATTCTTCTGATGCGTCTTCTTCTGCTTGTTTTTCTGCAATATCGCGCGGTGCTTGAACAAACATCATGCGCATTTCTGTGACAATTCCTTGAAGAAGTTTTGATTCTATTTCGTCTAAATTGCCTTCAGTACGCTTTTGTAATACTGCAATTAAATCAATCGCCGCTTTTGCTTCAGCGATGTTTACTACGTGTTTCCCTTCATGGTCTGGCATTTTACCTAAAGCCACTAAACTAGAACGCTGTAACATCTGAATCAAACCAAAAAATTGTTGACTTTCTTCGCTTTGTAAAAAATCTCCTGCCATCTTTAACACCTTTTTCATGTGAATATTTCTTCTATTAACCAATCTGGATCAAATTGTTTCAAATCTTCATAATTTTGACCAACCCCTGCCAAAACAATTGGTCGGCTAGTTGCGTGTGCGATAGAAAGGGCCGCGCCTCCTTTAGCGTCGGTATCTAATTTGCAAAGCACTGCGCCGTCAAATTTCAGCATTTTTTGGAATTCTTTTGCTTGTTCAACTGCATCATTACCAGCCAAAGCATCACCTACGAACAATACTAGGTGTGGATTTGTTACGCGATGCACTTTACGAAGTTCTTCCATTAGATTTGATTTATTTTGCATACGTCCAGCGGTATCAACAATGACTACTTCCATTTTTCTTGCTTTAGCGTGTTCAATCGCGTCACGGGCTATAGCGGCCGCATCACCACCGCGTTGACTACTGATACAACGAATGTCAAGACGCTTTGCGTGAGTTTCCAACTGGTCTATCGCCCCTGCTCTAAAGGTATCAGACGCGGCCAAAACAACTCTTCTGCCTTTGTTTTTCAAACGATGAGCTATTTTTGCAGTTGTTGTTGTTTTACCTGTTCCATTAACTCCAACCATCATAATTACTACTGGTAAATCGCCTGCCGCAAGTAATGAATCTACTGTCGCATCAAAATCCCAATATCCTGCATGGAGAAGAGTACGGAGCGCTCTTTTTAGAGACGCTTCGATGACTTTTGAAAGGTCGGCTCCCTTTCTTAATCGGCTGCCAATTAATTCGTTTCTCAAAGCAGCGATTACTTCAACGATTGAAGCGTGGCCCATGTCTGATTCCAATAGAACTAATTCAAGTTCGTCGAGCATTATATTCAATGCTTCGCCACCCTTGATAATTTTTCCACCACTTTCGACCACGCCTCCGCCAAGATCTATTTCGAGAGTTTTTCCTGTATCAGTTTCTACAGAAGTTGGGCCAGTTGAACCGCGCGGTGCATTCTTGACTTCTACAAGTTTTCTTCCAGTAGTTGAACGCATAACATGTAAGTCAACACGTGAACCATCTGGGCGTAATTCTTGGTCAATATCGTAACCTTGCTTTTTCAATCTTTTACGCTCTTTTTTCGCTTCTTTGGCTGCTTTTTCCAGACGTTTTCGTTCTTTTTTATCAATTGATGGTGAAATTGGTTCTGCTATTGGGTCGTCGTCCCAATCATCCCATTCTTCTTCTTCTTGAATTGGTGAAATCGCATCTAATTCCTCAACAGATTCCCATTCATCTTCTGTGCTTGGGGCTGTTGTAATCATATCAACAGGCGCTGCTTGTTGCTGAAGATGTTGTTCTCTTTTTGCAAGTGCTTCTTGTGCCTCATCTGAATCTTCTTCTACAGTTAATGAATCGAGGTCGGTTTCCTCGGCGACTTCCTTTACGCGTTTTTTGAAACGGTCAAAGAAGCCCACATAATCACCTCAATCATCTAATGTTAATTCACCAGAAAGGCTTCTTCGACGGCGTTTTTCCGGTTGTTTTGTTTCGTCTGATTCCTGTTTGGTTTCATTTGGAGGGGTGTTTTCAGCCTCTTCTAATGCTTCGGCTTGTGTTGTGAATTGAGATGCTAATTCTTTCACCTTCTCTTCGATATTATTGAATTCAGATTGAAGAGTTGAAATGAGTTCTTCAATATTTGACACGCGTTGCATCAATATTTCAACCGCTTCACTTACGCTACGTTCTGCTTGAATACCGCTACCAATATCAATAACCACACCAGGGTTCTCTGGCTGGTCTACAACAAGTTGGGCGCCTGAACCCAAAGGAATCATTACTCTTTGAGAAGATTCGTTATCTAACGATTTGAGTGCCACGATGACGTCACGGTGTTCCTCTGATGCGTGATTCAACCGTTCTATTTGTTCACCAAGAGAGGTGAGGTGTTGTCGGTTCATCTCAACTAATCGTGCTATTCTTTGCAATTCAACAGCGTCGCCCATGACCCTCCCTCAACCATATCGGCGCGCTCAAGGCTCAAGAAGGCGTCGCCATAGAATTAATGAATAATTGATGATATTAATTAGGGGTTATCTCCATAACTAAAACCGAAACTCCGATAATTGGAGAGTGGTTACATGCGTATAGAGGGAAGTCGCGTCCTAGTAACGGGTGGTACTGGTTCAATCGGTTCTGAAATTGTACGGCAATTGTTACAGCGATCTCCTGCACATATAGTCATATTTTCTCGCGACGACTCAAAACATTTCTATTTCCAACAAGAATTATCACAATATGAAAATATCACTTTTGTTATTGGAAATGTGCGCGATAGGGAAGCTTTGTCTAGAGCGTTTGTGGGTGGAATTGATATTGTAATTCACGCTGCTGCATTGAAACATGTGTTGATTTGTGAACAAAATCCTACAGAAGCGGTCAAAACAAATATTCTAGGTACACAAAATGTAGTAGATATGGCAAAGCAACATGGTGCCGAAGTAATGATGAGTATTTCTACTGATAAAGCGGTTGCACCTACATCTACAATGGGTGCGACAAAATATGTTGCTGAAAAATTGACAATTGATGGCAACTTAACTGGCACAACAAAATGTGCTTGTGTACGCTTTGGCAATGTTCTTGGAAGCCGGGGCTCTGTTATCCCAGCAATGGTAAAAGGTATTCGAGAACGGGGTGCTATTTGGATATCTGATGAAGATGTAACACGCTTTGCAATGCCTATTCCGGATGCTGCAACATTAGTATTGGATGCTGTCGATATTTGTTCGGGTGGAGAAATATTTGTCTTGAAAATGAAAGCTTTTAGCCTAAAGCAACTTCTCTCGGTTATGTCTAATATGCCATTTGCATTGAATGGTTTTGATATTGAAAAGCGTGGGCTTGTACGTGCTGAAAAATTACATGAAGACTTAGTTACTACTGATGAAGTTGCTCGGCTTTGGGAATCAAAATCACATTATATTGTCGCCCCGCCTGTTGGTAATTGGGAACCCACTTCTGATCTAGCAAAAGTAACTTTAACAGAATATAATTCTAGTACGGGACTTGAATTTACAAATGAAGAACTATCCAAGCATATCGAAGAATGTGTCGTTGCACTTGGTCTTGATTGATGTGAGATTATGATTGGTGTTACCGGTGCAACCGGATTTATAGGCACTCAATTAATGACTAAATTAGGAAGTGAAGGAATCGCTATTGATTTACGGAATCAAAATTGTGATGATATTGCAAATCTATTGAAAAATAGGCGTTGTAATACTATTATCCACCTAGCAAATCCACCTCCTTCAAATGATGTAAATGAACAAGATAGGATAAAACAAGAATCTTCTGATTTGGCAGAAAAATTAATTCAAATAGCAGACTTAATTGAAAATGTGAATTTTATTGTACTATCATCTATCAGAGTATACCCAAACGGTATTGATTCTTTTACAATTAATTCTGAAATCGGGCCAATAGATGGTTATGGCCAAGGTAAAGTAGAGATGGAAAAGAAGTTTGTGAATTCAAAATATAACTCTGTAATTTTAAGGTGTTCAAGTGTACAAGGTGTTGGTTTAGATGGGTCTCCGCGCGGATTGATTGGTGCGTTTGCTCAACAATCAGCTAACCGCTTATTGAAAATAATGGGCGAGGGGGGGGCAATCAAAGATTGTCTTCATATTGATGATTTGGTTAATCTTCTGTTATGTTTACTTGAAATTATACCAATTAATGAAAATGTCATCCTACCAGTGGGTGGGGGGTCGCCCAGATGTGTGTTAGATATTGCAAAAATTGTAATGGAAAAAACTGAATCTGAAATTGTTCATGTTGAACCGGCTCAATTTGAACTGTCAGGTTGGGTAGACAATAATGACTTGAAATTGATTGTTGATTGGGAACCGGTGTGGGCTATTGATGAGATGATTGACGAATCGCTTGATGCTGTAAGAGGTGCTACTTGATGGTGGGTGCAAGAAATTCAACAACCATCATCCATTTATTGAAAGAAAAAGACGGACAAGTGGTTTCTGCAATTAGAGAATATGAGCAAAAATTTGGCATCGGGCCAATATGGGTTGTAAGGGTCCCTGCAAGACTTTGTTTAGCTGCTGACCACACCGATTACTGGCTCGGATTTACTCCCGAATTGATCACAATGGCTAGTGATTCGCAATCAATGATTGCAATTATTGGGCCTAGGGATGACGAACTTGTCTCTTGTCACTCAAATAATACAAAATTTCAACCGTGGGATTTTGATATTTCAGAAAATGTACCTGAAACTAATGATTGGTTATCTTGGTTAAAAAATAATGGTAGTAAAGATTCTCATTGGTCGAATTACATTATTGGTTCTATCAAATATTGTCAAATGTTTGAAAATATAAATTGTGGATTTAATATTTCAATTTCATCAACAATACCTCCTGCCTCTGGCGCTTCTTCTTCCTCGGCTCTAGCTACGTGTGGAATGTTTGCAATTAGATTGGCAAATTCTTTGCCTATTGACGCTTTAAAAATGGCACAGAATACAGCAGAAGCAGAATGGTTTTGTGGTACGCGTGGGGGTATGATGGATCATGCAACAATGATGTTTGGGGAAAAAAATGCAGCACTAAAACTGACTTTCAATCCCTTTACAAACGAAATTATTCCTTTACCAAAAGAAATCGCAAATGGAAAATTCACCATGTTATACACCCACCCTTCAGAAAAGGGTGGAGAAATTTTGATGGCTTTCAATGAACTTTCATTTGTTGCTAGAGAAATTGTTCCGAGATTATTGCCGAATCAATGGAATGAAAATTGGACCCATGAATTAGAAAAACTGCCAAACATAATGTCAAAAGAGGATGTAAGAAATACTTGGCCAAATGAATTTCAATCTTTTCAAAAATTGTATCCGGCTCTTTTTGAATCAGATTTCAAAATTAGAATTGCTGATAGATTTCAGTTTGCTATGAAAGAATTTGAAAGAAGTAAATTAATGCAAAATTGTTTGCAAAACGAAAATTGTACTATCCAAGATATTGGAAATATAATGAATAAAGCATGGGTTGATGCGGGTGAATTGTATGGCATTAGAACAGAATTGATGGATTCGTTTGCTATGCAAGCAAAAGATATTCCTGGTGTGTTTGGAATCAAAGTTATGGGGGCTGGTTTTGGTGGGAATTTATTGATTCTTAGTGAAAGAGGTTCTGATCTCAGTTCACTTGGAAAAGAACGTTTGTTAGATTGTTCTGCTGGTGATGCGGCAACCATTCTTGATGTTGAAGCGTTGATGCCAATTAATGAGAAAATGCCACCACTTGCTGCGGTTTTGCTTTGCGGTGGAAAGGGGACTAGAATGTTAGACCAGGGTATCGATACCCACAAACCGTTGTTAAAATTAAATGGTGTACCATCAACTAAATTGGTAGTAAGTCAATTACTTGATTCTGATTTAGATTTCTCTCAAATAATTATTGTAATTCCACCAGAAAGAAAAAATGAATATGTTGATGCGTTGGATGGCTTGGATGTGAAAATTGTAATTCAACATAATGCATTAGGCACGGGGAATGCTGTATATTGTGCACTCGATGAACTATTGTCGCCAATTGAACAAATTTATGTCTCCTTTGGAACTCAACCACTTGTCAGAAGTAAAACCATCGTTTCTTCATTAGCCTACCATCAATCAAAGGGTGTTGGATTTACTCTACCCACTACTTTGCGTGAAAATCCCTATGCGCCATTGCTGCGCGATGCAAACGGGGTGGTAATTGGTTCAATTGAAACCCATCTAGATGGTGTCGAAATGCCTGCATTTGGGGAAACTAATGTTGGGGGATATTGGGTGAGTAGGGTGGCACTTGAGAAAGTTCTTTCCAACCTACATGCAAAACTCTTTGATGAAGAAAATAATGTCTACAAAACAAATTCTGGAGAATTGGGTTTTCCTAACGAGATGACAAAGGGGTGTCTTGAAATGAAGTTGGGGGTAGAAGGTATTGCCATCGCCGACCCCGAAGAGGTCGTTGGTCTCAAAACCCCCGAACACATCGGAGAGATTGAACGGTGGCTAAACAAACCGTGGCGGAGATGATTGAGTGGTTGTACTTCTTTATCTCACAGATAGGTGGCCGTTTCACCCAGGTGAATCATTTTTAACACGTGAAATTCGAGACTTGGCTCCTCATTTTGAAAAGATTTTGCTATTACCACTAGCTGAAAATATTGATAGAGAACGCCCACCTAGAAAATACCCAGAAAACGTAGAAGTTTTGACTAAATTAAGAGATGAAATATGGGGGATATGGGGCACAAGGGGTTCAATTTCAAGATTAATGGGGGGTCTTTCTAGGCCTCTGGTTTGTACTAAAGAAAGTTTAATTTCTAAACCTTTCAAACCACGGAATATTATTGGTGAAGTTGCTCAAGTAAAATTGATCTGTGACCAAATAATGAAAAATGTTGATATGAAAAATGTTGATGCTTGTGCCTCTTTTTGGTTGAATCGGGGTGCTTCTGTTTGTGCAGAGTTGAAGCGGCGTAATCAACACCTTGTTGCTTTCTCGCGGGGGCATGGTGGAGATATTTATTCTGAAAGGCAAAATATGAAACACTTGCCACTTCAATCTACAACTCTAAAAAATCTTGATGGTATTCTTCCCGATTCTGAAGCGGGTGTTGATTACCTCGTCAATAAATTTCCCTCGAAAAAAGATAATATTTTTGTGGGAAGATTGGGGGTTGATAATGGAGATGTTGTTGAAGGTTCAACAGATGGGATGCTGAGGTTGCTTTCTGTTTCTACATTGGTACCAGTGAAGCGTGTGCACTTGATTCCAGATGGTTTGAAAATGTGTACAAGAAAAGTAATTTGGACACATATCGGTGGAGGAGAATGTCTCGATATCGTGAAACAAAGTATGGTGGGGTTGGATAATAATGTTGAAATTAATCTCTTGGGGCAATTACCTCACCAAGATGTATTAGAATATTATCAAAATAATCCCATTGATTTATTTATCAATGTTTCAAGTAGTGAAGGTTTGCCAGTCAGTATTATGGAAGCGTTTGCAAACGGAATACCAGTGATTGCAACATCTGTAGGAGGATGCCCAGAAATTGTAACTAATGATTGTGGATTTATATTACAACCAAATTTTTCAGCCATTGAATTGGCTAAAATCATTGATGAATATGATCTTGATTCTTCAAAAATGAGAACTGCTGCTTTAGAAAAACAACGAAATGAATATTCTTCAAAGAAAAATCAAGCAGCATTCGCAAAGACTATCATTGCAAAAATTAACCAAAAAAGATGATTATTCTTCTTCAGTAGCTACTGGGGCGGGGGCCGCTCCATCTCGAAACGCCGAAATTACTTTTGCTTCTTTTGAATCGGCAGGGTTGATTTGTTCAACACTGTTGATTTTGATTGCTCTTCGACTAACACGATGTCGACTTCCCAAGGTTGATTCAACACGGTGTTGCGCATCGTCTGCATCGCTTGCCACAACATCTTGAAGAAATTGCTGGGTTACTTTTCCATTGGGGAACTCGCCCACTACACGGTAAGCCTTCATTGAGCCGCCGACTTGGGTTGTCGTCTTAAACGCGATGGGAGGTGAAGGGGACATGAACAGGGGCTCCGGAGCGGTTATTCTGGCAATATTCCTTATTCTTCCGCTACCGCCGATGCCACAAGAAAGTGGTCAAATAAATGGTGAAATTATAGTTGAATCATCTACACCATGGGATAGTGAGGGGTGGCAATACCTTCTTTCAAAAAATATGCAACCATTAAGACAACTTTCTGCAACTGAAATGTTAGTATGGGGCCCAATTGAAGAATATAATATACCAGAAAGTATAACTCAATATAGAGGAAAAATAAATGATTATGAATCTTATTTTGTAATTCTTGAACCACGATTAGCCCCCTCAATAATTGAGGTGGTTATTGATGATTTAAATTCAATAAATTTGAATCCAAGGGTTGTTTTCTCTGTGGAAGAAAATTCCCCTCTATCAACAATCTTAGTTATTCAACCCAATACACCAATTACAATATGGTGGGATTATGTTGAAATCATGCACGGAATTCATTGGGTTGAGCCTATTTTAGAAACAACAGGACGAAACGATGTTGCTGCCGCAATTATGCAAAGTGGCAATATGACCACCCAACCCGCGTGGTTGTTGGGTTTAGATGGGAGTGGAGTTGTTATTTCAAATGCTGATTCGGGAATAGATCGAGATCACGCCTGTTTCAGAGAAGCGACTCAACCTGGTGGGTCGGGTAGTGAATGGAATAATGCGACTGGGACACCTGGAGAAAACCATAGAAAAATTATTTTTCTTAATGAATCGATCGACCAATGGGATTCTCCTGGAGATGAAAACTATCGCCACGGCACCCACGTGGCGGGAAGTTTGGTTTGCCGTTCTATTTGGGAAGTTGACGCAGAGGGGCGCGGAGATTGGGTTAACGCCACTCCCGGTGAGGGAACATCAGTAGCACATAGAGCGCGCCTCGTCGTTGAAGATGTGGTTGACGAAGATGGTTGGCATATTCCTGAAATAGGTGATTTGTTTTGGGATGCAAATAGACATGGTGGAATTATTCGTTCCGACTCGTGGGGTGATGATAGCACCGCATATACGGCGCGCACTAGTAAATTTGATACATGGCTCTACCAAGTTCCGTGGTCTGTCTCGTTTGTAGCTCCAGGTAACACTGGAGACGAGGTGCTTGAACCTGCAAATGGGTTGAATGTTGTTTCTGTTGGTGTAAGCGCAACAGATGGAAGTGATGATTTGTGGACGCTTTCGCCGCGACAACAAACTGAACAAGGACGAATGGGGGTCACATTAGTTGTGCCTGGTGAACATATTATGTCGGCCAAAGCAGATGGTATTCACGATTCTTACAATGATGAGATTAGGAGCTCTACTGGTACATCGATGGCAACACCGCAGGCTGCAGCAATCGCCGCTGTAGTTCAACAAATGGTTGAAACGGGTTGGTTTTTGGGTAATGAAAGCACCACTATTGTTTCAACCAACGTATTACGTCCAGATTGGGCTGAAACTATTGATGAAAATTTAACACAAGGAAATGTCCTATTGGGTGACGGCTTTACTCCGTCTGGCCCGTTAATTCGAGCACTGATGACACTAAGTGGAGATTCGCTTGAAGGGGGAAGGCAGGCCGAATTGATGTTGGGCCAAGGGCCCGATAATCAACAGGGGTGGGGGAGAGTAAATCTTTCTAATTTAGTTGATTTCAATTATCTTAATCAAGAGTTAAATAATTCAACTGTGGACCCTACAACAAACATTTGGATCCATGATTCGTTTAGACTGAATAATAATGAATGGAAGGAATTGGTTTCTAAATGGGTTGATGGGGATTCGCTTGATTCTGTATCACAACATCGTTGGAAAGGAGAGGGGGCCGCGGGACCCTTTGTATCTACGGGCGATGAAATTGTTTGGAATATGCCATTAATGGAAAATGAGGATTTGGACGTGCGCTTGGTTTGGAATTCAGAAGCAAATATTGATTCTAGAGATGATTTGGATTTGGTTGTTACTTTACCTAATGGGACTGTTATCCTAGGAAACGATTTTTCTAATGAACAAATACGTGATGAAATCGAAACAATTGAAGGCGTCCACATTGATGCTGAATTATTGGTTGGAATTGATTCCGTAACAATAACAATCGTGGGTCAAAATGTTAATTCTGGTCCGGAAAAAAATGTTGTTGGGTTAAACGGTGAAAAAATAGGTTTCGCTATTGCTGTAAAGGGGGTTGTTCGCAAAGATGTTGAGACAAGTACCCCTTGGAGCATTACCCCATATCAAGATGAAGAAAATGGGACGCAGGGTGACGAATTGAGCAAAATAAATTGGATTATTATAGGTAGTATAATTTTGATTGTTGCACTATCATTAGTCTTTATTGAAATGAATAAATGGAAGGCCGTAGTAGGTGATGAAGGAACATTCTACGAATGTGAACCTTCAAACCATGAAGGCCACTCGCTGACGACAGCGGTAGCACCGCATACGGGTGATGATGATGAGTGAGAGATTATACATCGGAATTGATTTAGGAACATTTCAATCGACAATATCTTCGTCGAATGGAACGAATGAAAGTGTTCAGACAGTGGTTGGTAAACCAAAGGATCCAATCGCGCGGAACTTTTTGAAAAGAGATACATTGTTTGGTGCTGAAGCATTGAAAAATAAGTTGGCTTGCAACTTGTATTATCCTCTTTCGGCTGGTGTGGCACAAGATGATGAAAATAATTTGGCAGCGGCTAAATCTTTTGTTACTCATCTTGTTGAAGCTGTAGACCCTGAAGAATTTGATGAAGTATTTGGTGTCATTTGTTCACCATCACACATTTCATTTGTTGATAAAAGCAATCTAGTAAGCATTCTACGTGGTCAAGTTAACGCTATTATGGTCGTTAGCGAACCATTTGCTGTAGCTTTTGGATTAGATGAAATTGGTGGAAGTATTGTAGTAGATATTGGTGCTGGAACCACTGATATCGCTCGTATTTACGGAACCTTCCCTAGTGATGAAGACCAAATTACAATCCCAGAAGCCGGCGATTGGATTGATATGCGATTAATGGAACTTATCGGAAAGAAGTTTACAGGAGCACAACTTACCAAAGACATGGTACGTCAATGGAAAGAAGTGGCTTCATATGTTGGTGGAGAAGAACGCGAACAAATGGTAGAATTATCTGTTGAAGGAAAGAAGCAGGTTGTTGATGTCGGAGACTTAGTACAAATTGCTTGCGAAGAAATGATCCCACATATTGTGAGAGCAGTAAAGGGAATTGTAGCGGGTGCTGACCCAGAATATCAAACACTTCTTAGAAACAATATCATTTTGTCTGGTGGAGGCTCGCTAATAGATGGTGTTGCTGACCGACTTGCTGACGAACTCGCTGACATCGGTGATGTTCGAGTTTGGTGTGCAGATGACCCAATGATTCGAGTCGCTGATGGTGCTCTAAAACTCTCGATGGTTATGCCTGATGACCAATATACTGCAATTAGTTGAGTATGATTCGGCGATTTACAAAATAAGCCAATAATGGCTTACTTTGACTTTCATCAAGGTGAAGGTTCAAGAGTAGTTCTTGCACGATAGGGATGTTGATTGAGTATGGGGCCGTCATCTACTGCAAATGGAAACGCCGAAATGGGGGGTGATGTTGACCGTGCCGCATTGGCTGGAATGTTGTCTGGTTATGATGCCGGACAACTTGTTGATGAAGTAATTACTGCTTGGGAAGAACTAGCTGCAGCAAACAAAGAACTGGCTTCTTCGAATCAAACAAATCGTGTTCTAGAATTAGACCTATCTGAAAGAAATGAATTGGGCGCCCCTGAGAGGGCTCGATTAATGAAAGCAGAAGAAGATCTTAGAGAGCGAGAAGCAAGAATTATCCATTTAGAAAGAATGTTGGATGACACAAGAAGAGAAAAGGATGCAATTCAAAAATCCGTTGGGGCTATTCGTATTGATGAATTAGAGCGAAATGAAACCTCTTTGAATGAAACAGTAGAAAATCAAACTAATATTATTGGAGAATTAGAAGCAAAATTAGATCAATTAGTTAATGCATTAGAAAAAGCGGCTGAAGCCGGTTTAACTTCAATTACTGCTGATGAGGTGCGACAATTAAACAGAGAATTGGAAGATGCTCATCAAAAAATAGAAGCGGGACAAATAGAAAATAATACTGTTGCAGAAGAACGTGATAAACTCCGAGAAATGATTGACCAAACTAAATCATTACTTGAACAACGTGATTTGCGATTGAAAGAATTAGAAGGACAAATGCAGCGAATGATGGATGGTCCTCGTTCTATTTCAGCGGAACATGATTATTTGGTTGAACAAATTGAAGAATTGAAAAGGCGACTTCTAGAAAGAAACCGAGAATATGAAGCATTACGAAGAAGAGAACGTCGTCTTCATCGTGAAGTATTCGAACGCGACGAAAGAATACAACAAATGCAACTAACTATTGGTGATATTGAAGGGGGATTAGCTGATAGAACTGCTGAACTAAAGAGTTTGGAAGATATTCATGAAAGAATGGCTTCGGAAGTTGATGGTTTGAGAAAATCAGAAAGAACAAGAGAAGTAGTAAGTGGTGCTTTCCAAGATTCTCTAGGTGTATTGCGTTCTCATGAACAAGTAAAAGCAAGAAAAGAGGTATTGGGAATAAAAGATGATGATTCAATACCAGAACCAGGAGCGGGGAATGCGCCTGGTGGTTCTGCTGCCCCTGCATTGAAAGATATTGATGATCTTGAAGGATGATTTTATCATTCAATGATAATTTCATGAATTCATTTCTGTGATAAATTTTTGAAGTGTTGTTTGAAGTTCTTGGGTATCTGAAAATCCTTCTGTCAAATTACCCGTAACTACCCAATCTGCTCCTGCTTCTATTGCTAAACGGGCGGATTCACCATCCCTAATACCACCACCAACAATTATTGTAATGTCTGTAACACTTTTAGCAGCAGAAATTAATTGAAGAGAAACGGGTTCTTGGGCCCCGCTTCCCGCTTCTAAATATAGTAAGGAAAAACCGTAAGATTCGGCACAAATTGCATATGCTTTTATTTTTTCAATTTCGTCTTTTTGGATTAGGTTTGCTTTACCAACTTCACCTACTTTACCACCTGGGGCACAAACAACATATCCCATTGAAATTGGTACTACACCCGCTTCTTTTATTGCAGGGGCTCCTTTCATTTGTTCTTCTACCAAAAATTTTGGTGAAGTACTATTCATTAACATCATGAATGTTATTCCATCTGCTGCTGAAGAAAATGCATTTGCAGCAGCCGGGAAAAGAATTACAGGAATTTTCCAAAAATTTGGTTTGGGAGAAGGTGAATTAAGTGAATGAAATATTAGAGATTTTTGTATTGAAGATACTGTTTCATGAACATTATTACTATCTGTTCCTGTAGAGCCTCCCACAAATATCATTCTACTACCAGCCTCTACAGCAGCAATACATCTTTCTGCAGCTTCTTCGCTTGTTTGAGAATCTGGATCTATCAAAATTATGTGTCTTGAAGATGAATTATTCAAAATATAATCTAAAAGGTCGGCCTTTGAAAAGGTGGACATTAACCTATGTGAAGAGACACCCCCCTTTGGGGATTACCCCTACATTAACAATTTTCAAAAGTATTGAAAATATTTTGGGCGATTTCGAATGCACTATCAATCGTATTTTCAAAAAATATGTTTGAACGGGCTTGAATTAATTGAATTGGTATTATTTCATCAGGAATTATTTGATACCATCCTTCCCAGGTTCCATCTGTACGTTGCCAACCATCTGGTTGTTCTTTTTCAGATATAACACCAAATAATTCATCAGATTTTTCGTTTGAAGATAAATCAATAATAATATCTCCTTGCCAATGTTCTTTTTTTCCCTTACTACTAATGTATTCAAGATTATTTTTTGTTTGAGAAATTATGGTAGTTTTTACTAAAATTCTAACTTCTTTAGATAACAATGAAAGAGAAAGGTCCTTTTCTAACCAATCTCGTCGATAAGAATATCCTTTTTCTTTAATAATATTAGGTTGTATAGTTAATGTTGGAATCCAAGATGTAATTTTTGAATTAATTATTTCTCCTTTTTTTAATATACCAGAACCAGATGTTGGAAAACCGATTTCTGCTTTTGGTTCGAAAATTGTAATATTATAATTTGAATTATCTAATAACAAATGAGATAAAAATAGACTTTCTAAATTACCAGAAATGATTGCGATCTTCAAGAAAACACCTCTGTTTTTTCTAAAGATAAAGCAAATACTGGACATGCTGGAATACATAATTCACAATGAGTACAAATTGGTTCGGTTACAATAGCTAATATGCCAACTAATGATAACGCATTAAATGGACATATTGCGATACATGCTGCACAACCAAAACACAAATTTTCATCAACAACAAAAATGGTGTCTGATCGTCTTGGCACATGATGGGCAGAAGTGGTTTAGATTTCAAAGGTACTACCCACCCCCTTGTTTCCAGTGGAACTAAATTAGTTAAAGATACAATTGTAAATATTTGTTTGTTTTGTGTAAAATACAATAGATGTTCAAGTCATAACGCGGGAAGAACATAATGGTTAGGTTTGTAAAAAGAGATATATTGTTGAAATAATTCAACATTTTTCTTTACAGTGGAAACCAAGGGGACTCTTACTTTTTAACCCAAGGTTGAAAAAATACTCCCTTCACCGAATAATTAGTATTCATGGTTCTTTATACTCCTGGTTCAACCACAAGCTATGATTCTAGTCCTATTGAATCAGGTAAACTTCGATATCATTTTTTGGGTGGGGGGCCAGAAGTTGGTAATGTTGGCTGTATATTAGAAGATGATACTGGTACACGTATTCAAATTGATTATGGTTTTGTTCCTAAAAAACCACCTATTTTTCCAGAAGAGGGGCCCTTTGTTTCTGATGTTATTTTGACACATTCTCATATTGATCATGTTGGTTTAGCACCTTGGGTAGTAGCTTCTCATGGTTCTAAATTACATTGTACAGAATTAACTGCAGATATTCTTGAAATGGTTTGGCGGGATACATACAAAGTAAGTTCGATTGAAAAACAACCGTTACCTTGGGATAAACGAGATTTAGAAGAAGCATTAGATCATATCATCATTCACCCATTCAATGAATGGACAGATGTTGGTTCTTGGAAATGGAGATTTTTACCAGCGGGACACATTCCTGGCGCTGCTATGGTGGAAATTCAAATTGGTGACAGAAATTTACTTTGGTCAGGTGATTTTGATACACGAACATCACCTTGTGTAGAAGGGGCTAAACCTAAAAAAAGTGATATTTTGTTTATTGAAACAACATATGCTGGAAAAGAACAACCCGATAGAGCGACAGAAGTTCAAAGATTATTAGATCGTATTGTTGAAGTTGTTGAAAGAGGAGGAACCTGTCTTATTCCTGCTTTTGCTAATGGTCGTAGTCAAGATGTTTTACGGTATATTTGGGATAGTGATTTAGATTTAGAAGTTCATTTTGATGGCATGGGTAAAAGAATGTTAAATTTTTACCTTGATAATCCGAATTATATTAGAGACCCAGATACATTTAGAGATATCAAAAGATGGGCGCGTTTAGTATCTAGTAAATCTGATAGAAAAAAAGCCCTTGAAGGAGATGTAATTGTCACAACAAGTGGTATGTTAGATGGTGGCCCTGCCCATTGGTACCTGAATCGATTACGTAATGATCAAAGAAATGCAATTCTTCTCACTGGTTATCAAGCATCAGGAAGTGGTGGTCGTCAATTATTGACAGAATCAAGATTAAAAATATTTGGAAAAACAGTTGATATTAATTTAGAAGTAGACCAGTTTTCTTTATCTAATCATGCAGGGCACTCTCAACTTGTAGATTTTGCAATGGATGTTGCGGCTTCTGATGTTGTATTATTTCATGGGGAACAGACTGAAAAGCAGGAAATATTGAAAGAAGAAATAGAAAAACAAGGTTCAAAAGTTCACCAACCGGAAAATTGTAAGTCATATATTCTTTAGAATAATCTAATATGGGGCGGCTTAGTCCAATGGTTGAATAACATGGCAAGGAAACCCTCTGCAAAAAAAACTCCTGGGAAAAAGAAACGACGTCGTAAGAAGATGAAGTTGACATTGCGTAGCCGTAAAATGAAGTCGGATCAAGGGTATTTTGACAAAGTAGGTTGGTCAACAGCCGACCAAGGAAGGATTTTGGGTGCGGAACCAGAATCTAAGGAACCCACGGAAGTTGAACACCAATGTACTATGTGTGGTTCCATGAATAGAATTCCTCGACCTAAGACGGACAAATACAAAGTATTGTGTGCACATCCAGAATGTGGCCACGAAGATGAAGTTGGTTTTTAATTAAATTAATAATTCAACAATTCTCTTTATTGCCGCAATTAATAGTACGCAAATTAATAATTTACGAATTTTAGATTCGGGAGCAATTTTTGCCCCATAATAAGAACCAATAATTCCACCAACTATTACAACCAAAGCAAAATAAATTAAGATGTTTAGATCTAAATTTAATTGTCCTGAAACAGAAGCCCCAGCTAAACCTGCCATGGAATTTACCCAAATAAAAACAGCAGATGTGGCGGCGACAGTTTTTGGCGTTGCCCATTTTTTTAGTAATATGATAGGTGAAAGGAATATACCTCCACCAACACCAATAATTCCACTTGCTAGACCTATACCTGCGCCCCAGGGAATTGCTTGGGGGGTGGTAGGTAAAACGGTTTTTTCAATTTCATCAATAGACATAGAGCCAAATAGTCTCCAAGCAGCCCAAAGTAAAGTTATTGAAAGTAATAAGTCATATACAACACCATCAATTAACAAATAACCTCCTAAAAACGCCATTGGAATACTTGCTATTACAAAAGGAATAGTCAATTTAATATTATGAAAACCCTCCTTTCTATAATGATAAAATGCTAGGGCGGCAACTAAAAGATTTAGGAACCACGCATGTTGTTTAAGCCAACTACTTTCCATCATTCCATACGAAGTTAATGACATTATAGCTAAGTATCCAGATGCGCCACCATGACCAACACTAGAATAGAGTATGGCGACAATAAAGAGTCCGAACAGCAGAAGCCCAAATTCAATTTCCACAATATCTCCAATTTTTTTTTCTTTTTGATATCTTTGGCGATTATGTTCGGCGACGGACTCAAGGGCATAGTCTCTATCCCACCGATATGGAGATGGGCGTTACCATTGAATCAGCAATTGCTCTTACCTCAATTCATTCTTTACCTAGAGTTGTTGAAACCATACCCCTTAATGATGCACATGGGAGAATATTGGGTATTTCTTTACACTCTAAAGTAGACGACCCTCGATTCGATAATTCAGCGATGGATGGTTGGGCGGTTATCGAAACTGATTGTAATACCTATCCAGTTAAATTGAAAATAATTGGAACATTGCAAGCAGGAGATGATTCAGATGTTGTTGTTGAAAAGGGTACGGCGTGTCGAATTATGACAGGAGCTCCTGTTCCAAATGGAGCAGATTCTATTGTAATGGTAGAAGACAGTGAAGTTGTAGGAGATGAAGTAATAATAAATGGAAAAGCCCGCCCTAATTTCATTCGTATTAAAGGAGAAAATATTACTGAAAATGAAATAGGGTTGAATTCTGGAGTATTGCTTGGGCCGGCACAATTGGCAATGGCGGCAATGATGGGATATGCAGACGTCCCGGTGATAAAACCACCAAAAATAGCAATCATTGGTACAGGAGACGAATTAGTTGAACCAGGTGATATATTAGAGCCAAGTCAAATTTACGAATCAAATACAACGGCACTTGTGGGTCTTGTGTCAAGCATGGGTTGTGAACCAGTAAAGTACCCCTTTGTTAGTGATGACATAGATCAACTTCGCGAAATATTTAATCAAGCATCATTAGAATGTGACGGCATTCTTACAAGTGGTGGCGTTAGTATGGGTGAATGGGACTTAGTGCGCCGTTTAATGGAGGAAGAAGGTGACATAAAATTTTGGCGCATTTTCATCAAACCTGGTGGCCCACCACTTTTTGGATTATGGAATGGTACACCACTTTTTGGCCTCCCTGGTAATCCTGTGAGCAGCCAAGTTGTATTCATGACTGTAGTTTCTCCATGGATTTCAAATTCATGTGGTTTTGATAAATCCAATGGGCCCAAATTATTTGAAAAAGTACGTGTGAAATTACTTTCCGATGCTAAAGGAACAAAGAAAAAAGTGACATTACGACGCCTCAATATTTTTTGGCAAAATGATGAATTAGTTGCGGAAGTCCCAGATAATCAAGGTAGTGGTAATTTACGTAGTATGGTTGACTGTAATGGCCTATCTTTGTTACCAATAGGTGTGAATGGTAACGCAGGAGATATTGTTGACGCACTTTGGCTGAAATGATTCAGAACAATTATTTCAACCATCAATTCAAGAACGGTGAACGCGCGCTTGCAATTCACGGGCGTGGGTGAATGGGTGGTGAAGATACAGGTCCCCGCGTTGATGATGGCTGGATTATTGTCAAAGGAGCTAGAACTCATAACCTACGAGATATCGATGTAAAAATCCCTCGTGGGCGTTTTGTTGTTGTTTCTGGTGTATCGGGTTCTGGCAAATCTAGCCTCGCATTCGACACATTATATGCAGAAGGTCAACGACGATACGTTGAATCCCTCTCATCTTATGCGAGACAATTTTTAGGACAAATGAAAAAACCAGATTGTGATAGTATTGAGGGATTATCTCCTGCTATTTCAATAGATCAAAAACAAGGTTCACACAATCCACGTTCAACGGTTGCGACAACAACCGAAATTCAAGATTATCTTCGATTGTTATATGCTCGAGTAGGAAAGCCACATTGTCCTGAATGTGGTAAAGAAGTGGCTCGCCGAACAGTGCAAGAGATTGTTGATGATATTGATTGGCGTATGGAACAACATGCAGTTGCAATTTGGTCTCCTACCATTCGTAACAGAAAAGGTACACACGCTGACCTTTTTACCCAACTTGTTGAACAAGGTTATCTCTTTGGTAAAGTGAACGGGCGCGATGTTGAATTTGATGACCCACCAACATTAGAGAAAAATTTACGGCACGATATCGATGTACGAATTGATCGGTTGCGAATAATTCGAGAAAACCGTCAACGACTTACTGAAGCAGTTGAATCGGGATTAAGATTGGGTGGTGGAACCGTTGCAATAGAGAGTATTACAGGTTGTGAAAATAGTAAAAAATTACCTTCTGGTTCAAAATCTGTTGAGACAAATAAAGGCGAAATTATCCCCTATAGTGAAGAATTTGCTTGCCCTACGCACGGTGCTTTCATGCCTGAAATGTCGCCCAGAATATTTTCATTTAACAATCCATTAGGGGCTTGCCCTTCTTGTCATGGATTAGGTGTAGATAGGGCGTTTTCTCTAGATCTTTTGATTAACGAAGAACGCTCTATTGAGGATGGGTGTGTACGCCCATTCCAATCATCAATGATGTCGGGTTGGTATCGTAGTCAAATGTGTCAAGTTGCTGAAAAGTATAATTTTGAGACCGATATTCCTTATTCTCAATTAGATGATGATGCTAAAGACATTCTTCTTAATGGGTCTGGCTCTACTGAAATCACTTTCAAATTTGAAAGCGAAAAAGGTTCTGTCTATCAAATGGTGAAGCCCTGGGAAGGGGTCTTTAATAGATTGATGAGAACATACAGAGAAACAGATAGCGACCGAAATAGAAACAGATTACAATCATATATGGTTGATCAACCTTGCACAGAGTGTGACGGCCAAAAACTAAACCCTGCAGTAAGATCTGTTACGGTGGGCGGTCTTTCATTACCCGAATTATCACAATCAACGGTGTTGGAAGCATTGATTATTTTGCAAAAATGGAGATTAGGAATTCAAGATAAAACCGTCTGGTCCAAATTAGATAAATCACCACCCAAAACAGAGTATGTTTCGAAATCCAAAAAATTAGGTGAAAGAGATTTATTTATTGCTCGTGAAGTATTGAAAGAAATTGAATCAAGAATACGCTTTCTTGCATTAGTTGGCCTTGATTATTTGACATTAGATAGGCGTTCAAATACACTTTCAGGAGGGGAAAGCCAACGGATAAGGTTGGCTACCCAAATTGGTACCCGTTTGACAGGCGTAACATATGTGTTAGACGAACCTAGTATAGGGCTACATGCCCGTGATAATCAACGCCTCCTTTCAACATTGAGAGAATTATGTGAGATAGGTAACACACTTCTTGTGATTGAACACGATGAAGAGACATTGAGACAAGCAGATTGGCTTGTTGATTTGGGCCCAGGCGCAGGGCGTGAAGGTGGTCGCCTTCTTGTTAGTGGCCCATTAGAAACCCTTCTTTCTAACGAAGAAAGTGTTACTGGCGCATATTTATCTGGCAGACGAAAAATATCTGTCCCTGAAAAACGAATAAAACCCAATGGCGATTGGTTGAAAGTAACAGGTGCAGCAGCAAACAATCTTCGTGAAATTGATGTTCAATTTCCATTGAGTTGTATGGTTGCAGTTACTGGGGTTTCAGGTTCTGGTAAATCAACACTAGTTTCTGACATTTTAGCCCCAACTCTTCTTCGAGATTTACATGGTAGTGACGCAACGCCAAGTAAACACAAGAGTATTACCGGCGCAGAAGATATTGACAAAGTAATCGTAATTGACCAATCACCAATTGGCAGAACCCCACGTTCAAATTGTGTAACATATACAAAAGCCTTTGATGAAATACGTAAGTTGTTTGCTTCAACCCCACTCGCTAAAGAACGTGGATACAAACCGGGCCAGTTTTCCTTTAACGTACGAGGGGGCCGCTGTGAAGCGTGTTCTGGCGGGGGCTCAGTGAAAATGGAAATGCATTTCTTAGCTGATGTTTGGGTGACATGTGAGATTTGCGAAGGTTCCCGTTACACACGTGAAACATTGGAAGTCGTTTGGAAACGTAAGAGCATTGCAGACGTTCTCGATATGTCTGTTAATGAGGCGTGTAAATTTTTTAGTAGCCACAATAAATTACATCGTATTGTAAAAACTTTACAAGATGTTGGTTTGGGGTATATTCGGTTAGGACAACCCGCAACAACACTTTCAGGTGGTGAGGCTCAAAGAGTAAAGTTAGCTACACAATTACATCGGCCGGCTAACCGCCACACGATTTACATTCTTGACGAGCCAACAACAGGTCTTGCACTTTCTGATATTCAATTATTAATTGATGTTTTGTTAAGAATACGTTCAAACGGGCACACAATCATTGTTATTGAACACCATCTTGATGTCATAAAAAGTTGTGATTGGGTGATAGATTTAGGGCCAGATGGTGGTGATGGGGGTGGGTCTGTTGTGGCGACAGGAACGCCTGAACAAATTGCTGCTAACAAGAAATCCTATACTGGAAATTACCTAAAACACGTGCTTTAATGGGTGTCAGCCCTTAGGGCTGTCAGCCGCTTCATTGATGGACGGTCGGCAAGACGGAAGCATCGGAAGAGGTGCTCGTGATGGCCACAACCCCGCTGCAAAGAGTAGAAGTGACCCCCAAATCCTTTGCTGGATTAAAGGATACAAGAGGCGAATCTATACGCCGCCAATTGGCATCTGATCATGGATTACAAGTCAAAGAAGTACGTTCTATTATTGGTTATTTAGTGAAAGCCGATTTGGCAATTGAGCAGCAACAGCAAATGGTTACTGATTTATTTTGTGATCCAGTCATAGAACATGGTTCAGTAAATGAATCAATGTTGAACAATCAAGAACTATTTTCTGAAAGACCAGATGTGGTTATTCAAATTGGTTTCAAACCCGGTGTTACAGATAACGCAGCGCAAGCAGGCCTTGATGGTTTGAAGACATTATTTCCAGTCGATGCCAATGATGCAGCAATTTCAACAACAATGACTTACATCTTTTATGGATTATCAACAGATATTGATTGTGATTGGTTAGCAACCCAACTTCACAACCAAATGATTGAACGAGTAGCGATTACAAATTTTGAAGATAGTACATCATCAAACTGGAAATATCTTGATTTCCCTGAACCCACACCAAACCAATTTTCCACACCTTCAATTATTGATTTAGAGGTCAGTGATAATGAGTTAGTTAACATTTCAGAAACAGGACTACTGGCTTTGAATTTAGAAGAAATGCAAGCGATCCAAGCACATTATAGGGACCCCGAAGTAAGGGAATCAAGAGAAAAAGAAAACCTTCATCCAAATGCTCCTACAGACGTGGAACTCGAATGTTTAGCCCAAACATGGTCAGAACATTGCAAACACAAAATATTTTCAGCAAATATTCATCATGTGGACAATGAAACAGGTGAAGACACTCATATTGATTCACTTTTCAAGACACACATTATGAAACCAACTTTTGATATTGCCGAGAAAGTTGATTGGCTATTGAGTTTATTTCATGATAATTCTGGTGTTATTGAGTGGAGTCCCGAATGGAGTTTATGCATCAAAGCAGAAACACATAATTCACCCAGCGCACTTGATCCATATGGCGGCGCAATGACAGGAATTGTTGGCGTTAATCGAGATATTCTTGGGACTGGATTGGGCGCTAGGCCAATTGCTAATACCGACGTTTTTTGTTTTGGCCCACCAGAATATGCTGGCAAAATACCTGGAGGTTTGTTTCACCCTAGTAGGGTATTTCGAGGAGTTCATGCCGGTGTACGAGCGGGTGGTAATGAATCAGGAATACCAACAGTGAACGGAGCAATTGTATTCGACGAAAGATACCTAGGAAAACCGCTTGTTTATTGCGGCACGGTTGGAATAATGCCGCGCCACCTCCCTGATGGCCGTGAGAGCCATATCAAAACACCACATCCTGGTGATATTATCTACATGGTCGGTGGAAGAGTTGGTAGCGATGGGATACACGGTGCAACATTTTCTAGCCTTGAATTGACAGAAGAATCTCCATCGTCTGCAGTTCAAATTGGAGACCCCATCACTCAGAAAAAGATGGTTGATATGTTGCTTCAAGCGCGTGATGAAGGATTAATCCAAGTTATTACTGATAACGGGGCTGGCGGCCTTTCAAGCAGCATAGGTGAAATGGCAGAATTAACTGGCGGCGCTAAGGTGGATTTGGGTGTCATACCCCTCAAACAAGCAGGCCTTTCCTCTTGGGAAATTTTAGTTTCTGAATCACAAGAAAGAATGACCCTCGGCATTAGTCCAAAAGATTGTGCGGCGTTTGAAAAATTAGCACAATTACACGAAGTTGAGGCTACCATTGTTGGCACCTTTACTAATTCTGGCAACTTTCACATTACCCATGGTGAGCAAACAGTAGCCCTTCTCCCAATTGACTTCATGCACGACGGAGTCCCTCAACTTCAACTAGAAAGTGAATGGACACCACCCACACACAAAGAAGTAGTTTTTCCATTAACAAATCCACAAGAAAAAGGACAAATTCTGTCACGTCTAATGGCTCGCCCCAACATCGCATCCAAGGAATGGTGGGTAAGGTCGTATGACCATGAAGTGATTGCTCAATCAGTCATCAAACCATTTTGTGGTGTAGACCACGATGCGCCTGGAGACGCCGCTGTGATAGCGCCGATTCATGGAGAGACACAGGGTGCGGTGATATCTTGCGGTATTATTCCTAGATATTCTGATATTGATGCATACGCAATGGTGGCAGCTTGTATTGATGAAGCGGTTAGAAACGCTGTTTGTGTGGGTGTGGATCTAGAAAGAATGGCGGGTTTGGATAATTTTTGTTGGCCTGACTCCATTGAATCACCAAAAACACCAGATGGGCGTTACAAACTGGCACAATTAGTACGGGCAAATAGAGCATTAGATGATGTATGTCGTGCCTATCAACTCCCCTGTATTAGTGGCAAAGACTCTATGAAAAATGATGCTATTTTAGATGGCAAAAAAATTAGTGTTCCTCCAACTCTTCTTTTCACTTTGCTAGGCAATCATCACGATGTGAGAAAAGCAGTTTCTAGCGATTTCAAAGAGAGCGGTGATGTAATTTACATTGTTGGACAGACACACCAAGAATTAGGGGCAAGTGAACTTGCAACACTATTCCAAGATGAAAACGGAGGCGGCATTGGTGGTAAAATACCAGAAATTGATACTACCCGAAATCTTGCATTATATCGCGCACTTACCGCAGCAATGGGTGATGGTTTGGTTGTAAGTGCTCACGATTGTAGTGACGGCGGTTTCGCTGTAGCATTGGCAGAAGCTTGTTTTGGTGCTGGTGCTGGTTGTAATATTGATGTTTCACAAATGTATGCTGACTGTAAAGAAATCAACAATTGGGGTGTGTTATTTGGTGAAAGCCTTGGTAGAATTACTGTTAGTGTGAAGCCAGAAAAATCGACAGCCTTCGAATCTGCGATGGCTGGGCACACATGTTATCGCCTTGGTGAAGTTGGTAGAGATGATGATATAAGAATTTCAAACGGCTCAGAAACAATCCTGACAGCAAGTATGATGGAACTCAAGAAATCATGGCAATCAACTCTAAACGGGGGTGATGTTTGAATGGTAGATATTCCACAAGTTGCAGTTCTTACCGGTTTTGGAATCAATTGTGATATTGAAACAATGGCAGTGTTTGAGATGGCCGGCGCTAAAGCACACCGAGTTCACGTCAATAGTCTAGTGAACGGCGAAGATAATTTGGATAATTATCACATCATGGCGGTCCCGGGTGGTTTTTCTTTCGGAGACCATCTTGGTAGTGGAAGATTGCTTGGCAATCGCCTCCGCTTTGGTATTCGAGAACAGGTTAGAAAATTTGTAAAAGATGGAAAACCTGTAATTGGGATATGTAATGGTTTTCAGGTCCTTGTGAAAATGGGTTTACTTCCTGGTGATGATGAGGTTAGTTTAGAACAAACAGCATCCCTAACCCTCAACGATTCGGGCCACTATGAAGATAGGTGGGTTACGTTGGAATTCAACAATAATAGTCCATGTGTGTGGACTAAAGGTTTGCAAAGAATGCGTACACCAGTGAGACACGGAGAGGGTAAATTCGTGGTACCAAGTCCTGAATTACTTGATAAGTTTGAGGATAAACAACAGATAGTTGCACAATATGTCAAATCAGAAGACGAGTATCCTAGTGCCACTAGTGAACCACTTCCATACCCAACATGTCCGAATGCATCAATGCGCAACATTGCTGGCGTATGCGATCCTTCAGGTTTAGTGTTTGGTTTGATGCCCCACCCCGAAGCAAATCATTCGAAATGGTTGGGCGCCACATGGACGCGTGAAGAGAACGGTGATGATTGGATTGGTGAAGGGATGGCGATATTCAATAACGGTGTAAAATATGCTAAAGAAAATCTTTTGTGAATTAAATACTGTGAGTATAATGTAATTTCATTACTTATCTGATAGTAAATCTGTTATTGCATTTGTAGCCACATGTTTCACAACGCGCCCACCAACATGTTGGGCGACATCACCTACAAACCCTGGTTGCTGACTTTGCATAACAATAATTTTCTGTTGATTGCGCTGATTAGCAGCCGTAACTAATCCTGGTACTAAAAAAATATCAACAAACCATCCAATACCAAATAGTCCTAATGAAAACATCCAAATCAAACCAGTAATCACATTTCCAGTATAGAATCTATGTATGCCTAACCACCCTAAAAACAACCATAATACATAACCAATAATAACAGAAGCCATAACTTTGGCAATCCATCTTTGTTTAACATTATTCCGCACAATTAATTTGGGTTTTATTGTTATCAATCATCGTTAAAGAGTTCATCAACATCCTCAACAATTTCTTCCCACTGTTTTCTTGCTGCGCGTTTTTCTCCAACTTCCAAATCAACCATTATTTCTTTAAGTTCATCAGGCCCATCTTGTGAAGAAGTGTTTGCTTGAACTCTTGCGACCAAATCGTGGTCTTCTCCCGGCCGCTCTGAACGGTCAGCTTTTGTGATTTCTTTTGATGGGATTGTTCTGATGCCTGATACATCTTCAATATCGGTAGGAAGTTCAGCAGAAAGCCGACTTAATTCTTCAGCAGTTGGTTCGTTATCTTTCCATTTTGATTGATTTGCCATATCTCTTAATGGGTTAATTTTACGTTTATTACGGGCTGTTGCAAATGCCGCTTCAATATCCTCTTGAGTGGTGGGTTTGGGCTTTGCTGATTGCGTTTGAAGCAACTGAGCGTAAGCCGTCATCCATTCACCATGAATTTCGTGGTGTTCGTATGAACTTGGTCTCGCCAACATTTGCAAAAGTTCCTTTGACCACTGACTAGCAAGGGACTCAGGAGGTAATTGAGCGACTCTATCACGCATATTTTTGTGTGTACCTATGCATTCCCTACATCGGGTTGAACCGGCCTCATCTGGGGCCTCACAAAGAATACAACACGTTGCTAATCCCATTTCGAGCATCGCCCTTCTGACACCCGACATCAAACCCTACCGTGTGGTCACCCCCCTTCAACTCTCTTGGTTTGCGAACCCTCAAAGCGGCCAAACATTTCGCCCCACTATGTCGCGGGACCCGAGAGCATCGCGGCTTGAGGACGACCCGTTTGACAAGATAGATGATAACATACCCAATTTTTCCAATTCAATGGGTGGTAAATCACAACACATACGTGTAGTAATTCAACCAGGCGAAGCGAACCCCTTTGAACCATTTTTGAGAGGTTTTTTTGATGTAAGAGGCCCACAAGTCACTAAACACACAGGTTCATTTTTTCATTTTTCAGAACGTGAAATAAAAGATTTAGCGATGGCAACAATTGCTTTTTCAGTTGCTATTGCATTGGTGCGCCTTGGCGGTTTGGGTGGGCTATTAGAGGTGTCTCTTGGAATATATTTGCCACTTTTACTCAAATTTACTCTATTTTCAATGTTAGCACTTGCGCCGGCGTTTGTGCTTCATGAATTGGCTCACAAGTTTGTTGCTAGACATTATGGATGTTGGGCGGAATTTAGGGCAGACCCGCGTGGATTGAAAATTGGCTTGATTATAGCGTTTTTAATCGGTTTTGTTTTTATGGCGCCCGGCGCAGTAATGGTGGCTGGAAGAATTGGGCGCAAAGAGAATGGAATCATATCTCTTGCAGGGCCCCTAACAAACATCATACTATTTTTTGTTGGGTTAATTGGTGGGGGCCTTATTCTTTCAATCTATTATCACCAAACAATAGCTGACCTCATTATTTTCTGGATGTGGGGTAATGCTATTCTCGGCGCATTCAATATGCTGCCATTTGGTCCATTAGACGGTGGTAAAGTAAAAACATGGTCCGAACCAATATTTTGGGCGTTTTTAGCCATCACAATTTTATTAGTTATTTCAGTATTCAATGGGTTCGCTTTTGGAATATTAGATACGATCGCCGGCATCCCAACAATTTGAAATTACGACATTGTATTTTCAATAGGTGTTTCATCAAGGTGGAAGAATGAATACACAGCCCACCAAGTAATGAAATCAAGGCTGTTTACTAAATTAGTCACACCAGTATTTTCTTCACCGTAATCTTTCCCTGTTGTATCCATCCACGCTTCCATTTCTTCTAATGTATCGCACGTTTGGTGGTAGCACCAATATCCATCAACCAATCCACCAAATCCAATAGTCACTGTTCCTAGATTGTCTTGAAAAGAGGCGTGGTCTGAACGTGCAGTAGTATCTTCATAAATTGTAATTTCTGGGCGGTCGGAAGCAACCCATGAATCATATTTCCACGTGTCTTCACTATGCCCTGCGCCAGTTAATGTGCCAATTTGTTCTTCTAAACCAAGAGCATCTGTACCAATCCATTCAGAAAGGCGAACAATCCCTGCTTGACTCAAATTTTCATATGACTCAGTAGGGCCGATGTAAACACGCATAGGCCATACCTCCTCGTCTTTGGGATACCCATCTTCATCAGGCGTTGTTGCGGGGTCTCCATGCGGAGCACCACCTCCACCCGGCCAATTTACTCCAGCCATGTCTAAATTGATGTAATTAGTTACAGTCACCTCGGGGTGGTCTTCTTTGACATAAAAGTCAGTCCAATAATCACTTCCGCGCTTACCACCCTCTTCTCCCGACCAGAGGCAGAACACCATTGTTCTTCGAGAATCAAATTCAGACATCATTTTGGCAGTTTCAAGTACCATACTTGTTCCAGCGGTGTTGTCGTATGCACCCACTCTTGTACCATATGTTCTGCTGCCAGTTATGTGTGGGTCAAGGAAAGGGAGTGCAGCATTTGCAGGCGGAGCGATATCAAAGTGAGCACCAAAAACCAACCACTCATCTGGAACAACTTTCCCCCAACGATATCCACAAATATTGATAGCTTCAGGATTTTGTTTACTAAATATATCTGTAAATTCAAACCGATGAGTCATTACCTCAAGGCCAAATGATTCCAATTCTGCTTCAAGGTAATCCGCCGCATCTTCGTAAGCAACATTTCCTTGACCAGCCCATCGATCCCAATACCCCATTCTCCTATCAACATCTGTTGCATCAGGAGTCGGGTCGGTAATTTCGTGTAATCTATCATATACTGTGCGGCCATTCATTATTCCTGTAGCAAAACCACCACCTGCATCCGGTCCGTAACCAGGTGCCGAAGGGCGCATCACGCCAACCGTTTGGAAGGAAACGGAGCCCCCGTTATTTTCTGAGGAATTAACGGTGTCTAGAGTGGTATTTTCACCACTTTGGCGAATAATACCTCCCTGTGATGGCGAATGTGCTTCTCCACTACCAACCCACGTGCTCCACGACATGTTTGAGTTACGCGTTGGCCATTCTGTGCGCCCCTGTTGCCCAATTAGGAATATTGCTAATTCTGCTCTTGGTGGGGCGAGAATGGAAAGTTGTTCTGAATCGCCCGCATCTAAATCAATAACTGTTGAGTTTTGAACAAATCCAGTATCAGGATTTTTGATTAGATATGGGATGTAAATTGACATATCTTCAGTAGCAGTGAATTTCACATTTTGAAAAATCCCACCAATAAGAGTTGCAACACCAACATCAAGGTCATCTGAATCAGGTATAATCTCTTCATTTCCTCCGAAGCAACCAGCAAACATTGAGGTTGCGAAAAGTAGCGTAAGAAGGAGGGCCCGCCCTTGCATCGTATTTCGGAAATGCATATCCCTGTTGAACCCAACGCTGAAAAGAACAAGGTAGTTTACTACCTTAACAACAAATTATTCGTAGAATAATCGTAAACAAGTTAGAGAACCATCTGCCGCACGAATATGTTCCATATCTACTTTTGAAACAATAAATCCTTGTTTTTTGAGTATTTCTTCAGTTTGTGGATAACCATCTGAAATCATAACGTTTCCATTTTCAAAACCAATGGTGTTGGCCGCATAAGATTCTTCATTCGGAACCCAAATGATTTCCGCTTCAAGGCCGTCAAAATGTTCTTGACACAAATGTCCCTCTGCAGTGACTAATATTCCTGGTGCAGGAGATGAACAGATTGTTGATAGATGGAGAGTAGATGCCGGGATATCCAAAACAAACGTTTTGAATCCTTTTTGATGGCATATATTTTCAACAAATTTAACACCATCCGAATTGGATCTAGTTGAACGTCCAATTAAGAAACAATCATCATAGAAAACAACATCTCCACCATCTAATAATGCGCCATCTGGCATTTCGATAATTTCCATATTTTGAGATAGAACCTCTTTGACATCTGTCACTTCACCCCTTCTACTAGGGTGTCCAAGATTGCAAATTATTGCTGTTCCATTTACTATAACGGCCGCATCTTCAACAAAGCAGCAATCAGGGTGTTCGGCCAAACCTGGAAGTATTGTTACTTCCAAACCATATTTTTCTAGCGCTTCCACATATTTGGTATGCGCTTCTATTGAAGCACCTATGTCAGTTGGCCCACTTCCAAAATAATTTGCTAAGGCATTTGTAAAATTCGGAGAGATGTTTCTAACCAGCGCTTTGCGCCTTCGCCGTGCAATCCACCCCTCCATCGTATTCTCGGCCGCAATTAGGGCCATAAGTGTTCGGAATCCGGAAACTACACACCAATAAACGGAATAATTCTTAGAAATTTTGTTTATATTCTAAATTTAATGTGTTAATCCTTCTAATAGATATTGTAAAATCAACGGTAAAACAATTGTTGCATCAGATTCAATGACAAACCGCGGCGTTTCTAAACCCAATTTTTCCCAACTTATTTTTTCATTTGGCGGTGCACCCGAGTATCCACCATAAGAGGGTGTAGATTCGGAAATTTGTCCAAACCAGCCCCATAAATTAACCTCTTCACCGAGGTCTTGGCGTAACATCGGTACAACACAAATAGGGAAATCTCCAGCGACCCCCCCACCCACTTGTAATATACCTAACAATGAATTTTGTTCATGGTACCAGGCGGCTATATCGGCCATCCTTTGTAAATCAGTGGTGATGATATTATCGCTCGAAATCGTGCCATCTATTAGCCTCGCTGAAAATATATTTCCTAAGGTACTATCAGCCCAAGCAGGCGTAAATATGGGTATTTGCATTTCCTGAGCCGCAACTAACCAACTATCTTCTGGGTTAGCTTGAAATTCAATTTTATCTGAATTAATTACATCAAACAAATATTGATGAGGTGGGTGTTTTTCTCCCCTTTCTTCAGCATCTAACCACTTTTGTAAAAGGATTTTTTCAACAACCCGTATTGCCTCAGATTCAGGGATACAAGTATCTGTGACACGATTTAATCCTCTTTTTTGCAAATCAACCTCATCTTCAGCATCAAAATTTCGCCAATCAATTTTTTCATAAGAATTATGAGCGATTAAATTAAACAAATCCTCTTCTAAATTTGCTCCAGTACAAGATATAGCATGTACAAGGCCAGCACGAATAGCGGGCGCTAACGAACGCCCAATTTCAGCAGTAGACATTGCTCCTGCAAGTGTAATAATGAGTTTACCCCCATTAGAAATAAACTCATCTAGAGAACGAGAACATTCAGCAAGCGCACCGGCGTTGAAATGGTGGTAGTTTTGGTCAATAAAATCCCGCACACCACCCATGCTATCACTCCTTACTTTCTGATAATTCTTCGTGGACAAACCGGTTTACTACATTACGATTCATTAATTTCAAACCGCCACATCTAGCAATCAGTTTCGCATGAATGGCATCAGCAAGATCACTTGGGTCGTGTTCTCCGCAAGTAAAAGCATCAATTGCTAACCACCCCTTTTCAGAATAACAATGGGCGGTAACATGGCTCTCATCAATTAAGACAATAGCAGCAAACCCTAGAGGGCTTTCTACACCATCAAACACTTCACAATGAGCGTGCACTTCTTTTACACCACATTCTTTCACACTTGTTCGCAATATTGACAGTACCCACGCAGCCGTGTCATCAACATCTGGATTGAAATCAACATAGTCTAAGTATACATGACGGCCATGGGCGGGTTGTGTGTTTGAGTCACTTGTCAACCAGTTCACCACTTACCGCGAGGTGGAGTGTTATTTCAATTCAACACTGTTTGAAAAGAATAATTTATTGACAAATTATAGTATTATATTGTGTGTTTTGATGCAGAGGGCAGGATTTGAACCTGCGAACCACTGAGGACTGGGACCTCATCCCAGCGCCGTTGACCAAGCTTGGCAACCCCTGCTTATTTTTCTCGTGTCGGAGTTTAGATTTCAATTCAACGGTCACGCATTTTTGTTATTTGAATGGTAGACTATTTTCCGCCTCACTCAAGTAGGGAATACCTACCCGCGCATCTCAGAAGGTGAGATATTGGCTGACAGAATTCCACTTGGTCGAATGTTCATTAATGATGAGATGCGAGAGGTTGTAAGTGACGTTCTTGATTCAGGGAGATGGATAAAAGGCCCACATTCCAAAGCATTTGGAGCAGAATGGGCGGCATACTGCGGCGCCCTTGCAGGAACCCCTTGCTCAAATGGTTCAACCGCACTAATTGCTGCATTACGGCTACTCAATGTTGGGCACGGTGATGAAGTAATTGTCCCATCACATACTTTCATTGCTAGCGCTACTTGTATTGACCAAGTTGGCGCAACTCCAGTCTTTGTTGATGTTGAGGAAGAATATCATACGCTGTGTCCATATGAAGTTGAGAAGGCGATTACAGACTCCACCAAAGCGATTATCGCAGTCCACTTGTATGGCCAACCAATCTCACCACTTGTTTTTGAAATCGCAACGAGCCACGGTATCCCATTGATTGAAGATTCAGCCCAAGCACACGGTGCCGAACTCAACGGCCAGAGAATTGGTAGCATTGGTGATTTGGCGACCTTCTCATTTTTCCCAAGCAAGAATATGGCTGTTGGTGGCGACGGTGGTTCAATTTTAGCGAACCGAGAAGACTTAGCCGATAAAATCAGCATGGCAATAGATCACGGCCGTTTAGATAAATACCGTCACGATTTCCTTGGCTCAAATTTCCGCCTTTCTGAAATGCAATGTGCTGTCGGTAGGGTTCAACTCAAGCATTTAGATGACTGGGTAGCAAGACGTAACGAAATAGCAGCCCGATATAATGAGGCGTTTTCATCCCTTGAATGGACTAGCCCCCCAGCAATACGTGAAGGTGCATTACACGCTTGGCACCAGTATGTTTTGCGAGTGGATAGACGAGATGATTTCCAAGCCCACATGGATGAGCAAGGAGTTTCCACAGGGATTCATTATCCAATCCCGTGCCACCGACAACCATTGTATGAGGGGCACCCACAACACCAAGAGGGCACTTTACCAGTTACTGAAGCGATCTGTGCGAGTGTAGTATCAATTCCAGTTCACCCTCACTTAACGGATGACGAAGTAGAGCAGGTAATTTCTGCTGTTTGCAGTTTCACACTCTAACTAGTTTGTTGGGAATCATTGACCCATCCAGAAATTAGTAGTGTGGCCAATAGGTCCACCTATTGATTTCTGGGCGAC
>JABIGF010000011.1 GCA_018650285.1 Methanobacteriota archaeon
CATCGTTGCGCGTGTCAGCCCCTTCCATAATCCAGTGAACCATTGTTTCGTCAAGTTGTCTGGCGGTTTCAATATTCGGCCCAGAATTAAGAGGGATGGTGGCGGATTCCGTAACTGAATTTGTTGACGCACTGTTGCTATTGGATTTGGCTTGAAACGACCCAGTGTTTCCATCTGTTTGACTCACTGTTTCAACAGTCGGATTCTGCCTTGAAACAGAGGTTATTTCGCCGCCTAGATGCGGCACTGCGGGGCGCAACACGCGCTAGGGATTGAGCAACGCCTCAGTGTGGCGTTTATCTCAAGACCACCAAACTTTCTGCAAAGATACTATCTTCAAGCGAAGAAAGTTTCAGCAGCATTGCTAACAAGCGTCAACAAATGGTCAGCCAACGGTCCAATTCCAAACGCTAGTGTCCCAACTAGTGCAAGCATGATTGTAATTCTCAAGAATGGAGCATAAACCAATCTCTTCTTGGTAGGTGGCTCTTCAAAGAACATCACCCAACCAACCCTGAGGTAGTAGAATAGAGAGAGTGCGCTATTCAAAAAGACCAGGAGGGCGAGGTAAAACACCCAATGAATTGATTTGAGAGTTGCTATGATTCCATCATCAAAATTCATCGTGCTGTGAACTGTAGCATCAACAATTCCACTTACAAGAAGTAACTTGGAAAGGAAACCGGACAGTGGTGGAACACCTGCCAATGCTAACATGAAGACAAACAGTGCAGTCGCTAGAAGTGGTTCTCTCTTTGCTAGACCATACAAATCTTCCAACTTTGATCCTTTACCTTCACTCTCTAACATTGAGAAGACTAGGAAAGAGCCGAGTTTGAATAGAACTAGAACTGTAAGGTGGAATAACATGGCTGCAACAATCAATTCCGAAACAACATGGTCACCTTCTCTTGCAACATTTAGTCCTAGGGCTGTAACTGCTGCAAGCAGATAACCTGCATGAGCAACTGATGAGTATGCAAGCATTCTCTTTGGATTTTCACTGCCAAGTGCACCAAAGTTACCCCAAGTCATCGTTACTGCCGCTAGAAGGCCCATGATTGGCACCCAGAATGCTTCTCCGCTTTCTGGCATTGTGATTGTAACTAACACGCGTAGAAGGACAACGAAGCCCATCGCCTTTGATGCAGTTGAAAGGACACCCGCTACTGGGCTTGAAGCGCCAGTGTAAGCATCTGGAGCAGCCAAATGGAATGGGGCTGCACTAACCTTGAATCCAATCGTCACTAGCAAGAAAGCGATTCCAGTCAATGCTAGAGGGTCAATTGTTTCCATCGCTTGCCAACTTGATGCCAAGTCAGAAATCTGTAGGTTTCCATTCCACAAATATAGAAGTGAAATACCATACAAACCAACAGCTGATGCAACTGAGCCGAGAATGAAATACTTCATTCCTGCTTCTGGTGCTTCTTCATTCTCCTTCATGAATGCAACAAGCACATAGAGTGAGAGCGATGCTAATTCTAATCCAATGAACATCACGAATAGGTCGCTTGCTAGAGCAACTACAGACATTCCAAGAGCTACCATCAACAACATCAGATGGAAATCAACTTGACGGCGATTGTCCAACAACTTCTGAATTCGTTCATCTTCTCTCCTACCGGCTAATACCTGAGCATGAATCATGAAGCGTGGAGTTGCTGGCATTCGACTCCACATCGCAACGCCACATAGCATCAAAGCGCCATAGAAGACGATTTCAAGCAGGCGACTAAATCCATCAATCTGCAACAAACTTGCATCAACCATGCCTTCACAGGAAGCAAACGCTTCTCCTGCTGTAGTAATACACCAGACGTTTGAATCTGCTATCGGCGTTGACATTTGACTCCAAAGTGCCAAAGATGTTGAAAACAACAGAGTTGTAACACTGATGATGCCTGGTACTCTTGGATTTGAATTGAAAGAAAATCTCTCTCCACCAAAGAAATAGGGCAAACGAATGTTGGTATTTGGAATAGGCAAACGGAATGTACCATTTCCTAAGTTGGGCACGACAATCATCAGCACAACACCAACTACTAGAGTAAACTCAGGAAGTAGCGCCATCGCCGTATTCGGGTCTGAAATCAGTGTTAACGCACTCATGGTTTCACCCCGTTCAAAGCATCAAGGATAACTTCTGTAACAAATTCACCACTGAATGCTGATATCATATCAAAGAAGATGAATGGCATTATTCCAAGGATTACAGCTAATGCTGCTAACACAAACATTCCAGCATTCTCATGCCAAGTAATGTCAACTGGGTCTTCGCCATGAAGTGACTCCGGCAATTCTCCATCTTCACCACCCTCAAAGATGGTTCTCTGCATACTCCACAAGTAGTATGCCGCAGTAATAATGAGAGTTAATGCAGGTAGAATAACCCACCATCCAAATGCCATCCAGAAAGCAATCATAATTGCTACTTCAGCAACGAAACCTGCCATTAATGGCAAGCCAAGACTTCCCATCCAAGCGGTCATCATGTGGCCACTAAGCCACGGTGAATGCTTGGCAATGCCTCGCATTGAACCGATTTCCAAAGTATGGTAGTGGTGCTTGAAAGCGCCGCAAACAGCGAACAGATGTGGTGAAATAATTCCATGTGCAAGCATCATGAATATCGCTCCTGCAATCCCTAACGGTTGCATTGTTGCGATACCTAGGAAGACAAGACCCATGTGCGATACTGATGAATATGCAACCATCCTTTTCAGATTGGTCTGACCAAGACAAACGATAGCGCCATAGACAAGGCTAACCATTCCAAGTATGACAATTAGAACCTGGAAATGAACCAAAGCTGCAGGAAGCAATCCGACTGCTAATCGAATAAATCCGTATGCACCCATTTTCAGCATCACACCTGCCAGCAACATAGATCCTGCAGTTGGCGCCTGAACGTGAGCGTCTGGAAGCCAAGTATGTACAGGGACACTCGGCATTTTCGCAGCAAAACCAACAAGCAGTAACAAGAAGACCGCCTTCTGCATACCAAAGCCGCCTAGGAACGATGTCCCAAGCGTACTAGAAGAAGATGCCATCAAAGTCACATCAAATGCTCTACCAGTCATATTACCCTCCCATACTGGGACGTGTGTGTAGTAATACATCACTAAGATACCAAGCAGCATCAAAACACTCGCTGTAAAGGTATAGATGAAGAACTTCTGCGCTGCATATTTTCTATCATCGCCACCCCATAGGAGAATTAGGAAGAACATTGGAATCAATGTCAATTCCCAGAAGGTGTAGAAGACAAACAGGTCAAGTGAGACAAACACACCAATTAACGCGCCCTCCATCATGAGGATTAGGCTGTGGAATTGAGGCCCTTTCTTTGCATCCCACTCGACTAGCATTGAAACTGGAATGAGAAGTGTGGTTAGCCAAACCATTGGGAAGGAAAGTCCATCCACACCTACATGCCATGAAACACCAAATCCATTGACAAGTGAACAACCACCTGCTTCAATGGCAACATCTGCATTAGCACAATTATCGTAGACATAATTGTTCAATCCAATTTGAGTCCAAGAAATCCCACTGTAAGATTCTAAGAACATCAATGTTGAAAGTGCAAACAATAGAAGTGCAAAAGCAAAGATAAGAATACGAATGTATTGTGATACTTCTGCTCTCTTTGATGGCGGAGTAGCCCATGCTAGAAGCATGAAAGCGAAACCTGCGACTATTGGTCCTAGAGTCAGTAGTGTTAGCGGGTTGCCAAACATCATCAAATCCACTCAAATCACCCCCCACAGCAACACAAGGATGCTGAAAGTTCCAATTACTGCCATCAAGATGTAATCTGAAGCGCGACCTGTTGTTATCTTGCGAACATCGCCGCTTATCTTTTGGCTACCCCATTCTATTCCCTTGACTGCTCCATCAATGACACGGCGGTCAAACCAAGCAAAAGCGTGAGAAAGTGGAATGATTGTTTTTGCAATCGCCCACTCGTATAATTCATCAAAGTAGAGGCGGCGGTGCAAAGCATCAGCCAATCCTGACTCTGCTAAATCACTTACATCAGCACGTCCGAATTTTGCAGATAGTGGTGGAATCCAAGATATCAACTGTGGACCTCTCTCTCCCTCTTTCAAGTCACCACCATGAATTCTCATTGCCATTGCAGGACCTACTACTAATGAGATAGCAATTGTTACCCAAGTAACGAGGAACAAGAAGAAGTCTGTAGGCAAAAATGCGTGCGAGATCGTTTCAAGAATTGCTACTACAATTCCATGTTCATGGACTAATGTCCCAAGTGTTTCTGCATCTCCTAACCAATTTATTGCGCCGAGGATTGCTAATACAAAACCACCTAACAAGGAAATAACGCTGAGCGTGACTAGTGGAGTTGGAATCCACGGAGTCTGCTCGTGAACATGACCTACATACTCTGACTTTGGTTTGCCAGCAAATGTCATCATCCACATTCTTGTCATGTAAAATCCTGTCATTCCAGCTGTTAGCAATATCAAAAATGCTGGGAAAAGTAGCCAAGTGCCACCATGCAATGCTGCTGCATTCCAGGTTTCAGCAACTATACCTTCTTTCGACCAGAAACCGCCAATCAATGGCAATCCAATGATTGACGCTGAACCGATTGCCATCGCAGTAGCAGTAATTGGCATCTTGCTTGCTAATCCACCCATGTTACGCATATCCTGCGGGTCAAAGTCGTCATGACCCTCTTCATCGTGGTGTACATGATGATGGGCATGGTGCATCTCATGAATTACTGAACCAGAAGACATGAACAGCATACCCTTTGCCATCGCGTGGTTAAAGAGATGGAACATTGATGCGCCAAATGCAATTACTGCAGCGTGGTGTTCGCCGTGGTTGTAAAACCAGAGAGCGACACCTAAGCCAGTGAAAATGTACGCAAGCTGACTCATTGTGGAGTATGCTAACACCTTCTTGATATCGGTTTGAACAAACGCTATCAGCGCCGCCATAAAGGCTGTAATTCCACCAATCCAAGCGATGAGGATTGCTAAATCTTCCAATCCTTCCACACCATGTCCATGGCTAGTAACATCGAAGAAAGGCACGAAGCGCGCAACGAGATAGAGACCTGCGTTGACCATTGTTGCTGCGTGAATAAGAGCAGACACAGGTGTTGGGCCTTCCATTGCATCCGGCAACCAAACATGCAGTGGGAACTGAGCGCTCTTTCCAACAGCGCCAACGAATAACATTCCAAGAGCCACCTTCAAGGTACCAGCATTGACTGGATTACCAAGTAAATCGGTTGATGGGTCTACCAGCAACTTGTCAAAGGCAAGTGTGCCATAGATATCGTACATCATTAACAATCCAATGAGCAAGAACACATCTCCAACTCTTGTTGTCAAGAATGCCTTCTTTGCTGCATAAGCCGCACTTGGACGTTCATAGTAGAAACCAATCAACAAGTATGAACAAAGCCCCATGATTTCCCAGAAGATGAATAACCAAAGGAATGAATCAGCAAGAACCATTCCAAGCATTCCTGCAGTGAACAAAACAAACTCAGCATAGAAGCGGTGATTGCGGTCTTTGTTTACTGGATCGGTATTCATGTAACCAATTGAGAACCAACAAATGAGGAAACATAGGAAAGATGCAACGAATAGTAGCATCATTGAAACATTATCAATCCACAATCCCACATTTAGAGAATCACTGACTTGAAGATGTACCCAATCACCATTCACATCTTGGCCGATTGTGTCAAATGTAATCCAATTAAACAAAGACCACTCCATTGGGTGATGGAAACTTGCACCACCTGTGAAGAATTCAACAGCAAGCCAAATTGTCAACGAGAGTGAAATTGCCATTGTACACAAGGCAATCATTCCACCTTCCTTGAAATTGTCACGCCACCAATCTTCGCCAGCATACCACTGACCAAGGATAGCAATCACTGGGAAGATTACAATTGGAATTAACGGTATCAAGAACGCCGAATCAAGTGCTGTGAATGGTGAACCTGTTGCAAGGTCTCCGCCGAACATTCGTAAGAATGGGAAGAGTAAGAAGAGCCCAATAATAGGGAGAAAACGCTTTTCTGAGGTATTATTTTCCGACATTGTGATTCCTCCTCAGTGCTTTAACAGCGTCACCTCATCCAAATTGATAGTCTCCCGACTTGAGAATACTGCCAAGAATATCGCTAATCCAACTGCGACTTCTGCCGCTGCAATTGCGATTGCAATTGAAGCAAATACCCAGCCAGTCACATCTCCATAGTGAAGTGCACCGGCAACAAAATTGAGGTTGACTGCATTCAACATCAACTCAACACACATCAATACGATGATACCGTGCTTGTTGGTGAAAACACCCATCAAGCCGATGCAGAACAAAATTGCTCCAAGGCTTGCAAGATACATTGGGGGAATCATTCTCCTCCCTCCTGTTCCCAAAGAAGATTTTCAATCCTCTCATCTCTAACAAGATATGATGCCCCAATCATTGCCATTGAAAGCAAAATTCCCAATATTACCACAGGAAGTGCCCAATCAGTAAGCATTACTCGTGCAAATTCGTAGGTGGATAGTCCAGTGATATCTGAACCGCCATCCCACATTGAATGAAATACAATCATTGGCAAAAGAAGAGCCAATATTCCAGCCACCATCAAGCGAACAACATGGTCTATCAAACGCATCACGCATCACCTTCCAGTATTGTGCGGCGAGCAAGCATGATTCCGAAAGCAAACACCAACATCACACTCCCTAGGTAAACAAGTATCTGAATTGCTGCAAGTAATTCTGCTCCTGCAAGAATAAACACACCAGCCACAGCGATGAAACAAACGATCAACCAAAACATTGAGTGAGCGATTCGCTTTGAGAAAATGGTGCCAAGCGCACCAGAAATTGTAAGCAATGCAAAGACTGCAAAGGCAACGTGTTCTAGAATATCACTAAACATATTTCTCAAGCCTCCGCCTTTGCTTTTGCTTTAGCGCGCTTATTCTTTTCTTTCTCAGCGCGCTTTGCTAATTCTGAATCAACTCTCTCTTGGTGAACTGATGGAAGGAGGCGAGTTCTATCAGCATCCATCCATAAATCTTCACGAGTATATCCAGACATTCCATCATACTCGTTTGTCATGAAATATGATTCGAAAGGACACGCTTCCATGCAAAGTCCACAGAACATACATCGACCAATATCAATACGACCTGATACAATATCCACTTCAGCTGGAACTAGTCCATCAGATGGAACTTCTTCCATTCCGCCGCCATCCCAGCGAACAGTAGCGGTATCTCCACTGATATCAATCACTGAACCAAAATCATATTCTTGTGACACAGCATCATGTGCAGTCATCAAATCATAATCAGAATTGTCAACGTCGTTGCGTCGTGCGGCAAAACCGCCGACCTCTAACTCTCCACCATATCCGTGCCACTCATCACCTTCTTGTGATGTGTCTAAGACATTAACACGCGTCTCACTAGTCATGTGAACGCAACTATTCGGGCAAGCGCGCACACAAGCCTTGCAAGCGGTGCATGTTTCCCAAATTACGCCAATTCTTCCATTGAAATTTCCAGGAACGAAAAGCCATGGCTCTAAGTCTTCAAGTCTTTCATATGGATACATCACAGTAACTGGGCGTTCAATATACGGCACTAGTGAGGATGTTTCTCTATCTGCAGCATATTTCTTCCCAACACTAGGATGATTTTCTCCGAGACGCTCTGCAGTGCCTTTGTCAATCATCTGCCTCTCTTGTGCGTGATATGCTGGTGATTCGCCGTGAGCGGCAAGTATTGGATGGCTTCCAATGTAAGGGATAGTTCTCAATGCTGTTTTGAGGGCCATCCACATAGGTCTAATGACCATGTTTCTGAAATTAGGTTGTGCATGTGGGTGATATGGCATACTTTCGACCTCCTATTACTCGTGGCTCCTCGGCGAAGCTGGGCCCTTTGATTCGG
Organism: Methanobacteriota archaeon; assembly: GCA_018650285.1. Taxonomy (GTDB): domain Archaea; phylum Thermoplasmatota; class Poseidoniia; order Poseidoniales; family Thalassarchaeaceae; genus MGIIb-Q1. Next base: position 7,964 of record JABIGF010000011.1, read on the forward strand.
TGTAAACCGAGTAAGGCCTCGTCCTGCCTTCCAATTCTGATGTATCTTCGTCAATACCAAGAATTACGAAGAGAATCAGTGCGATTGCTGTAATTAATACTGGAATTAAGAGTGGCCATTCGCCACCTTGCCAGACTGAAATCCTAAGCCAAAATGCCATTGCAAGATTCACTAATGATAGTGGCAAGAGCCAGCGCCAGCCAAATTCGAGGATTTGGTCTGAGCGAATTCTGTGTAGTGAAGCGCGAATCCAAACGAATACTGCGAACATCAACCACGCCTTCATCAGAAGCCATGCTGTAGGTGGAACAACTGACATTAGGACTAAAGGCGCTGGTGCGAGAAGTGCTGGATATTCGCTCCTAAGACCGATTGCAAGGCCAAGTAGGCCAGCACCTATTGCTCCAAGAATTAAATCTTGATTTGGAATGATTCCAACAATTGAATCACCAAATGGCATCTCCCAACCGCCGAGGAAAAAGATTGCAAATAGCAGACAAGCAGCATAGGAACGAAGATATTCGCTTGCGAACATCAAACCCCAACGCATTCCGCCGTATTCAGTCCACCAACCTTCAACAAGTTCAGCCTCTGCTTCAGGCATATCGAAAGGAATGCGTTCAACTTCAGCAACCATGGTTGTCAAAAAGAGTGCTGCACCAAGTGGCAGTAAGAAAATATTCCAAACACCAGATGTCATCTGGAATTCTGCAATCTCTATAATATTAAACGAACCTGCAATCACTGCAACAGAAAGAACTGTCACAAGTAGAGGTATTTCGTATGCTGTCAATTGTGCAGCCGAACGAATTCCACCAAGAAGAGTATACTTGTTGTTAGATGACCATCCAGCAAAGAAAACACCGAGTGGTGCGATTCCAAAAATCGCCATCATGAATATCAATGACAATTCGGGGTTTGCAGCAAATATGTTTGAACTCAATGGGATGAAAGCAAAAATCATCACAGTTGATGTGATAATAATAAACGGAGCAACTTCGAAAATGAATTTGTCAGCCTTTGCAGGGACCATCCATTCTTTGGTCATGAATTTCATTCCATCTGCTACATTCTGAATCAAACCTGGCAGCATCCACCAAACACCGTGATATCCTCTATCCTTAGTGCGGTGAACTGTTTCATATTCTGAAGCATTTCCTGCGGTATCGTTGAGAAAACCATTGAGCCAACGAATAGGCTTGCCGGTACCAAATGGTAAATCGTCATACCAATCTACGTGTTCTCCACCTTCCCCAACCCATAGAGAACGGAGGGCCATTGTTGCACCACGGCGGTCCATGATGCGAGCGAAGAATTTCCTCTCAATCCATAGAAGGGCTAGAATTGTGCCCATAATTGTTCCAAAGACTGTGACTGCCATGATACTCTCAGTCATCACATTAGCTGTAAGTTCTGAATAATCGGAAAGAGATGTCTTTCCAATGGTATTATCTGCAATAAATTGGGTTAATTCCCCAACCCATTCACGAACTGTAAAAATGTCTTCCATTTTTTCACCTCACCTGTCTGTCTCCCCAATACATGGGTCAAATGAACCCATGATTGCCGGAATATCCGCAATCTTGTAACCGATCATACACTTTGCAGCGTATGGGATTGTCAAAAACATCGGTGAACGGATTGAAATTCTGTATGGGTGCTTGCCGCGCTGTTCGCCGCCACCAGCGAGGTAGAACATTGATTCACCACGACTATCCTCAAAGTGATGGAATCCAGTCTGCCCCTCTTCAGCACGTTGTTTCGACTTGCCCAATATCATCGGGTCACCTTCAGTATAATGGGTTTCAGCGCCACCTGGCATCTTGTCAAGTGCATCCAAGCACATCTTAGCACTTTCACGCATCTCATCAACACGTACACGATACCTATCATAGGAATCGGCTCCTTTGATAGAAGGCCTCTCCACTGAAACATTCCAATCTAGTTCATCATAGACTGAGTAAGGATGAGCCCAGCGCACGTCGTAATTTACTCCACCAGCACGAACATTGGGTCCAGTAACTCCCCAATTGACCATCTCTTCAGGCTTTGCGTACCCCACACCCTGAGTTCTGACAAGGAAAACGGTGCTTTCATCAAGCATCTGTTCTGTTTCTTGGATACGGTTGAGGAAGAGGTTCAATTTTGCACGAGCGCGCATTGCAAAACCAATTGGCAAGTCTCTCTTGACTCCACCAATTCTTGGGAAATTATAGTGCATCCTTGAACCGCCAAGTTCTTGGAGCAAATCCATCATCATTTCTCGCTCACGCAGACACCATACGAAAGCAGTCAGATTCCCAATATCGGGACAAAAAGCACCTAGCCAAATAAGATGGCTTGCAATTCTTTGTAATTCAACTGCAATTACTCTGATGTATTCTGCACGTTCTGGAACTTCAACGCCAAGCAGGTCTTCTGCTGCGTAGATGTATGAATGCGCCCAAGTGTTAGCACTTGCATAACAGAGTCGGTCACAGTAAGTTGTAATCTTGGTAAAGTCACGAGATTCACAAATTTTTTCCACACCACGATGGATGTATCCTAAATCAGGTATAGTGTCGACGACTGTTTCACCGTCAACCTTGACTTTCAGAGTCCAAAGACCGTGAGTCATTGGATGTTGGGGCCCCATTGATATCCACATTTCTGCCATTCAATCACCACCTCACTTTACCTTACCCTCGTCGACCGGTTTCCGGCCGAAGCCTTGTGGGTCGTCGTACATGATTTCATAATCATGGTAGCGAATCATATGTTGTTTCTGTAAAGGATGGAATCCAACAGGGGTATCATGAGGCTGCAATACTCTACGCATGCCCTCATGTCCTTCAAAGTCAATTCCAACTAAATCCCAAGTCTCTTTTTCATTCCAATCAGCACCCATCCAAACTTCTTGCACAGATTGAACTGATGGCGTAGTTGTGTCAGGGATTGAAATACTAATTTCAAATTCCATTGGGACATCATTGTCTTGGAGAATTGAAGGGTCGCGAATTACTTGTTCTGTCCAACCACTCTTGACTGGAGGATTGATAACATTCATTCGCATCAAATGAGCAACCACTTCCCACTTCTTTTCAGCAGGCCCTTCAGCCCAATGGATTCCTGTTATCATTGAGCAATGGTCAACACCCATCTCAAAACGTAGCCACTTAGCAACTGCTCGCCAGTGAAGACGTGGACAATCAATGAAAACGTATGGACGAGCCATTCCACTCTTGTGATTTCGAACTTCAGCGACTAGGCTAGTACCTTGCCAACGGGTTGCAGCGGCGTCAACAACTTGTTGAGCTGATTCTTCAGCGTATTCTGCTCTGGTTTTCATTCCCATTCATACACCCCCCTTCACTCGTCCCCAACGATGATTGGAGCATCGTCGTCTCTGTCTGTACTTGGCGTAATACCAATTCTCATGATCTTCTTGCGCAAGTGCTGGAAACCATCTATCAAAGCCTCAGGACGTGGCGGGCAACCAGGGATGTATACATCTACAGGAATTACAGTGTCAACTCCTTCAAGGATATTGTATGATTGATAGTATGGCCCACCAGAAATAGCGCACTCACCCATAGCAATACACCACTTTGGTTCGGGCATTTGCTCCCACAAACGAACGATTGGGTCAGCAAATTTCTTTGAAATTGGTCCATTCACAAGAAGGACGTCACACTGACGAGGTGATGAACGGAAAAAGACACCGAAACGCTCTGCGTCAAATCTTGAACCGCCTGCTGCAGCCATTTCTAGAGCACAACATTTGATTCCTAAGTGAAGTGGGAATAGTGATTTTCTCTGACCCCAATTGAAAAAGCGGCCACCAAGGACACTGATGAATTTCTTCATGCGGCTTGCTTCTAAGCCAGCCTCAGCGGTATCGCCAACAACATCAATCAGTGCTTGGCTGTTGAAAATTGAATAATTCTGTGAATCGTCTGCCATGATAACCACCTCAGATGTAAATCCGACCTCGCTTTCTGAATGCATACCAAACCCCTAGTGACATCAATGCTAGAAATAGGCCGACAGTAGCTAGGCCACCAACTGCCAATTCAATTGTTTCAGATGCACCAGGAACGGTGTTGATTGAGAGAATGCCACCAAAGGCAAGGAACATGAATGCGATATCAAAAACAAGGAAGATAATGGCATACCAATAATACTGGAAATGAAAATCAATCATTGCGTCGCCAACGGGGTCTGAACCACACTCATAAGTTGAGTCGCCACGACTGTACAGAGTATGGTCTGACTCCATGCCGTCAAGTAAGATAGAACGTAGTTTGTTTGGGTTGTTTGGATCAGGGGTTGGACGAAGAAATCTAGAGAGCAAAAATGCCCCAAATGGGAAGCCGAAACCAACCACTGTCATTATCGCCAAACCTAGGTAAGCACTCGGTACACTTTCTACTGTCATTTGTGCCACTAACCCCCGAACCTACGGTTCGTTGATACTCTCGACTTGCATAGGCCCCATAAGCATAACCAAAGTCACATGAGCCCCAAAGGGGCTTCAATTACGATAGATATTGATTGATGAAAATATAGTTACATATTACAAACCAAAATATGGGTGGCGATTACTACTAGCGTTTAGAATAAAAAGTAAGTAACATTCACTCTACTTTTCGGCCTCTGATAGAGGAGAAAATAGCCCCAAAAATTAGCAAGGCAAGGAAGGTCAGTCCCATCATCTGCAAGTTGCCGCCACTACCAAAAATTCCAGCCGGCGGGGAAGCAGTCACCGAGAGGTCAATTGGCTGTGCTGAAACGGGTGAAGATGATGGTTCAGCAGTTAGTGTGAACTCAAATGTATCAGCCTGTTCTAGGTTGGTTGGCGGCTTCACAACAACATCTACAGAGAGAGTTTCTCCCGGCTCAAGAATTACTTCTTCTTCAGTGATTTCAATAGCCCAGCCTCGCATCGGTTCACTACTCAACAAACGTATTGTTTCCTCTACATTTCCACTGTTCGTGATGTTGACTGAAATTATTGCAATTTCGCCATACTCAATAGCAGTTGAAATGTCGCCATCTACACTAAATTCAATCTCATGATTAGTCCTGATTGAAAGTAATACTTTGACCGTAGCCAATTCAGCAGCATTTCGACTTGAAGATGCTGAAATCTTAATCAGTCCATTGACGCCATTTTCAACGCCGTCTTCTACCTTAATTACGACTCTCAATAGTACTGATTCATCCTTCTCCAATGAAATTGAATCTTGAATCAAACTACCATTATCATAGAAGATTTCAACATCCGTTTCTGACGTCATTCCAGTAACTGAAATTATTGCCTCCTCGGTGTATGATGATGAGCCTACATTTGTGACAATAACCCACAATTCAGTAGTCCCTTCAGGGGGCAATTCAACATCCTGTGTATCCGGTATTTCTCCGGGAGATTGGAGAGCGATTCCCATGCGGTAAATGTGGTTTGAAACAATAACTTTGAGGTTAAATCGTTCCTGAACAGTACCATCATTTACATTCTTAATTCGTATTTGGAAATCCTCTGACTCAAACTCATCTTCACCTTGAACAGTGATTTCAGTGTAAACGGTCACTGAAGTTGCTGGAGCAAGAGATACACTGGTCACTTCTGAGCCCGCTGCATCAGAGAAGCGGCCTGGCCAATTTGGCGAATCGCAAAGATTAGGATTTGCTGAAGGAGGCTTATCACAAACTGACAAAGTGAATGAATCTTGGACATTACCTGTGTTAGTAAAAGTGACTGGGAAACGGGATGTTTCGCCTGTCTTTCCAAACTGTTCTGTAGTGAACATGTCAGCAGTCATAGAGTGATGAGCTGCAACTGTCACAATCAGAGTATCTGTTGCGTATGACTCTCCACCAGAAGAAAATAGTGTGACATCAAATGATAATTCATCGGTTGCTAGCGCATCTTCTGGCGCAGTGATATCAAGTAACACACTGCCACTAGAACCACTTGATGAATAACTTCCTTCAAGTGAAATTGAACTAGAATCAAATTGTGCCACCCAACCATTTTGAGTTGAGACACCAAGTGTGTATGTTTCTTGACCATTTCCAAGATTGTAAACTGAAACAACAACCGAACGAGTTGCGCCTGGTTCAACATTATCAAGTCTTGACGATTCAAGTTGTACATCACCATCTTTTGTCTGCCCTAGTTGTACTTGGAATACAGCATTACATTTTGATGACGAACCATCTAATCCGTTTATTGTGAAATCAACAAGGCTTCCTGCGGCCAATGAATCATCTGGACTCACATCGAAGTTGAAAGTTGCTTGGCCGTTGCCATTATTGTAAGGCAATAACTTGGTAGAGCCACCACTAGCAGAAATCCAATTATTCTGAGCAGTTACCGAAAAACCAACTGTCCAATCAGTATTTCCTTCGTTATAGAATGTGATTGAGAAACTCTTTGTCTCAAATGGATCAACTTGAGCGCTGCTAGTGGGCAATGACGCGCTACACTCTTTCATCTCTGGAACTTCTAAATTCAAGTGTAAGAAATCAGATGCTTGCTCAGGCGTTGCTGGTGTTGTTACAACCGCTTTGAGGTAGAAACAATGGTCTCCCGCCTCAGTACCTTCCGGAACTGTCACTTCAACCGTAACGATTTCACTTTCACCAGTATCAATTGATACCACATCAGGGTCAACTGAAGGACTGAGAGACGATTCACAAGTTGCATTGCTTTCAAATGATAATTGAATAGTCTCATTTGTTTGACCTGTATTCTCAACATTTACGGTCCAAGAAACAGGATTGTTTCCGTTAAATGTGCGGTCGGTATTTGCCGAAGTTAGGTCTACGCCTGTAATCGCTCCACCTGAACCCTCGCCTACAGTTGAAGTTACAATCACATCACCCTGTTCAGGCGTATTCAATGGAGCCGTGCCAGTGCCTGTTACTGTGGTTTCACATTCATTTCCAGCTTCAGCATTTGCTGCAACTGTAACTGTCAAAGAAACTGTTTCAGATGAGCCACCAGAAATTGGCCCTGTTACTTGCTCAATAGTTGAAGTAAATCCAGTACAATCTTGGGCTTGTGAAGTTGCCAACGACACAGTCATATCTTCGTCACCAGTATTGGTAACTGTGATGTCGTAAGTGGCATTTTCTCCAGGATTAATTGTTTGAGCATTTGGGCTCGATGAAAGAGAGACACCAATTGCTGCTTCAACCGTTGGAATTAGAGAGAGAATTAGTAACGATGCGAAGAGATATGCCGCCGCCCTAGAGGTGTGTCGGCCTTTGCGCATGGTGGGCGAAGCCCACCCCTCCTTGATGAATATGCGGCTTTTCTGAATTGATTCAGCATCTGCTTGCATTCTTCATTCCACCTTGACAAATTTTGCTACTTCGCCCTGACAATTTCTGCACTCTGTAAGATTTGCAATCCCACATTCTGAACTTGCTGAATGATAGCGTGCTCCACAGGAAGGGCATGCTTGCCAGTCTTTTTCTGGCAATGAATCTAGACATATCCAGCACTTATGATTAGGATCTATTACTTCCTCGGTTTCTTCTGGAATTTGCTCAGGCGCGGCAATTATTGCAGTTTCCTCCTCAACACCCGCCTCAACTTGCTCGGCTTCCACTTCAATAGACTCTGTTTCACTCTCAATAACTGGCTCAGTTGGAGTCACAAATGCCTCTGCAGCAGGTGCTTGAGCGGGCTGTGCTGTTGGTGGAGGTGGCAGTGGATAAGCGCCAGTTGCCGGCACCGATTCTGACGAAGCGGGTGGTGGCGGTAATTTGGCATCCACAACCTGTGGTTGTGTATTTTTTGCCGGTGGCGGAGGTAATGCCATATCGGCAGCAATAGTTTGAGGATTCATTGTAATTGGTGGGGCATTATCAAAGGGTGAGGCTTCAGTTTTTCGCGTTGTAATCAACAATACTACAACCCCTCCAATCAATGCTAAAACCACAATAATCCCCAATATACCAATGAGTGGGGAACTGCTTGATTCCGCCTCCCTGTTAGGGTCATCGGCAGCATCCAAATCAATGCTATATGCAGAACCACTAACTCCATCAGCCGAAGCAAGTGATAGAATCACAGTTCCTTGACCAGGGGCATCTGCTAATACCTCAAAAGTCAAAGTTCTCGCCTCGCCAGCAGATAACTCAACCATGTCTGTATTGATGATGTTCATTTGCCAATTATCAGGTCCAACAATCTCAACTCGATGAGATAATTGTGCATTTCCATCATTTACAATTTCAATAGAATACTCTGCTTTCGCTCCTTCAACAAATGTTTCAGGTGAGACTAAATTTTCCCACAGCACCTGTTTTGTTGTTGCCGCCTTCAAAGTGACAGTATCTGAAATGACTACATCATCAACTGTAATCTGCATTGAAACGGCAGGTTCACTACCTGCCTGAATGGTTGGCGGCATTACCACCAAACACTCAATTCTCTCACCACTACCTGCAGCAACCTCTCCTATTGGGTCACACATTCCCGTCCATGCGCTTGATGGAAGAAGGAGTTGAGCAGTCGGAGTCCACGCTTGAGCGCCACTATTGCTTACCAACCAAACTAATCTGAAGCCTGGAAGCCCCACTGGATGGTCGCCAAGACCCAAAATGCTTGACGAACGAGTGCTGTCTGAGAATACTATTTCATCAAAACTAATACTCGGCTGAGGGACTGTTTGAACATCCAAATAACCATCCCATTCCATCTTAAATCCTGATGTATCAACCATGGCAATTGTCATCGGGCCGGCTGCTGCAAAACCATTTCCTTGGAGAGCTATCACAATAGATTTTGATTCACTTGGTTGCAAGGACATTGTTGGAAGTTGATTTGAAACCGCCCAGCCACCGGGTAGTTCTGCTGTTGGACTGAAAGTTAATTCTGAATTGCCTTCATTGGTTACTGTAAATCGAAGATTCAAATGGCTGTCTGGCCTCAATACACCAAATGAGGACTCATTAACCAATTTGCCTGCTCTATACTCGCCCACTAGGAAATCTAAGTCAAGTTGCCATACCAATGAATCATCAAGTTGAGAAACTGCTACTAAGGTGCCAGATAGAAGCACATCCGCGGAAATAACTTGGTCAGAAGGGGGAACAAGAGATACTGATGTAGTACTTGCAGAACCAGTTTGAATATATCCTGATGATGCTGACGGCGTCCCTACCATTGAGCCAAGGGAATCGAATCCGAGGTGCCAACCTGCTGGAGCATTTAGCGTCAAATCCCAGCCTTGGGGTCCGTTTCCTTCATTGTACATAGTCACATCAAAACTAGTATTTTCAACAGGAGAAACAACCATTTGATTGAGATTCGCAAAACGGAATCCTGGCAAAATCGGCACGTCAAGTGTCAAAGTTATTGGATAATCAATCCCATTATCTACATCTCTGCCAGTCACAGTTAACTGATAGATTCCGGGCTCAGGTGGCGCAGGATGAACCATCGTCAAACCAACTGCTATTGCTTCTGAACCATTGAGCTCAAATGTTGTTTGAGAAAATGATTGGAACCAGTTGTTAAACTGCTGCCCATCGCTTTGCCGGACCGGTTTCTCAACCGATATTGTCGCGTTAGTTCCAATCAATGCTGTATTTCTGATTGTCAGATTCCATTGGGCAGTGTTGCTTGAAGAATCTCTAACACGCTGGACAATATTTTCCGCAGTAACTCTAACACCGGGTTCAGTAACTCCTACTGTCTCAAGATAGATGTTATTGTTTTCATCTAATTCTTCAAAGGCATCTGTTGGATCTACTTCGATGATAATGTCATTATTTCCATTTGTTACTGGAGTCCATTGCCAATTCAAACCCCTTACTTCACCAGGACCAAGAACAACCGTTTGAGTGCCCAGCATTTGACCACCTGCAGATGCACGGACTTGTAAATCATCCATCTTTCTGCTACCCATGTTCGAAACTTGAACATTGAATGTCACCTCTTCATTGACTTGTGGGATTGGGTCTGACAGTGAAAATGAGCCGGGAGTAAACGCTGCATCCGGAGATAAATCATCAACACCAGCACCTCGGATTGCCAACGCATAGGTCTGCTCAGACTTTTGTCCACCATGGCGAACATCAGCAATACTGACTGTCCAAATTCCCTTTTGGGCTTGGTCAATTAATACGACCTCTACATTGTTGATATCATCGGCTGTACCACCAGTTGCTGAACGCCCATTCTGGAATACATTACCAAGATATGTTGTCGTTCCATCAGGAGCAATCACTTCCAAATCAAGGTCGTTTTGCAATTGTGAACTAGCCCAAGTGCTACCACGATAATCTGACCATGAAAGAACCACTTTCAATTGTTGCCAGCCATGAGTGAGATTGAATGTGTAATCGCGGCTATTTCCACTACGTAGGAAGTTTCTATCATCAACCCATACACCGGTGTCACCAATTACTGAAAGCGAACGTTGTAGGTTAACTCGCCCCCATCCTTCGTCATTGTTAGGTATGTCACGCGTACCCATATCTTCCGCACCAAGGATTAGAAGTGATTTGACAAGTGCTCCTTGAGGCTCAGGTCGCTGTGCTACTTCAATCAAATATTCTCGGATAAGAGCAGATGCTCCAGCAGCATTTGGTGCTGCCATTGAAGTCCCAGAATATTCTAGATACCATTGACTTGACCATGTTGAAGTTGAGATATCTGTCGCTTCTTGAGAACGGCATGAACGAACCCAAGCACCGGGTGCACTCACGTCTGGCTTTAGCCTCCCATCATCGGTGGGCCCTCGGCTGCTACTCTGGGTCAAGGCATCTGGAGCGCTACCGCCACGATTGTGATGACTACCAACGGCAATCTGATTTTTTGCAGTCGCAGGAGGAGTAATTGTCCCAACGCCATCTCCATCATTACCGGCGGAAAACAATACTGCAAGTCCATCATAAGACCAGTATTGATCGTAATAATTAGTCCTATCATCAACATCAACGCTATCAGTTGTGTACTCCCCAAAATTGGTATGAGATCCCCACGAATTTGTGTGAATGTTAGCACCATTGCTGTATGCTGTATTGAGTAAGTAATTCATACTCGGCGAGTAAAATTGACCATCACTATCTCTTTCCATCGCTTGGAAGTAAAGATTTGCTTCAGGAGCAATACCTGCATAACCGCCTCTACTGCCATCTCCAAGAACCGTACACGCCACATGAGTTCCATGACCGGAATTCGTATCTTCTGTTGAAGAATCGCCGCTTACAACAGAAACTGCGTCGTCAATACGACCATTCATATCTCCATGGTCTTGGTCAATTCCTGAATCTGCAACTGCAACAATCTGACCACTTCCATTCAACTCAGTTGCAAATGACGATATTACTGTTGAAATCGCCATGTGATTTTTTGATTGATCATTATGCAATGCAAAATTTGGAGGAATGCGCAACCAAGAAATTGCTGGGTTTGCTGCTATTAATGGAAGATTATTCAATTCAACCCAGCCTTCATAGCGGCCAATATCAATAACTGATTCAACATCCATTATTGATTGGGAAATATCGCCTACAGACCATTTCATCTGACCAATTTGAACATCATCAACTAAACCAAGTTCGTTTTCTGCATGCCACCCTTCAATACGAATTAATGCAGACTGTTCAACTGTTGATTCAAGAAGTTCATCAGCAACAAACATCGCCAATGGCACTTGATGAATTGAAACTACAGAAGGTAGAGATTTAATGGCATTGAGAGATGTCACATCACCTTGAACAAAAAATCCAGATGGAGGAATATGTGCCTTGATTTGAACTCCATGAATTGAAGAGATTTCTTCTTGTGCATCCCATAGCCCAACATCTCCATCTATCAGCACCATGACAATATCAAAACGAGCGATTGCCAACGATTCAGGAATATCTCTAGTCAGGCGTAATCCTGTCGCATCATATACTCCAAGTCGCGTTGAAGCTTCCGTAATTCGGAATTCTTCAATACCCTCGCTAAGGACTGAATTGTCAAGACTTCTGACACTATTTGGGTCAGATTCAATCAAAGTATACTCGATTGTTGGCAACATATTGCCGTCATCGTCACTAGACTGGCCTTCAGATGGCAACAGAGATGCAACAGGCGTGAGTAGCATCAGTAAGAGCATTAACAATGCTTGATTGTGGTTTGACATCATGTCCCCTCCTTTAGAGGGGACAACCGAGCCGCTATATCAGTTCGGGTTTAATGACATCATATTGATTCAACTAATATCAAATGGCAAAATAGGAGGTGTTATCTAAAATCTAGAACCAATGTCTCTCTGCTTTATCAGTGAAATATTGACTTGTCCAATCACCGACGTTGTGGGTCCAAGACTCAGTCATATCTTCACCACCATAGTAAGAATATTCAATTTCAATCAAAATTTGATATTTTGCCCAAACCGTAGCGCCACCAATTACCAATTCTAAATCATCGCCTGCAATTGATGTGTGACCACTAACTTCACCACGATGGAATCGGGTTGAATTCAAAATTTCGCCATTTGAATCAATGAAACTTACAGACAATGTGACGTCCGTAATTGGTTTAGTTCCATAATTATGTAATTCCACCATGACTACATGTCCTGGCCCACTCTGCATGTAAGCGGTATCAACAGAAACCGCATCACGGGGAACTACCCAAAACACGACAGCAAAAGAGGTGAAAAGTAAGAATGCCATGAAAATAGATGCGAGCACTACATTGAGTGGCGTTACAACCCGACTAACTACCTCACCAACTTGCCTAACTTTTTCGAGTGCTTCGTGAGCAAGTTCAACCTCATCCTTTGAGAAAGTACGGCCACCAACATCAATCAATTCATCACCATCTGGCAATGTTTCCTCCTCTAATGTTGGATTATCCGGGTCACCGACAAGATTGAACGCACCTTCGGGTTCTTCTTTTGTCATTTTGTCACCTCAGAAAATTGTGAAAAGCAGAGTTGCTGCTGCCGTTGATAACGGCTCAGGGAAGAGCCAGTGTGTTGATGAACTATCAAATCCGGGTACTGCATTTAACAGTGATAAATCGCTGGTTAACCCATTGATTCCCAATGTTGATGCAGATGGAATGATGCTTGTTGTTTGGGCGTCGATTAATACTGCTCTTGCATCAAATGATTGGCCTGCTAAATCCGCCTGCACGCGGGCAGTTGCAGCGATTCTACCGCCCCTTACATCACTCACCTTGACGACAGGGTATGTTCCGCCTATCCAATACGCTTCTACAGTTGCACTCTGCAAATTTTCACCAATAGCCTCAACCTGTTTGATGTATATTCCAGGCGTTGAAGGGACGTCGGTTTGTTTGACATACAATCGACCCAATCCACCTTCTGATGATGAGACTGAAAGACCGAAGTTTTCAGTCGGTGCGATCGCTGCATGGCTTGCCATATCTTCTGCCAACAATATCATATCTCCACGACTATTGATGGCTCTTCCTGCAGCGGTAATGAATAGGTCCATTCCTCTGCCAGATGAAGTATAATCCAATGTAGGCATGCCTTGGAAACTAGTATCTTGTGTAATATCAAAATTAAATGATGGTTTGACATCTAATGTCATTGTACCAGGAACTTCGCGGATGAATACCGTCAATGGCCACCATTGTTCATCCGAGTATACTTGTTGTTGCATCATCAAAGAACCAACACTCTGTTTGTTTGTCTGGTGATTTTCGGGCACTGACATTGAAAGATGGACACGTTGACCTAATGCTGCATTCAAATCAACTGATTTAGGTATGTCATTGAGCAAAACTTCTGACCGCGTAGCGCCATCTCTATCCAATAATGTTGCATGAATAAATTCAAGTCGGTTTGACATTTCATATCGTGATGTCAATTGTATTTCTGGAATAAGTAAATCGTTGATTCGCTCCAAATCAATCTCAGCTGACAAACTTGTATTCTCACCCATCTTGAGGCCAAACATCGTCAGAGCGTAATCTTGTCCTTCGAATCCTTTGATATCAAATATTATCTCTTCACGAGTTGGAACCCATCCAGATAATTCAATATCCACATGATATTTATCACGCACACTCATATTTGTATATTCTACAAACACTCGTGATTGTGGTGGAAGTTCGGGTAACCAAGTCCGTAAGTGGAACGCTGTTCTATTATCGTATTCACCAGCACGTAACGCCATCCCGTGCACCCACTCGGGTTCATCTAGAGGCATATTTCCTTGACGAATATCTGCAATCAAATCAAACGGTGTGTCAGTTTCAAGGTTTACTCCAATTGAAAAGTCGTCACTGCTTGAACCATTACCGGTGATACTCGTAGCAAAGCCACTGAGAATATCGTTAACTCCTCGACCAACATTTGAAAACTCAGAAAGGAAAAATCCAATTCCTGCCAAGCCATTTTGTGTAGATAGATTTGGGAGAGATAATTGATTATCACCACTTGATGGAGGAATTGCTATATTGAGATTTGAAGGGAGTGGACTAACCAATATCTCACCATTAATCCCCAATGTTGGGTCTATCCAATTTGTTTCATCTCTAAGCATAATTGAGAGGTCATTACCACCTGCTGAAACAAGAGTTGCACTTGGCATTCCATCAACACCTTCAGAGCCATCAATTTCTGGGTCTGAGTATGATATTTGAGAAATACCACTGATATGTGCTGACAATGATGCCTCCGCAGTGTCAACATTTTGCCAAAATTGGAAGTGGTCTCCATCCATTGTTCTCAGTTCAGTAGCGTTACCCATCTGAATAGTAATCCCTCCAATAGGAGTATCACCTTCCCAACTCACTTGACCATCCATCTCCATGGTGAAATTTTGTGGGAAATCTTCGAGAAGAATAACCTGTTTTTGAATTCCAGAACGACCACTGTATAGAATCTCATTAATTCCACTTCCACTACTCCAAGTTAGATTAGTATCAGTTATCAATAAATCAAGATGTGCTGGCTGATTTGACACATATATTGCTTGATATTCATCTGAAATTTCGGAACCTGCATCGTGATTCATGTAGATGAATCGTAACGGGTCTCCACCATTTGTTCGTAGGGATAGCAACTGTTCATCAGCATTATTGTCGTCCACTACATGAAGTGATTTCAGTCCACTATGTTCTACACTAATTGCAACCGGAACAAGCGGTTCAACCATTCCTCTCCGGCCATTTACCAATCCTAAACTTCTATCTTCAGCCATTATCACATGGGGGCCGCTTGTTGTAGGATGTGCGCTTGAGCCAATTTCGATGTGCGCCATTCCAAGCGCCATTAATTGACGGTCTGCAGCAATTGAAGTATAGAAATCAAGGGATATTTCTCCGCCAGTTCCAGTTCCTGCACCATCTCCTCCAACAATATTGACAATTGCTTCAGGAATACTGTTAACGATATTTCCAATATCAATGAAAACATCAACAAGATTGAGAATTGTTGCATCTAGTAAAGCGGACAAGGGGTCACTTTGTGCCCCATCAAGAGTATCTACAGGGTCATCGCCCCCCAATTGGAATGTACCTTGCAAAACCATGCCAGTCGGTAAATCGGTCGCATGGAGGTATAATCTGCGATGGTCATCATCAGCACCCTCCCGCTTAAACCAAGAGGTATACTCAATCTCAGTCACCGATTGGGTTGCAAATAATACTACTAGCGTATTTGGTGGATTTGTTGGATCAACAGGAAGAGTTGAGTCAGCATTATTCGGTGTCGTATCTTTACTGAAATTCTTTATTGCAAGAATCATTGAAACTCTCTCAGGCATTTGTCCTGGCAATTCTGGTGAGGATTCACTGCCCAACATTCTGAAGATTTTCGAGACCTCATCTTGTGGTAGTTGGCCTGAAGGCATTCCTCTCAACCAACCAAGTGAATCTGTTACGTTGCCATACGGCTCACCTGGCCCCGCGACAAGGTTTGAACGATTCTCATGGAAATGCAGGTGTATATCTGTTCTCTCATCTGCAAAATACTCAACAGTATCAAGACCGCCTTCACCGGTCACCCCAAATGAGGTTGTCAGGAGGTCATCATTTCTTAGAACCAAATCAATTACAGCAGGTAGAACTACAGAATCCTCTACTGGATGAATTCCTAAATCAATATAGGCAAATTCACTTAATTCCTTATCGCCAGCGTTCGCCGGCGCGTCAAAATGAATGTAACCAAAGCCAACACCTACGGTACAACGATGCACGCTTGATTCAGCAGAATACATCGTTGCGGCATCATAATCATCGGGGCAATCTGTTTGCCCCACATTGTCAACATGTATCGCATAAGGAGCGGCTACTGAAGCAACTGAAATGCCAGTTTCATCAACTGGCCCTGTCACAATTCCAAAAATCGCTGAAAGGAATGAAAAGGTAGCCTCAGAAATATCAAACCAAAATCGTTCCAACCCGACTTCAAGACTGAAATCTTCTGGCATCATAGTAAATCTGCTATCAATAACCCAAACGTAACTCTCGCCTTCACCAAGTGGGTTAATTGAGTAAGCAAATTGTTTCATTAACGAGACTTCGAGATATTCAATATGATCCCAAACAGTAGCTTGAGGGTCAAGAGCATTTACTGAAAATTCAATTGTTGGCTCAACCCAAAGAGTCGTTGGAGGGTTTCCTTCAACGCCCCATCCATCACTCTGCGAAGTATCAATATTGAGCCCTACTTCAATTTCTTCTGTGCTGTCATTATCTATTGAAATCTGATGCAATAATGGGTTGGAGCCAGTAAGTAACCCAATCAATCCACCGGCGATTAACCCCGTCTCAGAAAAATCAACCTCTTCGTAATGGTGGTACTCTTCTCCAGTATCAGTTTTGAAATGTGTCCAAATAACAAAATTATCGGCAGTTAACAGAGTTCCCCAGATATTGTTAGCCCATTCGTCAGGATGCGCTTCAGGATTAAGAACCATCAGATATGGTTTAGGATGAATCGGTTCAGGAGTTGTTGAATTAACCATTACTAAATTCCCAAGACTCTCGTCTACTCTAGCAAGTGGGTCGCTATTATCACTCAATCGCTCTTCCAAACGAACCTGTTCAAGTGCATTGTTAGCGGCGTAATTTACAGCAGTATTGCCGATTAAATCGCCTCTTTGACTAATGACATTGTCAAGTTGAGTAAGGATTCCAAAATCCTCTGCAGTAATCTGTAATTCAGCGGATGCTGTACTAATTGGCGCCATTATCGGAAGTAAGATAATGAGAGTTATCATTATCCCCAATTTTGAGTCAGATTGGCGGGGTCCGGCAACCAACAATCTGACACTAGTCCCCTCCATGAAGTGATTCTGTCACTCATATCGCTTGAACGATTTGGTTTGTTGATTCAATAATCGCCAATTATTAGGCAAAACGAATAATGCCGTCATCATCGTCCTCGTAGAGGACGTTTGAATGGAATTTTCTTGGTTTATTTTTCCAAACGGATTCTTTGATCACACTTAGGACAAGCAACCAATGCTTGGTCAACATCGTTTGGCATATCAACTGCAAACATCTGGTCACAAGCTGGACAAGATGCCTTCACCGTAGTAACATCTGATTCTTCTGGCACAACTGCTGGTTCAGGCTTGGGAACCGGTTCTGGCTCAGATTGTTTCACCGTTTCAACAGGTTGAGAAGTTGTCACCCCTGCAGAATCAGGAAGTGCGATTCCAGATGACTTCTTAGCAACTCTTCCTTGCTCAGCGGCTGGCTTTTTCTTTGGCACCGCAGCCTCTACAGGCTCTGCTTTCTTTGCAGGCTTCTTATCCTGCTTTTTCAAGAAATCGAGGTCATCCAAAATTGCTTCTTTCTCTTGCACAATTTCAGTATCTTCATCATCCATGAAGGCTGACAATGTATCTGCTGATGCTCTACCCTGATTGTAATCAGCACCTGCAAGTGATGCGATGCTATCTCCACCACCATATCCACCTGATTGTGAACTAGCAGGAGCATACATCGAAAGTTGGTCATCTCGCTCAGGTTCAGGTACGACTTCCTCCTGCGCTGCAGCATTTGCAAGTGCTATCGCTTCGTTTTCCAACTGATTCTGACGTTTATTCCAAGCAAACCAGCCACCTCCACCGATTAAAATGAGAAGAAGCAAGACGATGAACGGAGTTGCGCTATCAAATGGAGAAGAACTGTTAGCCGCTGCAGCAGGGTCAACCTCCACATCTACAAGGTGTTCAACGATCTTTGAAAGATTAGCATCATTTGTCACAGTACAACTGACATACGTCGGTTGTGCTGTTGAAAAGGTCCAAGATACTGTTGGACCAACCGCCTGCGCGTCGTTGCTAGTGAATCCATCGCCATCAGCATCAACCTCTTTGTTGAAATCCCAAACATAGGCCAACATCGTTGACTCAGGGTCACTTGCATTTACTGTGAATATCATTTCTACACCGCTCATCACAGAATCTTCCGCTACAATTTCTCCAACTACAGGCTTAGTTCCATCTCGTACTGAAATTGTCACCACTACAGCATCAATATTGTTGGCCCCATCAACAGCAGTCAATTCGACCGTGTGATTTCCAGTTGTATTCAAAGAGTGAGTAAATGATGAAGGCGTTGAGGTATAGGATGAGACTAATACTCCATCAACTCTCCATTCCTCACGAATAATCTGCCAATTATCTGTGGAAGTTGATGTCAATGTAAAATCTGCATCTACATCTCTCTGCCATACGTTAGAGCCCAATATGTTGGCAATTGGATTTGTAGAATCAATTACATTTGCTGCAATTGATACTGAATTGCTTCGACCATCGGGACCTTGGACTGTTGCTTTTACTGAACGATTGCCAGGGCTAGAATAGGATGTAGTAACGGATGAACCAGTATCATCAATTATCCCATCATTATCGAAATCCCATTCAGTCTGAGTCAAGTCAACTTGCTGGGAAAGATTTGGTGTTGAGTCAACATTGAAACTGACCTGCTCTTCAACATCAATATCATTCAGATTATCTGCGCTTGAAATCACTGGATTAAGAACGGGCAATAATGTCACACTGACTGTTATTTTTAGTTCTGTAGAACCATCTCCACCACCTGTTGGGCCGGCTTCATTATCCAAAAACAAGTATAGTGGCTGATTTGACAAATCTGACGGAACTGTCCACGGTTGCGATGTTGCTGTAGAAATAGAAAGCATCTGTGTACCAGGTACCCAAAAAGCCCCACCACCACCCATTAGATAGGTGTCTTTTTGGTCCTCTGTCATAATGAAAATATCTCCAGTTCCTGAAAGAGGAAGAGCGGTAATAGAAACCTGTGTCCCAGTGTCAAGAGTTAATTCACTGGGCCCTAATAGTGCCGCATGACTACCAGGCGAAAGAACTTGTAACGAATCAATTAGAGTCCAGTAAGACATCGTAGGGAATGTTACTGAAATCGATATGTTAGATTGGCTGCCACCCTGCCCTCCATTCCCACCGTCTCCTGCGTGTGCTAGATTGTCAAGAATGAGATACCAAACAGTTTCTGAACGGTCTGGAACTTCCCAATGCCACTCTGCATCGCCAGACAAATCTTCTACCGATGCATCAGATTCCCAAACTAACTCTGAACGATATGATTGGTCGTTTAGATATGTGCCAACGGAGTTGGCAGCAAAAATGAGCAAGTCAGCAGAACTGCCTGCAACAGACACATCAATTGAAACTAAACTACCTGGAGCAAGTGTACCAAGTGAAACTTGCATGCAAGATTGGTCTGCAAGATTAACCTGCGAAGGAAGTGTGCTAACATTAGTCGCGGGGCAAGGTGGGTCTTTTGCCCCTGCTCCAAGAGACATATCTGTCAATTCTTCGCTAGAAATCATTGCTACAGGAGCAAGCGTGCTAAGTAGCATCAAAAGAGCGAGAGGGACTACCATGCTAAGGCGCATCACTATCGGTGTTACTGTTCTCCCTTTCAATAGTTCACCCTTCGGGTGTGAAAGAATATTTCCTTAAAGTTGGAACTTTGCCCAACTATCATTACGCCTATACAAGGTGATTTCACCTATACGAGATATTGTGAAAATATCCCCGTCATCGCTTGCAATTGACCTTTTATGCAGTTGTTTAGCCTCTTCTTCAACCACATTTGAATCAGTAATTCTAGAACTGTAATGAGTTAGTGCAAGAACCTCTGTGTTTGAAATTTGGGCATGACGCGCAGCATCGTGACTCGTAGAGTGATTATACATCTCTGCTTTCTCCTGATTTGCCACCAAAAAGGTCGCTTCATGAAGAAGAAGGTCTGGCTTTATTGGCAATTGGGAAAACGCCGGCACAGCTCCTGTTGTATCGCCTGAAATAATTAGAGAACGAGGTGGTTTTTCACTACCACGAAAATCATCCGCTCGAAGAACGGTACCATCTAATTCTACATCATCTCCATCTGCAAGAGTTGCTATTTGTTCCGTTGTAAGGTTTAGTAAATCGACTTTCTCGCGGTCAAATTTGCCAATCCCACTCTCTGTTGCCACCATCCATGCACAAGATGGAACACCGTGAATTGTTGGAACGACTGTCAATTCCACTCCCTTTAGTGGTTGAATTGGACAGGAAAATGGTGATTCTTCTTCAATCGGCAATAAGACCCAATCAATATCAAAACCGAATGCCTCATCTTTTGCCCCAAGAGACTGCCATTGTTGAAACAAAATTGCAAGGTCTGTTGAATCTACACCGCTCTCCACGTGTGGAGTTTTACTAGGATAATTGATTGACCAATCAATTGCTTTCTGACTAGTTGGCGCAATAATTGTCAACGGTTCTGTTCTACCTTCAAGTGCCATTGTATGCAACATTGGCAAAAGTCCCCAACAATGATCAAGATGGCCGTGAGTAAACAAGATGGCGCGCACCTTTGCCATACGGCAGCGAATTTGCAATTCACTCTTCTTCAGCGCACTGTTTTGATTGAGGAGCCGTTGTTGTAATCCTTCACCACAATCAACTAACAGACCACCTCCAGGGGTCATCACAAATGAACCAGAAACAGCACGGTTGTGAGCAAAACGAGCAGATGATGTACCCAATACATGCAGTTCCAACATGGTATCCCTACCCCCTCCGAGGGGCTCATCCCTCATCAAGGGTTCATGGGCTCTTGTGGGATTGGTGTTGGTGGAAACCAACGTAAAATGACTACATCTTCAATTCCGCGGACCCAATGCCAAGGTATCGCAACATGCACACCACCTGCAACGAGTTCCTCTTCACAATCAACAACAAAGATATGGCTGGTCGTCCAATGGTCAACTTCAATCACAGTATCATGCACCACTCCAAGCCTTCTTCCATCGGGAAGAAATACCGGAAGACCACGCAAAGTGGTAACAAGTGCCTCTGCCATTGTATGCTAGCGACTGCTCATGGTGCATCAAAGTTACCGCTGAGTTAAGTCAAACTCAGTTATTTTCCACGGTTTAGGTTAGCCTTCAGACTTGGGCGTAACTTCTCAGCACCCTTACCCTTGTTGTAGAGACCACGACCGCGCTTTCCAGCACTAGTCTTTCCACGGTGAACTCGACCGCGCTGTCGGCTACTGCTTCCAACCCAGCCCAACTGCTTGTCAGCCTTGATTACTGGGTGATTTGGGTCAACTAGAATAACTTCGAAGAATTTCTGCTTTCCATCTTCGCCGACCCAATATGAGTTTAGAACTTCCATGTTTGGATATTTCTTGGCAACACGCTCTTCTGCTAAGCGCTGTGTTGACTTTGCCATAGTGATTTTTCGCATACCCATCTTTGATGGCTTTCTCTTTGCGTTAATCTTTGACTTGCGCAGGCCACCACGACGAATACGAGTTCGTACGACAGTAACACCTTGCTTTGCTTTGTAACCAACACGACGAGCTGCGTCAATACGAGTAGGCTTTGCAACACGGTGGAAAACCGGCTCACTGCGCCACTTTGTCATGCGTTCTCGGCGGTAGTCAGAAGGGATGTTATCCTTCGGCCTCTTCCAAGTTTCGCGAAGGTGGTGCGACATACCTTTTGACATACTCAAGTCCTCCTTGGCGCCTCGCCGACCTACTGCCCCTTTATCAGCGGTTCGCCTCGACTAAATTGTTGATTTATATGTTGGGCCGGGGACTCTCGCCCCCGACCTAACGTGTTAGCTTAACTTGTGAATGCTGAATAGCGTGTTCAATTGTAGCCCCCGACTAGCGGTGGCATCACTTGTACAGTTCCAACTTCGGCCCAGTTTGCGGCTTCGAGTTCTGCAGGCTGTACTAGCCTGTTCCCTGCGAATACCCAAGTACCCTGGTTCTGAGTGATTACATCCATCGTCTCAGCCTTCGTTAGTTCCATCTCAGCGTGCCCCGAAGCGTCGGCGATCTGAACGGTTGTTCGAATTTCATTTTCCATGCGTCTTTTTCCCCCCTTCCTTATGCGGCAAATAACAACAATATCCAACACTATATGAAGTGACTATTCTCCAAATGAAAACTCAACAAACACATCAAAGCAATATTTTCGCGTAAAAGCGATAAAAATTAATCGAAATCAATCGAATCTCTGGAATCCAAACTTGCTACCAGATTCTGTCGCTTTGGCCAACCCAAGAGCTTCACCTAACTTATCAGCACTCATCTGTTCTTCCAAGAGTCTGTCTCTTGCAACGCCTGTAATAATTGACATCACTTTGATTGTATCGCCAAATCCTGGGTCTTGACGTGCGCCCCAAATCACATTAGCATCTGGCGCTATCCTACTCGTCATTAGTTCAACCACTTGGCTAGCCTGTTCAAGTGTCATGTAAGGTCCACCTGTGACATGGATAAGTGCGCCTGTCGCTCCGGCCACATCTATATCGAGAAGTGGATGGTTCATCGCCTCATGCACAACTTCCTCAGCCCCGCGGTCAGACTCTCCGTAGAGCATCATTGTAACACCACCATCTTCCATGATAGCCCTAACATCTGCGAAATCTAAGTTAATGAGTGAAGGCAAAGTAATTGTCTCGGTAATTCCCTTGACGATTTCAGCGATTAATTGGTCCATTATGCTAAATGCCTCATCTAGTGGAAGATTCGGAACATAGTGGAGAAGACGGTTGTTGTCAAGCACAAGTACTGCATCACAGGTTTTGCGCAACTGCTCAAGGCCTTCTAGGGCGCGCTGCATACGCTGCCTCCTCTCAACATGGAAAGGTGTTGTAACAATCGCTACCACCAATGCTCCAGCACGCTTTGCTTCATCAGCAACCACTGGAGCAATTCCAGTACCTGTACCGCCGCCAAGTCCTGCTGTAATGAAAACCAAATCTGCATTGTTGACTATTTTTGAAATCACATCGCGGCCTGCCTCAGCACACTTGCGACCCATACTTGGGTCACCTCCTGCGCCAAGCCCACGAGTAATGTGTCTACCAACCAACAACTTCTGCATTGCGCGAGTGTGGTCAAGATGTTGCTTGTCTGTATTAATGGCGACTGTTACAGCACCCTCAACACCCAAGTGAGTGATTCTGTTCATCGTATTATTACCTGAACCACCACACCCACAGATTAGCAATCTTGGGTTTGGAACTCCATACGCTGACAATTCCTCATCAACAAGTGTTGTTGTCGGGCCAGTATCAACATCTTTTCGTATCTCGTTGATAATTCCGCTATAGTCTCCGCCCGCCGCACTCTGTCCCCCATCCATGGACTCCACTGTTCTCACTACCTACAGACACTAACTCGCTACTTCAGGGTATAAACGGTTGTCGGTCTGTGTCAACCTGTAAAGGGTAATTCCTGACCCTCTTGAGAAGGCCACAATCTGAAAAATGGGTTGAAGTGAATGCTTACCAAGAGGAGGAAAGGAGTTGGTGGAATACGAATGCTGGCCGGAAATAGTCAAATGAGAGAGGCTGTTCGGCGGCTTGTCCGTGCTTAACTCAGTTGGCAGAGTGCCTGACTGTAGACTAGTAATACAAACGGTTGTATTGGCAGCCATCAGGATGTCCCCGGTTCAAGTCCGGGAGCGCGGACCAATCATTAGATGAGCGCCGTAGGTGTTCCGTAACAACAAATATATGCTATAGGATAATCAAATTATCTTATGAACAGAAGCCCTGCATGGATGATTGCCTTTATTTTAGTAATTCAAATAGCATCGTTTTCTTTTGAAGAAGCACCAACGATCATTGAATTTGATGAGCCGTCCTACGAAGACACATCATCAGCTTATGGCCGAAATAACTCCTCTGGAGGTAATAACAGTGGAGGGAACAATACCGGCGGCAACAATACTGGTGGAAATAACACCGGTGGAAACAATACTGGAGGCAACAATACTGGTGGAAATAACACCGGTGGCAACAACACGGGTGGAAACAATACTGGTGGAAATAACACCGGTGGGAACAACACGGGTGGAAACAATACTGGTGGAAATAACACCGGTGGGAACAACACGGGTGGAAACAATACTGGAGGCAACAACACGGGTGGAAATAATAGCAGCAATTGTGGAAATGATAGCAATTTGACTGATCTAATGGTTTGGACTGATGCAACTACCTACACAGTAGGTGATATTGTCTTAGGGAATTTCTTCGTCAACTGCACGGTTATTGGTGAAACTTACCAATTGGACTACGAAGTTGTAGAATACAATACCAATATTGAACATGCCGACGGAGAGTGGAACTGGACTGCTCAGAATAATTGGGAATCATTCAATCCCACTTGGACAGGACTTCCCGTTGGTGATTACTGCATCCATTCCACCCTTGTTATTTGGACAGGTTCAGCATATAGTTTCGTTGATTTTGTATCTTCTTGCTTTGATATCATGAACTCGACAACTGGTGGTAACAACACTGGTGGTAACAACACTGGCGGCAACAATACTGGTGGCAATAATACCGGTGGGAACAACACTGGCGGCAATAATACCGGCGGCAACAATACTGGTGGCAACAATACTGGTGGAAATAACACTGGTTGTCCGGGCCTTGCACCTAGTGGCATTGATGGTGTTATTGACATTGTGAATGTATCCACCGCATACGCACAAGGAGACATGGTTGATGCTTGGGTAGATCTCTGTTGGAGCCCATATTTGGGTAATACTTCGATATGGTATACTGTTTGGTTTAATAATTCAAATGGTAATACAATACAGAGTTGGGGATTGCAAGGTTCTACTTGGTTCCCTACATGGGAACAAGGTATTGATTATGGAGGAGGGCATTGGGAATTCCCTATTCGACACTTACCATTATCAGGCGCTTGGAACCTTTCAATTGATGCACTTACACCAGGAGAGACATATTGTTTTGAAGGAAATTTGAAAGTTTTTGATACTTCAATAGGTGTTTTCATTTGGGTTGATGATGCAACACCAATGTGTTTCTCTACCCCTCAAAGTAACAATACAGGCAACAACACAGGTGGCAACAACACTGGTGGCAACAACACCGGTGGCAACAATACCGGCAATAACACTGGTGGAAATAATACAACTGCTAACACAGCACCTCAAATTTCATCGGTTGTTATTTCACCTTCATCACCATTAGAAACTGATGTATTAACATGCTCATATGTATTTACTGACGCAGATAATGATCCTGATGAATCGATATTCGTATGGACCGTAAACGGTGCAACAGTAACTTCAGTTAGTTCTGTACTAACTTCAGGATATGTTGCTGGTGACTTTGTGACATGTGCTGTATTAGCATACGACGGAATGGATTATGGAAATATGGGAACTTCAACTGTTCTAATCAATAGCAATGCCACTGGCAGTTCAAACAACAGTTCTGGAGGCGGTCTACCATCCATCGGCATTGCAGGAACACTTGCAACAATTGGTTTGAGTTTTATTGCAGTAACTCGCCGTGGCCGTAAAGATTGAGAGTTTTACCAATTTCCCCTGCCATAACCGATAGCGCGAACCAACTTCTACGGCGGTTCACCGTTTCAACCAAGGATGAGGTGTAACCCTTCTTCTCACTTGGGTGGTTAAATAGAGAGGGCCGGGCGGGTCAACTCGGAGATGGGGGAGATGGGCGTCAGTTTTTTCGACCTAGGCATTGACCCCGCCTTAGTTCATGCATTAGAACAAGGAGGGATTACTGAACCCTTTGAAGTTCAACGCGAAGCGATTCCAGATGCGATGCTAGGCCATGATATCTGTTGCCGCGCACCAACCGGTTCAGGCAAAACACTGGCTTTTGGATTACCATTGATTTCACGCACGGAAGTTGCAAAAATTGAATTACCCACTTCACTAATTCTCACACCTACCCGCGAACTTGCAGAACAGATCACCAAGGTGATTAAACCCCTAGCAGAAGCATTCGAACTTGAAGTAATATCAGTGTATGGCGGAGTCCCCTACAAAGTTCAACGTCGCGCTATTTCTCGTGGCGTGGATATTGTAGTCGCGTGCCCAGGTCGATTGATTGACCTTCTTGAGCACGATGCGCTAAGCCTAGAGCACACCCAAACTGTGGTGATTGACGAGGCTGACCGTATGGCTGACATGGGATTCATGGAACCGGTTTGTAAAATCCTTGACCAATGTGCCCCTAAGCGTCAAACTATTCTTTTCAGTGCTACTCTTGATGATGAAGTTGCAGAATTAGTTGAGCGTTACCAACAAAATCCAGTAACCATTGAAGTTGGGCCAAAAGAAGTCAGCATGGAAAGCATGAATCACTTTTTCTGGTTGATAAGAAGTGACATGAAGGCAAAAATCACAGCAGAATCAATTCGCAAGTGTGGGCGTTCTGTCGTATTTTGCAGGACTAGACTAGGAGTTGAAAGAGTCGGCTCTGAACTTGAACGTGAAGGAGTCGGCGTCGCTACCTTGCATGGAGGAATGGACCAACGCCAGCGTAATCGAGCGATGCGAAATTTCACCAAGGGGGAATGTGCAGCACTTATTGCTACAGATGTAGCAGCACGAGGAATAGATGTTGAAGGAATCAACTGTGTTATTCACTATGATCCTTCTGAAAACGGCAAGGCCTACAAACATCGTAGTGGAAGAACGGCACGAGCTGGAGCGACTGGAACTGTCATCAGCCTAGTTCAAAATCCTCAGAAAAAATTGTGTAGCAGAATTCAAAGAGAGGCTGGAATCAAAATCAGTTACAAACCACCAGATTTCAATGAGTTGCCTGACTATGATGTCAAATATATTCCAGGGCCACAAAAGAAAGAGGAGCGAAGACAAAATCGTAATCAGCGTGGTAACAGACCATACAATAAGAAATTCAACAACCAAAGCCGCAACAAACGAGGCGGCAATTCCCGCGGTGGAAGAAGCGGAAATAGCACGCCACGATACAAGAAAGACAGTGGTTCACGGCACGAGCGAAATTCACACGCAAATAAGCGTGGCAGCAAGAATTCAGGTGGCTCAAAACGCAGTGGTGGTCAAAGCGGTGGCGGTAACAGAAAATATCGCCGCAATTAAAATTTGTAAAACCTGAGTAATCATACTCAGTACATGAGTTGAAATAGAGCAAGGTCAGCCGCTAGGATTGGCGAATGACATGAGTCTAGTAGGTAACGAAGCACCCGATTTTACAGCGACAGTAGTAACGGCAGATGGAGGATTTGAATCCTTCACCCTGTCTGAACAAAAAGGAAAGTACGTAGTACTCTTCTTTTACCCTCTAGATTTCACCTTTGTCTGTCCTTCAGAACTTCTAGCATTCGACCACCGCATGGACGAATTCACAAAGCGTGGTGTTGAGGTAGTAGGATGCTCTGTTGATTCAGAGCACACTCACTGGGCATGGCGCAACACACCTGTAAACGAAGGTGGAATCGGTTCACTCAACTACTCATTAATTGCTGACCTTGACAAAGAAATCGCATACCAATATGATGTTCTACATGACGAAAAAGTTGCTCTACGTGGCTCTTTCTTAATTGACAAGGAAAGTGTTGTTCAACACGCTGTCATCAACAACTTGCCTCTTGGCCGTAATGTTGACGAGATGATTCGTATGGTTGACGCTCTACAATTCCACGAAGAACACGGAGAAGTCTGCCCAGCAGGATGGAATGCTGGTGATGAAGGCATGAAGGACACCCACGAAGGTGTCGCCGAGTACCTCTCAAAGAATGCAGATAACCTCTGAAATTGAGTCTTTTAGACCAAATTTGCACAATAATTAGTGCGTCATCGCCTGTACTAACAAGGGGAATGGTGAAATGGGACGGGCTACACCTACTATACTGATGGGCGAATTGAGAATGCCGAGCGCACTGCTCTTAGCAACGCTATTTTTGATGGCCATTCCAGCTTCAATTGCTGATACCGGCGACAATACCGTCATGCAAGACCAGACTGGTGAACAACCGAGTCATGAAAACAATACATTCTACCTCTGGGGTAGAAACAGTGGAACCCCTTGCTGGGGCCATTTCAACAACTCTGATTCAGGTACAGACCCTAGTGGATACGCCGAGCAAACACAAGCAAATGGTAAGATGGAAGTTGAATGGACTTGCAGGATGGACCCACAACTCAACGAGGATTTTGCTCTAGAAAATGAGGCTGAAATTCAAGTTCACCTAATGATTGATGTACAAGGTGTATGGGAAAATGGCAATGGCTGCAATGGTGACTGTGAAAATCTCAACATCTCATTGATGAAAGGTGGCCTAGAAGTTGCCAAATACGAATATACAGCAATGAATACTGGAGAAAATGAAATCGTCATTACTTTCCCAGTCAATGAAACTCTACAAGTTTGGGATGATAGCACAGATAACCCTGCACTTAGAGTAAGAATGGTTCTTTATGCATCTAGTGGCATTTTTTGTGCCATCCCTGGAGTGAATTGCGACGCTCAATTCCGCATGTATTACTCCGGCCAAGAAGAGGCACAATACAATGGAACAGTCACATTCCCAATCCTCAATGATACTGCATCCGAGGATATTCTTGGCAATGGCGATGATAACGGCGGTGGCGATGATGATGGATTACCAGGTTTTGGAATCTTTGCAGCAGCTAGCGCAATAGGAATTGCAGCATTCGCCCGACGCAAACAAGAGTGATCGTTTGTTTGATTTGGTTTCGGCTATCTTCGCTTCAATATTTGGAGCAGACAAAACTATCGAAGAAATCCTCGAAGAAGAGTGATTTACATTGATGAAATCGCTTGATTGATTGCTTCAGCACTCATCTCACAGGCAGCCTCTACACCATCTGAAAGCCGCTTGATAGTTACTTGACCAGACTCAATATCTCGTGGCCCAACAACCATCGCAAACTGAGCACCTAAAGCATCAGCCCACGCCAAAGACCGCCCTGTCTTTCGTGAACGTAACTCAAGTGTAACCGGTTGACCAGATGAGCGCAATTGAGCAACAAGTGGGAGAACTTGTGAATTGTCTACCTTGAATGGAATGATTGCCAACATCCCTGGCCCTGAATTTTCTCCTGGAACAACTTCTGATGAACCGTCGTTTTCAGCCTGGATTTCCAACGCTAATAGCACCCTATCAAAGCCAAGTCCAAAACCACAACACGGGTCAAGTTCGTCTAACTCAAAGAGGTGGAATAGTCGGTATGAACCACCACCACAAACTTGTCCCTCGCCACCTAAAGTGTCAACCATTATTTCGAAAACCATGCCTGTATAGTAATCTAAACCACGTGCCACAGTGAGGTCCACTACCAATGATGGTGGATTTGCTCCTAAAGCGTCAAGAGAGGCTAACATCTCCTCTAATTGGTCCAATGCTTCTGATTCAACACCCATGCTTGAGATTATTTCTCTTGCATTTGAGAGGGTTTCAGCCCCACCGTTGAGTTGGGATAGTGATTGCAAATTTCCAACTGCTGTTGAGTTGATTCCAGACGCTTCCAATCCCTCAAAATCGCCTTTGTCAAGCAAACGCATCGCATTACCTACAGCATCTCCCTCTAGGCCCAAATTGTCTAAAATATCATTCAAGATACCGACATGTCCGATTTTGAGTTCCCACTCCTTGAGGCCAGTGGCCGACATTATTGCACAAGCAAAAGAGACAACTTCTGCTTCAGTAAGTGGACCAGGAGCACCAATAACTTCGCAACCGTATTGCCAAAATTCACGATAACGCCCTCTCTTTGATTCCTCATAACGAAAACATGAGCCGAAATATGAGTAACGAGCTGGTTTTGGAATCTGACCTCGCTGTTCTGCTATCATTCTCATTACTGGTGCGGTCAACTCTGGTCGCAGAGTCAAATCTCTATCACTTCTATCTTTGAATGCGTACAGTTGGTCAACAACACCCGCTCCAGACTTCGCAGTGAACAGTTCAAGACGCTCAAAAGTAGGTGTAGCAACCCGCTGGAATCCATAACGAATTGCAACTTCATCACACAATTTTTCGAACGCTAAGCGTCGACCCATCTCCGCAGGACCGAAATCGCGCGTGCCACGCGCTCGCTCGAACATAATGCGAGGCGCACACCCATTATTCTTCAAATCCGCCCCCGCCAAGGGTGCTAAATGAGTCATTCTTCCTCAAGAATGTGAAGTGTCGACTTATCAAATTCAGGAGGGAAAGCGAGCCAACGCAAGAATGCAAAGTTAACAAAACCAAAAAGAATCGTGTTAATGATCCATGCATATCGATGATATATTTCCATCTCAGCAACCATTATGTGAAAAGTGACTGTTGATAACACTAGAATTGTGGTGTATATCATAGCCGCCCAACGTAGACTCGCTAGATAATTGGCTGCTGAACCAAAAGTGTATCTGTAATGAGCATAATGACACTCAATTTGACCAATTAATATGCAAGCAGCCCAAGCGGATTCAGAACGGAAAGTATCTGTCAAATTAATCCAATAGAATAATTCGTACACGATGTAAGCAAATATGGAATTGAAAACCCCAGTAATATTGAACCGAACATATTCATTTATCATCTTCTTTGGAGTCCATTGAACTGCTAACATTCTATCGTTTAAGGTAGTCATTTTCTGTTTTACTTTGCGCCCCGGCGCAGAAGCGATTCGTTTTGCGCCTGAACCGGTTTTTGACGCCAATTTTTTGGCATTTTCCTTGGTAATGCGACGTTTTTTCTCCACCATTATCAATCCCATTCCGGCCATTCAATTTCTTCTTCTATTGATTCAGGTTCAACTTCTGTCTTGACCTCTTCGGGTAGTGCTATTCCAACTTTCAAAGAAATCGGACCTTCGTCCTCAAGAATATCAGAGACCGATTCATCTGGCTCTATATCTGGAACTTCAATACTCTCTGGTATTTGTTCAAGGAGGTCTATCTCTTCTTGACTGCGCGTAACCTCATCAACACTCTCCCCGTTTTCGGCTTGAGTTATGCTCGCACCTTGTTTATTATCGAGACTTGAAAGTGCAAAGTCCATGGCGGCTTTACTTGGTGACAAGGCATCTACCTTCTTTCTCTCTTGCAATTGAACAAGCGCTTGTTGCCGCTCATGTTCTCTTACCTTCGCCTCTTCTTTTTGAAACACTTCACGTGTTTCTCGTTCTTGCAAACGGCGGTCTTGCTCCGCTTTAGCCGCCCGCGAAGGGCGGTCCCAGCGCCGCCAAAAATAATACAGAAGTGGAATAGCAATTAAGGCTACTACAATAGCCCACATCGTTGCTTCGGCCAACTCCATAGTAACGCCAAATCGTATCAGTTTTTTGAATCAGCGGTTAATTTGGTTAGTACTCGAGCGATATGTTGGGGCACATCAGAAGCAAGAAGACCTGGCCCAAATTCGTGTGCTGTCATTATTCCCGCCTCTCGCATCACATAACAAGCAAGCCTAGTTGCTGGCCATGACTTCATACCTTGAGCCAGCAATCCAGCAATAGTTCCAGCAAGTAGGTCACCAGTTCCACCAGTGGCCATGCGTGGATGTCCACCACGACACTCACAATAGCGACCTTCTATTGCAGTCAATTGGTCCACAGCACCAGTTCTGACTATCACTCTTGATTCAGGATCTATTTTCACCTGCTCACCACCTTTGTCATCCACTCGGCTTGATGCTAATATTTCTGCGGGATTGGCATCCCAAAGCCACATCCTAAGTTCACGAGCATGTGGAGTAATCACTCCCTCAAGTCCTGCAGGCCAAATACCTTCATCTAATGCATAAATCGCATCAGCATCAATAACTGTAGGAATTCCCTCTTCGCTACATTTCTCAAGCAAAATTCTGACGCCATCCATCGTCCCTTCGGTACGACCTAATCCCGGCCCGATTAATACTGCGTCAAACGATTTCTCATCTATCAAAGCAATTATTTCACTGACTCCTCGCTCATCAAGATTGTCTTCATCAAAAAGTCTCTCAGGGATTAGATGGTCTGGCCAAGTAGCCCTATCAACCGCATTTCTTGGCATTGCAACATGGACCAAATCAACTCCAATTCGCGCTGCTGCTCTGCCTGCTAATATCGGCGCCCCATGATATGGGCCGCCGCCTACAATCAACAATTTTCCACGTTGCCCTTTGTGTGCATTCTCATCTAGAGGAGGATATCGTAGAGCATCACCAGGACCACAATCTATTGTCTCGGGCGGCCATGGTAAAGGAGCCACCACAATTTCGCCAACATCAACATAACTCATACCAAACTTTTCTGAATGAAAGGTGACCGTTGCATCCGCAGCAAGGAATAATTCAGAACCTAATCCGGTAGGAATATCACAAGCGAGAACTAGTGGTGGATTATTTGGTTTAACCCATTCAATCATTTCACCCACTACAGAACGCGGGGCCCCCTCTAGACCTACACCTAACAAACAATCTACGAGTAATGCGGGTGACCCAAAATCGCAATCTTTAGACCAAATTTCCATCGTTAGGGAACTTGCATCATCGTTAGCTATACCCTCGCACTGCAATCTGAATCCTTGAGCCGCCTCACCCTTTTGTTCATCATGACTTGCAATAACGCGCACCAAGCCACCCATTTCGGCTAACTCAATGGCTGCAGCAAAACCGTCACCACCATTGTTGCCTGGTCCACAAAGAATGAGAAACTCGCCATCTGCAATCATTTCAGCCGCCTTGCGAGCAAGTGAACTTCCTGCCGAACCCATTAATGTTGAAACTTTGACGCCTAACGCCTCGGCATTGGCATCAAAAATCGCCACCTCTTGCCAGTTGAGAAGCCAACTCACTGTTCCACCTATGACAACTCAAAAGGGACTGCCCCTTGAACCCACCCGATGCTTCGGTTCATGAGAGTCTATTCATTCACGCGATTTCTGCATCCATGACATCGCCATAGATATCTTCCCAACCTGCAGGAACCTCTCCAACAGTCACGACTAGGTCGTCACTTCCACCCGGAAGTGTATCTATTGAGGCATCAGCACCCTCTGGCACATTTCTGAATAATGGGGCATCTCTCATCTCCCAATTGCTCCTGACAAAAATGCCTTTGAAGCCCTCGCCTTCACCTAGATATACTGGCCTTCGTGTCAAAATATAATCATTGAAAACAATGAACAATGCCGCAACAACGCCCCAGAACAAGAAAATAATTCCAGCCCCATGTGGGTCGATTGGATTGAATGCAGAATACCATGGGTCAAACGAACTAATCAAGTCTCCAAAGTAAGATAGAATTAGTACAGTGAATAGAATTGGGAATGCGAAATACATAATGAAATCCCAAGCTCTTGGTACCCATAAATCGTTATCACCAGTATTGATGAAATCATCTCTAAATCCTGACATCCCATGCTTGAAGAATGATGCGATGCCATCATCTACCTTTCCATCTTCAACCATTCCGCGCCATTTGATGTAACCATATTTCCATATGCTGAAAGCGATGAATAAACCGCTAAACATCAAACCATAACCCCAGATGTGGTCTTGAACTTCAAGGAACTCAGGGAATGCAACCCCTTCGGAATCTAATTTAATCCAAACAAATGTACTTGGCAAGCCAAGCAGGAATATTGCTATTGATGTAAAAGCAACCGCTTTGTTACGCTCAATTCCGTGGTCAACAAAGTTACGAACGCAAAGTTCCACTGTTGAAATCATTGAGGTAAGTGCCGCAAAAGAAAGTCCGAGGAAGAAAGCGGTCATCATCAACCAGCGACCACCTGCTCCGCCTGGTGCTTGAGCAAACACTTCAGGGAGCGCTAGGAAGGTGATAGCGCTGCTTCCACCTGTGACCACTGCTAATGGGTCGGGTGATGCTGCGAAAATTGCAGAAAGAACAGCCAAGCCAGCAATAATTGAGATGCTGTTGTTAGCCAATCCCATTGTTGCAGCGTTGAGTACTGTGTCCTCATCCTTGCGCATGTATACCGCATATGTGATCGCCATTCCCATTCCTGCAGAACACGACCATGCAGATTGAGAAAGTCCGTTAATCCATGTCTCAGGCTCAGCTAAAATGTCCCACTGAACACTAAACATGAATGTGGCCCCATCAAGAGAGCCATCTGAGAAATCCATCCACAGTGCTAGAGCAAGGGTGGTAAAGAGCATCACGAAAAGCGAACACATCATCCAAATATTAACCGCTTCAATCGCCTTAGCGCCCTTCCAAATTGCCGTGATAGTGATTGCAATAACAATAAATTGGAACATTATTACTTGACTCGGGTCATTCAAAAATGCATTCCAAACATCAACTGTTTCAACATTCATCAAACCATTTGATGCTCCAAGTGTGAAATATTTGACACACCAACCAGCAACGACAGCGTAGTAAAATCCGATTGCAGTTGAAATCCAAGCAGTCCACAATCCCATCCAAGCAAATTTTCTGCCAACAAATATTCTGAATGCACCTACAGTTCCTGTTCGCGCCCTCTTACCAATTGCAAACTCTGCAATCACAAGTGGAATTGACCAAATAAATAGGAAGAAGAGCCAAGGAATGAGGAAAGTTCCTCCACCATTAGCTCCAACCATTCTTGGGAAACGCCAAATATTTCCAGTTCCAATTGCTGCACCAATTGATGCGAAAATTAAGCCAATACGGCTGCCAAACTCATCACTACTTTTCTGAATTTGAATCACCTCAGTTTTGAGCCTCTTTCTTACCAAGGCTAGGTTCATCTTTGCCGCTAGCCATCATAATTTTCAGAGATACACCTAAGCCACCCCAAACCGAACCTACGACAACGAAGAAGAGCAAAAATGCTGCAATAACATTGCCAAATGGTGCTCTATATGGGAAAGCAATCTCGTAGTATTCTCCTGCTGCAGGGTACTCAAATGGATAAGTTCCCGACTGAGTGCCTAGCATACCTTTGTAATGCAATTCTCCAGACATATCATCTGGCACATCAATGTATGAAACAATGAGCGTACCGTTGGCACCATTATTGAGAATACATGTTTCTCCAGATTCATCTTCAAATCCTGAATCCTGCCATTCATGTTCAATCCACTCTTTAGGGCCAAAGTCAGATTGAATACGCGTCGGTGTAACAATTCGCCATCTAACATGGCTAGAATTGACATCGTTTGACCACGGGAATACTTCGTGAACACACATGTTAACTGAAATCGGACCTGTTTCTGGAATGGTTAGATTTGTTGGCGATGTTATCCATTGCGCCCGCTGAGCATTCTCAATTCCAATTT
This sequence comes from Methanobacteriota archaeon, assembly GCA_018650285.1. Taxonomy (GTDB): domain Archaea; phylum Thermoplasmatota; class Poseidoniia; order Poseidoniales; family Thalassarchaeaceae; genus MGIIb-Q1. The sequence continues at coordinate 43,506 of JABIGF010000011.1, forward strand.
GAGCACGCTCAACCGGATTATCGGCAATTTTTACCATGTAAAAAGCGACGCCAAGATTCCTAACCGCAATGTGCTTTACCTCATCTGGAGATTGATGGAATGCTGTTCCGATTTCAATAGTATAACAGAAGGAACCATGAACTCCATAATGCCAATCGCAGAAATCGCCAGTAGTTGGGTAAAGGTCACTAGATTGCATGTTTTCATACTGAGTCATCTCGGCCATCATCGCCCCATGATAGATTAATTCGGCCTCTTCTGGTGCGTGACAATTAGTACAATGGCCCCACGGATAGAGAACCAATTCTGAGAAGGAGTGCCATGTGAGTGTTGCCTTGAATTCAGACGCGCCATCACCGTTATCGTCATTCATCTCAGTAAGATCTTGAATGAAGAGAGTTTCAGGTTCAGAGTTTCCACCCATCCAATCCTCATCAATTTGACCATCAGCATCATCGTCCTTACCATCAACATGGTCTTCGTTTAGTTTGCCGTCACCATCCTCATCATTCGTGTTGACTGGCCCATTATAGACATCGTTATTTGGTCCACTAGCATAACAGAAACCAGGGAATAGTGGACCTGTTGCACCAAGAGGTGCACCCCATTCAAACTGATAATTACGATTCAAATCAACACCATCACAACCTTCATCAATCGATTCATCGGGGTCAGGCAACGGTGTGATACCAGTAAGTGTGTTATCTCGCAGGTTCTTTCTCCATCCACTTGTTCTGCAATTTTCCCAAGCTGTTTCGCCACAGTATTCCTCACGGTCATATCTGTTACCGTCAACATTTAGCATTGGGATTAGATAGATTTCTCGAGTATCGATAAGAGTAGTGATTTCGCCCTCATCAAAATCTTCGTCAACTCCTAAATCACCAGGGCCACAAAGAATGCCATCTCCGTTGAAATCCTGATTTGAGGAATTAAGCCTTAGGCAATCTCCATCATCATCTAGAATACCATCTCCGTCTGCATCCCCCCAAGGGTCTTCATCGTATAGGCCGTCACCGTCGTTGTCAATTCCATCCATGCCGTAATAATACGCCACTGTTTCAAGGAAAAGCATTGGAACTTCATAAGACATCCATTCTCTTGCATGATGATTTCCAACAAGCATGATGTCAGGCCGGTCAGGATAATTACCAGAATCGCCGACGAATTCATTGTATTCGCCGCCATGGACTCCTTCCTCGCCACCAGTAATTTTCATCCATGGGCTTGCATGACCATAGTACCAGCCTTCGTAGTTATCAATGTCCATTTCAACACCTCTATCATTGGTGCCACCTGGCATTCCTTCATGGAATTCCATGATATCTGAATTCTGTTCTGCAAGATCTTGCATCCTCGCTTTCATTGTGAAATAATCGTGGTATTGGTTGAATTGAATGCGGTCATTGCCATACCAAGGAAATACCTGATGAATATATTCTATTGACCACAAATCCTCTGGAGATTCGCCAGTTGGCTCCTCCTCTTGGGCCGCAATACCAAGACTCCCAGTTAACATCAAAGAATTGAGTAAAAGCAGCGTTATGAGTATCGCTTTTGCGTTGCGCATCCTAAACACCAAAGGTGTCCAACCTGCTTTCACTCTTGAATCAACCGCCACTATGAAACAATGATTCATGCGCTTTCAAGATGACTTTGATAAACAAATGCAAAGAAAAAAAGCATCGTTGACTTTTCAAATGATGGACGACCGGCCCATTCTATGGATGCCTTCATCCAATTAGTGCCCGGCTGGGATAATCTTGTATTTGGAGTTCAACTTGGGGTTTTTGTTGCATTATTGGGAATATTTGTAATTGGAATGATTGCACGTCAAGTGACAATGTACATTTTACCCAAACTATTGTCTCACTGGACCCATGAAATAGAAAGCATAAATGAATTTGAATTGGGCTCTCGATATTCGTTTGGAGCATCTGCTGCAGGATTAGTTTGGTGGAAATTAATTGAATATTTTGCCACTGAATCAGCAGACCCTAGTTCTCTTATTACCTTCCCTTCAACCTATGGATACTGGCTAGGTGCTTTTAGTGAAGTCACCTTCATGGTTGGTGCTTTACTTGGCCTAATGCGCTTAGTTGAATTAATTGAATTGATTGTCGTTTGGTGGGACGATGATGGTGTCCTAGACGGCACCGAAAAAACTCTTATTTCTGCTGTAGAAAGCATATTGCGTTTTGTCATTCTAATGTTAGGTATTCTCACAATTGCAAATGCGTTTAACTTTGATTTGACCACACTGTTAGCTGGACTTGGTGTTGGTGGATTGGCTATTGCTTTTGCAGCAAAAGATACCATTGGAAATCTGTTTGGTGCTGTCACATTATTGCTTGACCGCCCATTCAAAATGGGAGACTGGATTAAAGTTGGAAATTTTGAAGGCGAGGTTATTGAAGTTGGAATTCGAACCACCCTCATTCGTTCTAGCGCTGACACAGTAGTTACTCTGCCAAACGCATCTCTTGTCAACAAGAACATTGAGAACTTCGGCAAGCGAAGGTGGCGCAGATACCAACCTGTACTCTATCTTGACCTTGCTAGCAACTCGGAAAATGTAGAATCATTTTGTCGTAATATCGAAGAGTTGATTGGTAAGAATCCCAAAACCCAGAAAGAAGAAGATTCCTATGCACACGTATCTGCAATTTCCAAAGATTCAATTGAAATTGCCGTCAACCTATACTGGAATGTAAGCGGTGGCATTGAAGAGAAAGAAGAAAGAGAGAAAATTCTCCTCAATATCATCGGCTTAGCAGAAGAACTCAAACTAACCTTCTTTGAACCACGAATCCGCCGCACTGGAGAGTGAACTTTTGGCGAAAATGGTTCTGCTCCGACATGGTCAATCAGTCTGGAATGCGGCTAACAAATTCACCGGATGGACAGATGTGGACCTATCACCAAAAGGTGAAGAAGAAGCAGAAAGCGCTGGAAAAGAACTCGCTGACATCAAATTTGACATCGTTTACACTAGCGATCTAAAGCGGGCTCAACGGACTGCAACAATCGCTATGAGTCACAACCACGCCTCAAATAACCCAACAACAATCTGTGATTGGCGCCTCAACGAGCGACATTATGGAGATTTACAAGGTCTTGACAAGGATGAAACTAGAGCCAAATTTGGAGCGGACCAAGTGCATATTTGGAGAAGGTCGTATGATATCCCGCCACCTGGTGGAGAGAGTCTTGAAACCTGTGCAGAGCGAACTATTCCAGCATTAGAAGAGTTGATTATCCCCGACCTTGAAGCGGGAAAAACCATCTTAGTTGCAGCTCACGGAAACTCTCTACGCTCAATTGTAATGCATATTGAAGGCCTATCTAGAGAAGAAGTCCTTTCATTAGAAATTGCCACGGGAGTTCCACGTTCATACGAATATGAAAATGGAACTTTTACTCGTAATTGATTACAAGTATACTTGAGTTCCGTCAGCAATTCGGAACTCAAAAGTAAATTCGTTTGGATGTGTGATGTCATACATCTCTCGTATTGAATTAAACAAATTACTTCGAGTAGCTTCTCGCAAAGAAGCGATTGTAAATCCTAATATTATGAAATGACGAGTTATTCTACCGCATGAACGAAGGTGACGACGCAATACTACCCCTAAAGATTCTGAAGTCAAATCAACATGAATTGCACAAACAGGATGGCAAGAACCGCCAGGAATACCAGGATAGCAATTCATCCCCCCTCCATTTAGACCGCCTCTTTCAAAGAAACCTGCTGCAACCTCGGGGTCATCCAATACACTAGGATCGGGAGCCCATGCGTCTACTAATTCGCCACATTCTTGGCAAACAACATTATCATGAATAATGTGAAAAGGTGGCTTAAATCCACCCCTACATTCGGGGCCGGGAACTAATAAATTCGGATGATTTATTACACCGGCATCAACCATTAATCTATGAGGAAAAGGAATCCAAATTGTCATGTGGTTGAAGAAAATACGACCCTATTTAAAAGATGTATTTTGCATCATCTAAAATCAGTAAGGTGGAGGGGCGCGACGACGATATAGCCAGCGGAAACCTATGGTTGCTAATCCAAGCACAACGGTCAACACCAATCTATCAGAGAGAGATGCTACCCACTGCTCGCTAAGTGGGGCAAATAATGCACAGACTCCACTAACTAAAGATAATGCGGCAAGCGTCCTTGAGCGATACATTTCTGCTTGTATTCTGCTAACATGACCAAGCCACCATTTTGTGCGCTCCTCAACTGGTTTATCCCACGCTTGAGCAATTGCAGATTCCTCGAGAACCTGCTCATATTCCCATATAGCAACACCACCTTTGTGGCCATCAAGAGCGCGTGAAGAAGTAGCAGTTGTGGGCGCAGAAGAAAACCAACCATCAAAGATGGCTTTTCTGAGTGTTAATTCATCCCCACTACTCACCCCAAGTTCGTCACACAATGAGGCTAATGAACGATAGGCTGCGGCCAAATCACGAATTGCTGGATAATCTAGTGATTTTGGCAACATTGCGTTAGGAATACCATCGTGACAACATGAAATAATTGCATCATTATCACCATCAAGAAAGACTGCTTGCAATCCAAAATTACGATGAGTAATAGTTGCAAAAGTGTCGGATGAATGCGGCGCTCTCCAAAGCGTATTTGACAAGACTCTTTCCTCCAAAATCTTGAGTCGGTTATTCCACTTTCTCTCATCATTTGGAAGTGATTTTTCAGCCAATGCATCGACATGAAAACGGCCTAATGTTTGACCTACAGAATTGCATATTTTTCGCCCTTCATCATAATCTCCATTACCAATTGAGGTACGTAATAGTTCGTCAGCACATTGGCCATCGTCTTGTCTAAAAAACAACAACAAATCCCGTTTTCCGACTTGTAATCCACCAAATGCGGAATTTAGATGGTCTGAATTTAGTTCACTTAATTTTCTCCCATACCCCTTTTCATCAAATGGGAGCAGCCGAATGGTGACTTTGCGGCCACTCTTTTCTGTCAACAAAAAGGTCGGACCGCTGGATGATGAAATTGACTCAATTTTTCCTCCATCAATTTTGGGCGGTTCACCCCATCGCTTGCCGCCGCCACCAATAGGAATTACACGCTTCCACCAATCGATTGATTCAACATCGCCAGCAGGAAAAAACATCATCACGCTATCATAGCGAGTATGCAAGCGCCACGACTCAAATCCTTCTGGAACTTGAGCTGCCGCTGGCTCAACAGATTGGGCAATGCCTGAAGGAAACCACGCTTCATCGCGTAGATTCTCAAGACTTACTTGACTGCCCATGGCCGCTTCCCCTGCTTTGCGCACGGAGCCTTCCTCTTTGCTTCTGTTGCTCCACCTCTCCTAACAAGCGAAGCATTGACAGTGAAGGCAAGACCCCCCCGAGGTGTGACACAAGAGGAGAAACCCCTGCCTCTGGCCGTCGATATGGATGGCACGCTCATCCTCACAGACATGAGTTGGGTGACCATAAAACGGGTATTATTCCTTAGACCGTGGTTGGTTCCATGGATGCTTTTCAAAGAATTTACTGGACGAAGAACTCACTGGAAAATGAAATTAGCAAGCAAATTGCGCTTTGACCCTGCTAAATTGGTCTATCACGAAGAATTCCTCGCTTGGCTGACTGCTGAAAGAGAGAAACGGGATGAAATCATCTTGTGTACCGCTTCAACTCGCTCGGTTGCAGTCATTGTTGCAGAACATGTTGGACTGTTTGATGATGTGATGGCTTCTGATGCTGGCGCTAACCTAGCGGCTGGAAACAAAGCCGCTGCTTTAGTTGAGAGATACGGAATGCGCGGCTTTGGCTATGCTGGAAATTCTAGGTCAGACCTAGATGTCTGGCCGGATGCTGGTGAAATCATTGTTGTCAATGCGCCGGCATCAGTCAGAAAAAAGATTGAGAGCAAAGCCGACCTGATCTTTGATTGAATAAAGAGGCAACTGCAAGCCTGAGCACCCCGTACCCTCTAGTTCAAGCCATATAAAATATAGGGATAATGCAACTCCAAATAAGCCTCACCTACTCTTGTAAACGGGTAATCAACTCGTCCTTCTTACCAGTGACTGATTTGCCAGCGGCTTTCAGAAGTTCCTTCAGTTTAGCAACCTTCATTGATGCATAGTCTGGTGCATCTTCGGTAGATTCAGCGGCTTCTCCACCATCTGAATCAGGGCCATCTTCTTCAGGGTCCAAATGCGGGAATTCACCAAAGAATGCATCCCATGAATCGGGGGATTGTTCTTCAAACTTTATCGATTTGAGATAAGTCAATCCTCCATTTAGATATTCTTCAACATTCGCAACCACAGATTTATCCCCAATTTCTCCCAATGAATCTAGAAAGTAAGCAATACCTTTTGATCCGGTATACGTTGCGAATTGAGTACCAGGCGATGCCCCCTCTCCATCTGGACCTTTTTTCCATTTAATTTTCTCCAATCTCTTTTCTGCTGCAATTCCAACTGCTAATGCAAATTGCATGACTTCTTGTTGATTTGCTCCAATGAGCACCTTTTCTTGGAGGGTTTCTACATACGACCGTAGATGTCCTGCGATGGCCGGTGCCCCTCTTAGATCAAGGTAGTCCGTGTTTCCATCTTCATCATGCTGTTCATCACTCAAATTAACACCTCACTTCTTTTTCCTTCTGTGAATATCCGTAACCTTTGATTTGCCACTACCACGTGGTTTCTCAATATGAGCAATCAGTGATGTGGCCGGTCCGAAAGACTTCTTTGGATTGCTAGATATCTCGGCGGTGTTTGGCAAGATGATTACTTGCCGACGGGAAAGTGAGAGTACGTGTTCAAAAATTGCATTAATATATTCAAGGTCGATTCCTTGACCTGGGCTATCTACAATGAGAGGGAAGTTGATTTCCGAAATCTCGCTAAGGGCTTCAAGTAGGCAATATGTAGCCAACCCTTTCTGACCCGGTGTCAGAGCTTGCAGAATACCCTTTTCAGAAACTCTAAAACAAAAATCTGCATCTACTTCGAATTTATCATGGTTTTCATCAATTATTTTCAAATATGCATCTCCGGCTTTTTGTGAAAGATTATTTCGCGTCTGGTCCCTAAATGGTATCTTTGAATCATTACAAAGCTTGATCAAAACCTCTAAGTTCTCAATCGCTGTTTCATATTTTTTAACTTTACCAGATGATTTACCCGATTTTTTACCCGTAGATTTCCGTACCTCATATCGCTTTTCTGCACCTTCTTGGGCCAATTGTTGAATGGCTATGCTTTCACGTGTCAACTCTAATAATGATGCATTTTCTATATTTTCTTCTTCTTTTTTGGCGGCTTCCTTCAAATATTTTGAAGAGATTCCTTCGCCCTCTGTGATTATTTTTTCCTTTTTCAACTCAATACCCAATCTTAATTTTGAAATTTCTTTACTGATATCTGAAACACGGGTAAACTCCAAATCGGTTTGCAAGTCTCTCATTTCCATAATCTTCTGCCATAGTGGACCTTCTTCAGGGGAGTTAACTGTGCGTTCAAGTTTGTCCTTTTGCTTCTTAATGATTTCAATTTTTCCGCTGAAATCTATTCTTTGTTTAGGAGTATCAGGATGTAAATGATCACAAGTATTGCAGGACTTGCCGCCCACTAAATTACCTAAATCGTCAATTAAATTTTCTAGTCGATTAATCTCTTTGCGTTGTCGTCGTTGACGCTTAATTGTAGTGAGTTCAGACTCGATCTGTGCCTTTATGTTTGGTAGCATGATGGTTTTCCAAGATTGGGAGATTTGTTTGGATAACTCTTTTTCTTTGGTTACAATCAAATCTGTGTCATCTTCAATTTCTCCCTCCCAAGCATCGATTTTTCCTTGAATTGTCTTTGCATCACCCTTATCCTTGAACCATTGAATTCCATCTTTCACCAATTTATCGTATTTAGCTTCTTTTAGTTCCAATCTCTCAATTTCAGCTTCGCATTCAACGATTTTGTCTGATAACTCCTTCAAATCTTTTTTACGTGTCTTATCTTTTTCCAGCTTGGCGTCTTCTTTTCGTATTCGTGCTCTGGTTCTATTCTTGATTTGTCCCATCCCAGCAATCGCTGCATCCATTACATGCATACGGAGTAGTTCTTCAGTCGCATCGGCTAATCCTGCTCGCAAGGGTGAGAAAAGCTTCCTGTATTCTATCATCGCTTCTCCATCAATAAAGAAGAATTTGACGATTTGTTCGGGTAGCATTTTCTCAATAAAATCTTCAGGGTTGGTGAGCTTTGTTTTCTTTGAATCCAAGATCACAAAATTATCGCTGAATTCATGTTCTTTCGCTTTGGATTTGGTTGCACTGTACGATCTTTTTATGTTGTAAACCTCCTTCAAATGGGAGAAGTGTGCTTCAACAGAGAATTTCTTTTCCCCCGCCATGTAAGCCTTATGATTCATTAATGGCTCCATAGACAAATTCTCGTGAACTAAGGGTTTCTGTAGGTCAAAGTCTCTCGCTTTAAGATTATCTGCGCCATAGAGAAGGAACTTTATCGCTTCGAAAAAAGCAGATTTGCCCTTGCCATTTCTTGCATATAGGATTGCTGAATTTCTTGTGGATGTGGGGCCACTGAAATCAATATATACATCCTTATAGGATTGCCAATTGGTGAGCTTGATGTCCTCCAATTGCATGGTTAATCAACCCCTAATAGCTTTTGAAGAGCCTCTTCGAATTCAGTTGTATCTGGCTTTTGTCCCTGATCAAAAACTAGCTTAATAAACGCATTCAAATCAGCATCAGAGATACTCCCCTTGTCTTCCTTTTTCCGTGTTTTCCACGTTGCTTTTATGGCCGCTTCGAGGTCGTTTCTAGAAGTGGTCCCGGTACTTTTCTTCGCCATTACATTAACGCCTCCTTTTACGCTTCTTCACCCTATCATTTAATATTTTTTCAAGGTAATCGTATGTCAATTTCACGTGACTTTTGTTGTCTGCGTCCAACATAAATTGTTCGATTCGTTTCAATTCCCCATTGAGAATCGATTGAGTTGCAGATTCGCCAGCCGATTGGTGGGGGATGACTGCGAAATCATAGATGTGTGCTTCCTTTTTCTTCTTCTCCTTGTCGACTCGTAACATTCTACCACGTCTTTGCACAAATTCTCGTTCGACCATGGATGATGATAGAATTACACCATGGGTTATCATTGGGATATCGACACCCTCATCCAGGCACTTCACTGCTAGAAGTATCCCCCCGTCTTCTTCGAATCTAGCTATGTGTTCTTCTCGTGATGGAATGTTTTTCGAAGTATATTCCCACCAGTTTCTTGAGACCTTCTTAATGATGTTTCTTGCTTCGTCAAGATATGCAGAATGGGCACAATACACCAGCCAATGTTGCCCTGGGAGATAATGATCTTTCAGTACTTGCTCAAGACCTCGAAGTTTTGCCCCCACTGACTTGATTACCATTCTTGCTTGGTGGATTGCTGGATTGGAATCCATATTCATGAATTTGCCAATTTCTTTTCTGAATGCATCATATTCAACTTGTTCTTGCTCAGACATTTGCACTCTTTCAAGATGGTATTGGTAAGGTGTTAGGTATTTTTTTTCTATTCCATCAGCTAAACTGAATTCATGTATTACATCCCCCAGCAATTTTATGACTCTTTCTTTTCTCACGAAGTTATCAAATTCATATGATTGCTTGAGATCATCAAGGTCCCATATTTCATCTGAGGTTTCCTGTTCTTCATCGGTGGAAGGATATGGGGTGGCACTTAGTCCCAATGTAAATTTGAAATTCACCTCATTATCGAGAAGCCATTGAAACCTAGGCTCAGATGCTCGATGACATTCATCGAAAACCAAGAGGCAACGTTCCCTTGCCTGGCTTCCAGATTTGATTGCTTCTCTGAATGAGTCGCCAATGAATGTATCTTTAACCACAATTAGAACCACGTTTTTAGAAAGGTGATTATTTGATAATTGTTCGATTACCAGTTCTTGCATCGAAGCACCTGAGTCGCCCCCGATTAGAATGGTTTCCATTCCGAATTTTTCAATCTCCTTCTGCCATTGGGATTGCAATTTCACTAAAGGCACTACTACGATACTGAAATTCTCCTCATCTTCTTTTAGATGTCTTTCAATTGCAGCAATGGCAGTTACAGTTTTCCCACTTCCTGTTGCATGTTTTAGAATCCCTCTCTTACCTGCATCTTCCCATTTTTCCAAAGCCTCTTTCTGATGTTCTCGACCTCCGACCCATTCCTCAACATTCTCAAGAGAATCGTTAGAATCATCCTCATCAACTGGGTCTTTCTTTTGATTCCCCTCTTGCTCATCTTCATCAACATCATCATCATCATGTAAGTTAGATTTCGAGGCTAGTTTTTTCTCGAATTCTTTGTAAAGATTAGCGGACCTTTTGGCTGCTCGTTCCTTGTGATTCTCTGGATCCCAATCCTCATCCTTTAGCGTGGGTAATTGATCCCTTGAAATTGAATCTATCTCGACAATTATTGTACCTTCACCAGATGATTCTTTTGCTCCATCACGGAATCCGTCCTTCTCGATATCAGAAGTCAGCCTAGTGATAACCGGATTCGCGAAATCCTTCCAAGATTCTGCATCTTGTTCCCATTTAGCCCAGACATTGAAATGCTCTTTGTTTCCTTTACCTAGACCACTAAGAAGTGCAGGATAGGTTTCATTGATACTACCATCAAAAACAACCATTTTTTCATCATTGGAGAAGAATCCTGATTTAGAGTGGTCGAGTGAATATGGGGTGTCTTTCTCTCTTTTTCTAAGACTGACATAAACTGTCATTTGGCCGGCGTGAACAATTGCAGCTAACATTTTCACGGGATCTGCAAGTTGGTCGTTGACAAGCATTGAACGTAACTCTTTGAGAACCTCTTCCTCACTCCTTGATTGCTCAGAAACTATTGCATCGAAATCGGAGGGATAAACATCAATACAAGTAATCAATGTGATGTGATTGTTCTTATTTCTTAGAATAAAATCTAATATTTCCTCGCTCATTGCATTATATACATTAGATTTGAAATATCCAGCATCTCTAACATATGTGGATGCCCATTTCAGACATGGCCTATACAATTTATCAATCACATTGACCTGATCGGTGTAATATTTTCCACTGACTCGCCCCTCGCCACCTATCATGATATCACCAAATGTAGTTCAATTAATTTTTTTAAAGTTCAGGATATGATCAACACCAGTGGCATGTCCACCCATGTCTTCAAATCCAAGGAGTAATTTTGCCATTAAAAAATCTATGGCAAATCCAGTCCAATAGTCTTGTCTACCATTTGAAAATTCAGGGAACTCCTCCCACTCTTTCTTTGGTAATTTAACCCACAATTTCCCAGAATCCTTTCTATTATTGTGTTCCCATTCAGCCATTTGATTATCGAACCATCCTTCAGGGTATTCGGGTGAATGATCTTTCCACAGCCGAATTTCAGTACCAACCAGGATTTGGAGAAGTGGGGATAATAATAATTCTAAATCAGAAGGGCAGGGAGGCAATTTATTGTAATTATTAACCTCATATTGTAATCTTATTATGCCACCAATATTTTTGAAACTCGATTGGAATTGAATTGGTCTATCATTATATTTCAAATTCAATCTTCCAACCTTTTCCCTTAGTTTATTGTGCCATTCTTGCGTCCATTGCATTTGCACAAGTTTGGCGTGACTAGGAGTTTCCTCCCATGGAACAACATGACCATCATTTTCAACTAGAAATAGTTCAAAACCACTAACGATGGCATTCAAATCTCTTCTTTTTGAATTACGTCCAGGTCGAGAATTACTGGGAAAAGCATCGCTTTTATTTTTATCAAATGTCCAAATGATGATTAGCTTCGGAAGGGATTCTGTTTTCCATCCATCAATTGAAGATAGCTGGATTCTTTTACCAGTTTCGGAACCTCTAGATTTGCTTTCAGATTTCCTAAGCAAAGCCCTCCAATCAAATTCCTTAGGTGCCGCCATCAGAACTCGGAGAAGGAGGGGGGATATAACCGCGTAATGCGTCCATTTTCCCTTTCAATGAATTAGTTTTGCACCCAAATACACGACTATGCGGGCGCATATCAATTGATTGTAACAATCCTGTGTCAATGTCTTGAAGGATGTCTTGTCGGTAATTATAGTTGATATTTGGGATGTCCTTTCCAGCATTCCGCTTGAAAACTCTGCATTTATCTAATGCCCCATCCAGCTGCTTGCTATAAGTTGCTGCTAATTTCAAATTGATAGGAAGCAATGGAAAACTCAAGATATCTTTTTTTTCCACTTGGAAGCCATTTCCATTTACTCGCCACCACCAGTAGAATAGGTTACTGTTTAGAGTTGCATGAACCACATCGTAATACTCTGATTCGACTCTAAGTAATATTGTATTTGGTCGTTCTAAATCAATTGGAACTGCACTAATGAAATATCGAATTGCCTTTGGAACATGCAATATACGGCCTGTATCTTTTGTTACTACATTTGAAATGGTATGCTTTTGCTGTCTAAGCACCCGATATAGATGTAAATCTTCTTTGTTTTCCAGCATTGGAATGGTTCCGTTATGCAGATCGGATTTGCTTATTCTTATTTGCCTCAATGACTTGAATAAATCGTTCCTCTCCTCTCGTCTTCTCCATCGAAGCAAGGGAGATGTGTAAATCGCTTTGCGTTTGTTTTGATTTAGAGTAATTATAGCAGTTCTTTGGTTGATATTTGTATTAGTATTTGACTCAATTTTCCCCTGATCGAATAAGAAATCAGGGACACTATCGAATACTTGAAATCTAATCTCAGCATCTTTTTTAAACAAAAAATCTCTCAGTGGTTGTGTTTCTTTAGCACCTACAATGCTTTGCGGTACAATGAAACAAAACAGCCCACTTTCATTGAGTAAATTCACTGATAATTCAGTGAATGCAGCATACAAATTTCTAGATTTATTGACGGTGAAATTAGGCAATGACTCAGGCTTTACTCTCACATACGGAGGATTTCCGAAAACCGCAGCATATCCGGATTTACAATCTAATCCTGTATGATTTATCCATTCCTCAATATTTGAGCATGAACCTGCACCTAAACTATCGCATAAGGAAAAATTCAGACGGACGCCCGATTTAGGGCAACCAGAAGTAATCCACATGACAACTCGGGCTAATTGAAGTGCTTCGTCGTCAATATCACATGCATGAATCATCCCTTCACAGACTTGGATTCGAAAATCACCTTCGTCGGTCAATCTCCATTTCCTTCTAGCCCTTTCCCATAATTTACGAACGAATTGTGAACAAAATGCCCCTGAACCTACTGCGGGGTCGAGTACATTTAATTCAAGCAATTGCTCAAGGGTTTCTGCTTTAGAAATCAAATTCTTTGTAATTGATGTGCACATGAAATCGGTTACATCAAATGGTGTGTAAATTTTTCCAGCGCCTCTTCGTTGTGGGTTATGCACTAATTTTACACCTCCATTTTCCCAGACAGCTTGATGTCCAGAAAATAACTCTGAGACTCCTCCAAGGTCTTCTTCCGAAATTACATTCCGCTTCTCATCAATGAAATCACACAGTGATTTCAAGGTTGGACTTCTTGTTGATTTATCTCTAGCAGTGATAATAACGTCCAAATCAGCATTGAATAGGGATAATGCACGACCACCCTCAGTCAAACCAAGTGGGATCTGTTGTTTTGTTAACGCTTCTACTGAGACGCCTAAAGCAATTCTTGAGGACGATAGATATACCTCCGATACTTTCTTTCTACTCGTTCGCGATGTGGTGTTATTCTGGACAAAGTCAATAATTACATCAGAACACAATGCTGTAAGCCTCTTACGCGCAGAGCTGCGTTCGAGTTGGCTTACCATGTGACCTTCGTTTCGTCGGGGGTATTTAAGCTAATGGAGGAGGGAATGAATAAATTGTAAATAATCAATAATCAACCGAATCATGATAGGGTTCTGAGCCCCACCAATCTGGATGTTTGAACATCCTTCTATTTTCATGGAATGTGTATCGGCAGGTTCGCAAAATCATGCTCGATGTCCATGAACCGCCTAATTTACCTTTGATTCCTAATTCATTAAGATGCTTCGCAATCCTGTTTCCTGACCATCCTTGGACATAGTGCCGATGTCGCATATAGTCGATGGTGTCCTGTTCCTCCCATACGGGAATCAAGTCTTCCCCATTCCTATTCCATCCGAAGACAGGTCCCGTGAACACTTTGGCATTATCTTTGAGGTGCTTCATGGCAAACTTGGTTCGTTCAGAAATCTGGCCTCTTTCAAGCTCTGCAAGGCTGGCGATAGTGGTCAGGAAGAACCGCCCCATTGCATTCGAAGTGTCGAGTGTGCCACCGTTCTGGTCAAGGATGTGTATGTCCACCCCGATCCCAGCCAACTCATCCACGGATGAGAGACAATCTTGGACATCTCTGAAC
>JABIGF010000012.1 GCA_018650285.1 Methanobacteriota archaeon
TGATAATGCCGATGCTTTCCCTAATGATGCATCTGAAACAATGGATTCCGATGGTGACATGGTCGGTGACAATGCCGACGCTTTCCCGAATGACGCTAATGAGACAATGGATTCCGATGGTGATATGGTCGGCGATAATGGTGATGTATTCCCAAATGACGCTAATGAGACAATGGATTCCGATGGTGATGGTGTCGGTGATAATGGTGACGCATTCCCCAACGATGCTAGTGAGACAATGGATTCCGATGGAGATGGTGTTGGAGATAATCGTCAACTAGCATCTGAAGAGAAAGCAGCACAGCAGCAATTGATGATTATTGTTGCAATTGCGACTCTATTGGTGGGTGGTGCTGTTGCAGGAATTTTGCTTATGAGAAAGAAGGAGAATGTTGTAGATTCTGAGAAAGGCTTCAATCAAAATGTAATGTCAGGACAATTCCAACCAGTTGGTGCAGGTGTCCAACAGGCAATTGCTCAGCCAGTAGTGGCTCAACCTGCTGTTGTAGAATCCGCTGTAGTCCAGCAATGGTCTGATGAAGCAGGTAATACTTGGAGAACAATGGATAATGGGACTACCTTGTGGTGGAACGGAACCGATTGGCAGCAAGTGTGAGTGGTGCCGATTTGGTTCTGGGCATTTCATTCGCTAATAATTCGGCCTTTGGCATCTAGTAATTCAATAGTTAATCCTATTTCATTTACATCCTTGAGAAGGTCATCATGCATCTTGTCACTAAAAGCGTCGAGGGCAGCAAGTTGCGAACTCTTTGAAGGATCTCTGAGGCGGTCAATTATGTGGTTTAATACACATGAAATTCCGTAGGCTTGGCCGGTCCGAAAAGCGTGGTCTAAACTACCTGCTTCAACATCCTCTGCAGTTCGTCGTGCTAACACTTGATTAGAGTACGCAACCATTGCACCATAGACTGTTTCCATCATTTGACTTGGTTCAGTCCAAGAGTCTTCTAGGCGGCCTTGAGCCTCTTCAATTGCCGCTTCTGCAGCCTCCTCATATTTGCGGAAAAGAGCGATTGGATCTGCCCCATCATCTGCAAGTGCGTCGTTGATAATTTCTCGCCAGTCAGCCATTAGAATCGTTTTCCGATTCCGGCCATATGTTTCAATCATTTCCCTACCATTCATACAAGTAATCCATAATTGGCCCCATAGGGGCCTTGTCAAACTCACGCGGTGGGTTCATAACGGTTCGGTCGGTCGCCGAGTCGCCCAATACATCGAGGGAGTTACTATGAGTGCACAAAAAGTGAAGACGAATGAAGCCTTGGTCGATCTCATTGACCAGCTAAAGGCCCAGTCTCGAAACACCGGTGCAGCATTGTGGCGAGATGTGGCGCTAAGGCTTGAGAAGAGCCGTAGCAATTGGTCGCAACCCAACCTAAGTCGTCTAAGCAGACACGCAGCGGATGAGAAGTTTGTTCTCGTTCCTGGTAAATTGCTTGGTAGCGGCGAAGTTAGTGGGAAGCAGACTGTAGCCGCATTCAGCTTCAGTGCTCAAGCCCGGTCAAAAATCGAGGCCGCTGGCGGCAAGACAATGAGTATCGCAGAATTAATGGATAAAAATCCAAAAGGAACGGGGGTGTTTATCCTTGGATGAGGAACCTACCACCTACGTTTTTGATGCTAGTGATTTAGCAATTGGTCGTTTATCTACCCATGTTGCAAAGATCCTTCTAAACGGTCAAAAGAACGGTACACAAGACAGAGTTATTGTGACAAATGCTGAAAATGCAATTGTTTCAGGCTCTAAGAAATCCGTTTTTGCTACATACCGAAAGAAGTACGAATTGAATCACGCCCGAAAGGGTCCATTTTTCCCACGCATGCCCGACAAGATTCTCAAGAGAACAGTTCGAGGAATGCTACCATACCAGAAGAAGAGTAGTGGCCGCGCAGCTTTGCGTAACCTACGAGTTGTAATCGGCTGTCCTAGCCATCTTCAGGGTGATGAATTACCAGAAGGTCATGAACTTGCTGACATGTCAAAATTGTCAAGACCTCTACCATTGAGATTTGTTCGATTAGGAAAGATTTCAGAAAACCTTGGTGCTCCTATGGGGCGCGTTGGAGGTGACATTTGATGGCACGTAAGAAGAAGTTATCAGTTGAGACAAGTGGTAAGCGTAAGACTGCAATTGCTCGCGCAACAGTCAAGCCTGGAAAAGGCAGAGTGCGTGTTAATAGCAAGCCAATTGAAATTATTGAGCCAGATTTGGCACGCCAGAAGGCAATGGAGCCTCTAATTATTGCAGAGTCAATGCGTAGAATAGGTGACGGTGCTGGAAAGGGCAACGTCGATATCAACGTCGATACCACTGGTGGAGGTGTGATGGGTCAAGTAGACGCAATCCGCACCGCTATTGCTCGTGGTTTAGTCAAATACAACGGTGGCGCTGAAGGTGATGACGAGGAACTTCGTGATGAGTACCTACGTTTTGACCGTAGTTTGCTAGTAAATGACCCACGTCGAAAGGAGCCCAAACATCAACAAGGTCGCGGTGCTCGTAAGAAGTGGCAGAAGTCGTACAGGTGAGGTGAGAAGAGATGTTAATTCCAGTAAGATGTTTCAGTTGTGGAAATGTGATAGGTCAGCATTGGCCTGATTACAAAGCACGAACCGAGAATGGTGAGAATGCAGGTGATGTGTTGGCAGACCTTGGTGTCGAAAGATACTGTTGTCGCAGAATGTTTGTTGGTCAAATAGAATTGATTGATGAGATTTCTCCATTCACTGTCTACCGCAAACCGTGAACGAAAATCAATCGGGCCCGTAGGTTAGCTTGGTCAATACTTGACGGCTGGGGGCCGTTAGACTCCGGTTCAAATCCGGACGGGCCCACCAGATTTGATTCAGCATGTTGCGTATTTGTTGGTTGAAGTTTCATCAGAAACACTCATGGGTAGTACCCCTCAATCATCGGTACATGGCATCATCTGCGAAGTCGCTGAAGTTTTTGATAACGATTCTACTTGTAGTAACATTGCTTGCTGCCCCAGTGTCTGCTCAGAATGATGCAGATGGTGATGGGATAGAGGATGATGATGACGAGTGTCCTGACACTGCCTCAGGGGATTCAGTTGATACATTCGGTTGTTCTGAAACTCAGAATGATACTGATGGAGATAGAGTCCTGAATGGTGACGACCAATGCCCTGATACACCTGCAGAAGAAGAGGTAGATGCTGATGGATGCTCAAGCCGACAACGTGAAACGATTAGTGGCGGTAATAATTCTACATTAACAGACAGCGATGCAGACGGAGTGATAGACGATGATGATGAGTGTTCGAATACCGAGGTTGGTGCCGAAGTAAATTCAGTTGGGTGCGCAGCATACCAATTTGATACCGACCGTGACGGAGTGATAAATGAGGATGATCAATGCCCAGACACTCCTCGCTCTGAGAGGGGTGAGGTAGACAGCCAGGGTTGTACCCCATTCATGGATGAGACATTAGCAGAAAGCGTGCCAATTGTCGGGCGCATCAGTAATGGAAACGCAATCAGTGCAGGAACGGTTTCTATGATGTTTGGTGCAATCGGTTGGACTTGGCGTGCAAGCCGAGTCATCGGAGTGACCGGCGGTGGTGGAAAGCGCCTCAAGAAGAAGTATTTGACTCGAATTAAGAAGGCAAAATCAAATGTTGATCTACGGATTATTAGAAAGGAATTGAATAAAGTCAACGATAAGGGCAAATTGCCAGATGGTGCTTATGCAGATTTGATGACCGCACAGGAACAGCGCAGTATCGTATTGAGCAATCAATCCTCAAGTGGTCAACAACCGGGTGGAACAGTTGGTCTACGTCCATCAAAGAAGCCAGGTCAATAATCCAAATCTGCTCAAAGGCGAAAAGACGGTGAGCCGAAGAGATTGATAGGGGGGGCACCTCATCGGCGATGCATGAGCGATAGTCGTGGACGTGCAATGTCAGTTACTTTGTTGATGTTAATGTCAATTTTTACCGCATTATTGACAACAACAAGTGCCACAGTTATCTCAACAAACACGACTTGGTCTGGTGAAGTTTCAATTGATGATAATATACAAATTATGTCAGGAAAAACCTTGACAATTGAAGAAGGAACAAACATTACAGTTACTGGCGATTATATCATTACAGTAGATGGTTCCGTTGTAATTGATGGCCTTCAATCTAAACCAGTCACGATTACGAACAATAACAATCCTGGCGGCTTGAATAGTAATACCGGTTGGTGGGATGGTTTTCTAGTTACAGCAACCGGGAATATTGACGCATCATGGTTGGAAATATCAAGGGGTAGAAGGTCATTTGAAGTGGCTGGTTCAGTAACTCTTGACAACGTTACAGTGGATAATTCATTTTTTGGTGCAGATGTTTCTGGTAGCGCTTCAGTTACTGATTTTAACTGCCAAAATATAGATTTTACCTGTCTTTCAGTTCTTTCAGGTGCAACAGTTTCAGCAAATACAGTTTCAGTATCAGGCTCAAGTTATGGTGTTGAAAATGGTGGCTCTCTCACACTTGATGGTTTGCAAGTTTCCCAATCAGGTTTTGCTGTAGTGATTTATGATGGCGCATCTGGTAGTGGCCAAAATATTGGGATTGATAATTCAACAATTGCAGTGACTAGTCGTGATGCAACATCTTTCACAATTGATTCAATGCAAGTTGATGATACAGGTCTATTACTCGATTCAATTGGTAGCGATGGTTTGCAAATTTCAGATGTTACAGGTAGCGGCATTGATCGTTTGATTGTTGGAACAAACATGGCCGATGTAACTCTAGACAATATTGTTGTCAGTGGTAGTGGTGCTAGTGGATGGATGGTTGCGGCTGAAAATTCTGGTACCTTAATGTTGAGAAATTCAACATTGACTGGTTTTGATGCTGGTTTGAGAATGACAGGTAGTGGAACTCATGTGTTGGAATCAACATCTATTTCTGCATCTGGAACAACTTTTGACATTAGCGGGTTAGGCCGCCTTGAATCATATTCCTCATCATTCTCAACAACAACAGAATTGGGATACCTCTCTGGAATTGATTCACAATGGATTACATCTTCTCTTTCTGGTGACTCAAGTTCAAATGGTTTAGAATTAATTGATGGGAAGCATACCTTTGTTTCATCAAGCATTTCACGAAGTTATCTCTATGCAGACTCAAGTTCTGTTGGACTTGGTGTGACATGGGGCGATGTTGAAGCAAATGGATTAACCCTTACTGGATGGTCTGATGGTATTCAGTGCCGCACAGAGTGTTTGATAGATGGAAGTTCATTGACAGCCGAACTAGGGGGCGTACAAGCCGGAAATGGCATCAGTATTGATGGTGGGGCAGTAACTCTTGACTCTCTTACCACAGGTAGTGCATTGCATGGGGTTCATGTGGCTCAAGGAGAGTTACACCTGTCCGATTGGACAGCTTCAAGCCACGGTGGCTCAACCCTTCTTGTTGATAGTGGTCAGACGGCAGTAGTTCGCAATTTACCCGCATCATCGTCTAACTCACCCTGGGATGCCGAAGGAGATGGTTCACTCTTGTTTGGCGGAGCATCAGCGCGTGTTAATACAGCAGATTATGAGGAATTTACCGAATCAACAATTTCTGTTACTGACCTATCTAGTATTGCAGTTTCTGGAGTCAATGTGATGGTGCATGGATTTAGTGAGGTAACAGATACCAATGGTGAAGTGGATTTACCATTGTTAGTGGCTGGTAGCAACGTGTCGGCAGATGATGGCACATATGGTGTTTCAGATGTAATTTCACCACCTGGTGGAACACTTCAACTTCCTGTAATTCCAAGTACTGGCCCATGGGTAATTCCTATGGGTGTACATGCTGTATTGATTGGTAACAATTACACCGCGCCTGCTGGCGATGATGTAACAATTTCAACAGCAGCATCTTTGACTTTGAAGAATGCACATTTGTCAGTTCCTAGTGGCGATATTATCGTTGAGGGGAGTGGGAAATTAATTGGCAATAACGGTTCAACTGATGCAGTAGTTAGGACGACTGGTGCTCATGCAATTGAAGGAATAGGTGCCGGACTGACAGTGCAAAACGACTTCCATCATGGTTGTTCTTGGGTTGAGCATGTTTGGTCTGGATTGAATGTTGAAGGTGATTTTTATCTTGAGCAGTCTTGTAGTTTGAATATTTACGATGGTTCTGTATTAGGTACGATTCACCCCTCAATGGGTGGTTACTTTTCTCTCAGTAATTCGGCTATTATCAGAGTAGTTGATTTCGGTGAGCCAGTGGTTGGTGCAACGGTTACAGTACAAGGAAATCAAGTAACAACCAATCAAGAAGGCATGGCGAGTTTTTCAGCAACTTACAGAAATGTTACAGAAGTTTCAGACTCTAATTCGGGGTTGCTTCAAGTATACATTCTTCGTAATGGGCACAGCCAAATTAGAAATTGGGATTCTACTGAACCAGCTAATATCGATGTAATGATGTCAACAGTAAATGGTGGATATCTTGCGGAATGGTTGCGATTAGATGCTGCATTCTCTCCATATTATTTAGATGATAATTTGACAATTACAACAGGTACAACATTGACAATTCAGGCGTTTTCTTCTCTTAGTGTCAAAGCCGATAGAGGCATTGCAGTATCTGGTGTTTTGGAGGCAAGTCAAGCCAGTATCGGTGGCAATGATTGGAATGGTGTCACTTTATTGGAAGGTGGCATGGTAGACTTGTTGGATGGACAAATGATGGGCGGTTCGCTATCTGTAGGTACTTCAAGTTCAGCAATTCTCGATGGGATGATTGTTTCAAATAATCCACTTCTTGTAAGTGGTACAGGAGATTTACAGGTCAAAGATTCTCTATTGCATTTGGCGGATAACTGCATTTATGCAAATAGTGGAGTGATTTCAGTTAGTGGTACTACGATACAGGATTGTAGCCAATCTGCAGTTTTGTTGACACAATCAGTTGTTGATTTCAATAACGTTACAATTGGAAGTGGCAATGAGCAAGGCCTTCACCTGCGTGGCAGTACTGGTTCTGTCATGGATATAGAAGGTGGTCAACACGATGGGGTTGGTCCTGCAGTCCACCTTGAAATGGTAGATTCGGGTCTTGTCTTGAGTAATATGAATCTCTCTGCAGGAGATGGTTCTCCAGCAGTTGCTGTTGAATGGTCTGACATGGTTGTAATGAGTGATAGCGAAATATATGGTTCTCCAGGAATGGTTCTTGACCACAGTACGGCCTCAATTTCATCAGTCAATTTCCATGGCGATAGTGTTGGCGTCGCATTAGATATTGAAGGTGGGCGCGCAGATGCGTCACAGTTCTCAAACTGCAATTTTGAAAATTATGGTACCGCAGTTCACCTAATTGGTGATGAAGGCGATCTTGAGATGCCTTCACCGCGATTTAATGGTAACCAATTCCAAGTAACAACTGCATATTTTGCTGATGGGTTGAGTTTTATCTCTGAATCAGAAACAATTCAAGGTAGTATTGAAGCATTTGGAACAAAGACATTTGTTGCAGAGATATGGAACCCAATATCATTTGAATCATCAAATATTAATGTATCAGGGGCGGCCTCAATCGTTGCAGGTTCAACTTGGAATATTCAAGCGGTAGGGGATGCTGGCGCCATTCTATCTGATGCTACAATACAAGTTACAGTTTCATCATTTGATGGGGTTGTAGAAGAACAGATGGTTACTACTGATACTAGTGGTGGCAGTGCTTCAATTTCAATTATTTACCAAGCGTGGTCTGAATCGGGTTCTTCAGTTGCTTCAGTAGCGTCATGGAGTGCGAGCGCCCCTTCCTACATTGAGACTCAAGGTAGTTGGGTGCCAAGTGAGTCATCATCACGAAATATAGTTGCTCAATTAACAAAGAATCAAGACCCTACAGTGAGTATAAATTTGCCTTTCCCAGATGCTGAGGTTCAAGAGGGGCAGAGTGTCAATTTTAGCGCAACAGGTTTTGATGCTGATGCCACACAAGGTGCAGAGTTGAGTTATGTTTGGTACATACGTGCTCAGGGAGAAAATTCACCGGGTGAACAGATATTCACAGGTAGTTCTGGAATGTTAGATTACATCGGCGAAGTTGGAGTATACATTGTAACTGTGATTGTAGCCGATTCTTGGGGCGGCAGTGCATATGATGCGTTGACAATCACAGTCATTTTAGATGACGCAGATAATGATTTCATCAGTACGTGTGCAATCAATGGGCCAAATGCATGGTATGATTTGGAAGAAGATAGACCATGTGGTCCAGATATCTATGACGACGATGATGATAACGACCGTATTTCTGATTCAAGAGATGTATTCCCGTTTGACCCATGCGCTCATTCTGACCATGATTTAGATGGATTACCAAATTCATTATTGCCAAATTGTGAAACCGATTTGATTGAAGATGATGATGATGATAATGACGGCACTCTTGACAATGTGGATCCTGACCCAATGGATGCTACTGTTTCAGGAAGCGATGAAAGCAGTTCAAGTTCAAGCGTATTTTCGCCTTCTGTGATTATACCAATATTATTGATTATTATTGTAATAGTGGCTATTTTCTTGCGCAGTTCTCGCAACGAATTTGGTGAAGTAGAGTAGCTGAGGTGATTGAATGGTTCTTGACCAAGCGACTGCGGTTGCATGGTCTGTAGTCTCTCTTGTTGCTGCAATAGTTCTCTATGATGGATATCGCTTGCTGCGAACGCGAGAGGAAATTAGCGTGCTTGGGAAACTTGCATCAGGTGGCTATGCATGGGAATCAGACTCTAACCGAGAGGTTCTTCGAAATGGGACATCACTTGCTACCCTAGGTTTCATGATGGTACTTCCCTGGCCGTTCATAGAGAGTAGTGGGACGCCCGAAATAGCAGTCATATTGTATGATATTTTGTTGGCGATGCATTGCATGTGGTTGATGATGTCAAAGAGATACGCTGTAAGCAGAACACATCTTTTTGCTGATGGATTTCAATACTCATGGGAAGGTCTACGGTGGGTCGGTTGGAAAGGTGGAAACAGAATTGTTTTACAACGCAAAGGATGGTGGATTTTCGCACCTATGCCTGTTGGTGGTTCATTAGTGGATTTAGAACAGGTAGCGGCCAGAATTGAGGCTTTAGAAAGTGATGAATGGCATTTATTTAGTGTTGATTCTGAAGAGTAAATTCCGCAGAAATTGTGGTTTTTCTTCAAGAAAGAGGGCTTAAATCAATGAGTTTTAGAGCCTCGGCCGCTATCGCTGTATGATGTCCGATGAGGGGAGTGCTCTAGCCCCCGACGGAGGCGAAAGTGATGCTAACTCACTTACTGCACAAATAGATGAGTTAGCCAATAAAATTGCTCACCATTCTCATCTATATTACAATCTAGCAGAGCCAGAGATTTCAGATGCAGAGTTTGATGAATTATGGGATGAATTGAAGCGAATAGCGCCACAACATCCTCAGTTAAACCGAGTTGGAGCTGATGTCCCCCCCGGTTCGGTAAAAGTAGTTCATCTGTTTCCAATGAGTTCCTTGGACAAGGCTACTACAGATGATGAAATTCGTCATTTTGTTGATGAAACTACAGCCCAAGGGAGGAGGTTTATTGCTCAGCCAAAACTCGATGGTTCAGCCCTTTCTTTAGAATATAGGAGGGGGAAATTGGTCAGAGCCGCTACAAGAGGAAGCGGTGAGAGAGGCGAAGATGTAACTGCAAACGCTCGACGGATCCCAAATATTCCTTTTGAGTTGAAATGGCAAGGTGATTGCCATGTTAGAGGAGAGGTTGTAATGCCACTTGCAACTTTTAATGAAAAATATGCTGAAGTTGCTCCCAATCCAAGGAATTTAGCTGCAGGGGCATTGCGTCAAAAGTATATTGAGAAAGGAAAAGCAAAGGCGGAGCATCTAGAATTTTATGCCTATGACGTCAGATTTGTTGGTGCAAACTCTCGCCATCCTGATTCTCCCGAACCAGAGTTTATGAAATCGGATTCACAAGCAACCGCATGGCTTGTTAATCAAGGAATTACTATTGCAGGTGACACTGTAATAGAGGCAGAATCTGCTGAAGAAGTGTGTCAAGGATTAATCGCCTTAACTCACGAATATGTCGAAAAGCGCGATAAATTTGATTGGGAAATAGATGGAATCGTATTCAAATTAGATAATTTTGAGAAACGGAAATTGCTTGGGATGACAGCACACCACCCAAGATGGGCGTTGGCATGGAAGTTCCCTCCTGAAGAGGCCCTAACGGTGCTGATGGACGTGGAATGGCAAACCGGTCGCACAGGTGTTGTGACGCCGGTGGCACATGTCGCTCCGGTGGTTGTATCTGGGGTAACTGTAGAAAAAACAACACTACACAATGCCGGCGAAGTTGAGAGATTAGGGATCAAAATTGGCGACAAAGTACGAGTTGTTAGGCGAGGTGATGTAATTCCGAAAGTAGTTGAAACACTTGGCCCAGCAAATGTGGCCGATTTAGTTGGTAGGAAGCACGCTGATGGTAGTGATTTTGAGGGCGCGCTTCCATCTAGTAAGCCCGTTGTAATTCAAACAAATTGTCCAAAATGTGAAGGTGAATTGGTAGTTGATGGAGCATTTTTGCGTTGTCAAAATTTATCTTGTGGAGCGCGTCAAGTTCGTTCAATCACCTATTGGTGTAGGTCTCTTGAGATGGATGGAATAGGTGTTAAGTTAGCCGAACAAATGTCGGAATCTGGATTGGTTAGCTCAATCGCTGACCTCTATTTGCTTGATATGGAGCAGTTGTTATCTCTAGATAGGATGGCTGAGAAATCAGCATCCAATGTATTGTCTGTAATTGAAGCCACGCGAAAGATGACACTGACAGAATTTTTGGCGGCTCTCGGATTATCAGGAATTGGTCCAGAATTAGCAGAGGCAGTGGCTGAAAATGTTGGCAGTTTTTCATCATTGATGGAATTAGTAGAACAAAGAAATGATGAACCAAAAGAAGGTGAAGATGGAAAGCAAGCCAAGCATAACAGTGCAGTAGAATCTTTGGTTGCAATTGATGGCGTTGGTGCAACAGTAGCCGAACAATTGTTAAGAGGAATTTTTGAAAGACAGGATACTGTTCTAAAATTGAATGATTTGTTGGATATTTCTGATGTAAAAAAACATGTTGCAACCGGCTCTTTACTTGGCTTGACATTTTGTTTGACAGGAAGTTTGAGCCGACCACGTAAAGAGGTAGAGTTGCAAATTAAAGCCGTTGGTGGAAAAACAACAACATCAGTTAGTGGTAAATTGGATTATTTAGTTGCTGGAGAAAGTGCGGGGTCAAAACTTGAAAAAGCAAATAGGTTAGATGTCAAAGTATTGACTGAACAAGAATTGATTGAGATGATAGGTGATATTTCATTTGAAGAAGATGTTATTTCAACTGAAAATGATGGGCCGAATAATGTTGATTTAGAACAAGAAAAAGATTCTGTTAAACAACTTGAAGCAAAGAAGCAAAAATCACTTTTTGACTTTTGATTTCAGCCGTAGAGGATATTGTTTCCTTCTTCTCCACCCTCTTCACTGGCAGAAATTTGATGGCTCAACATCGCTTTAATTTGTTCTTCAATGCGTGCTGCTTCTTCAAGGAGAGGGCCAGGATCAAGTTTCATGCTAGGGAATAAGAGATCAAGTTTCTCAATGATTCGTGCAGCGGCTCTTGCATCTGGGAAAGTAGGATTCGCCTCTGCTAAAATAGCACTCAAATAGATGCCACGACGACGCCCTTCGCCCATCATCACTCCTGTCATTCCCCCGACAACGCCATGTTTGAGGAGGGGCACCCCAAGTTCAATCAATTTGTCACGTGCCTCTTGGGTTGCACCAATTCCAAGTAGTGTTTCATCACTATCGTCATCATCAACTAATTCGTGAGGTGATTCAACACCGTGTGCGAAAGCATCAATCAGTATTCCAGAACCAATATTCACCTCTTTGCTCCAAGTAAACAAAGCCTCAGTTAATGGTAGGGCAAGACGTCCATGTACTTGGATATCTGATAGAATCACAATCAATTGATTGCATCCTTCAATTGTGCAATTTGGTTCTCCCGCATAGATGCGTATCGGCGGGAGAGGTTCACCATCTTGAACAAGACATACAGCAGGTAGTCGTGCGTCCCTAACTCCTCCTACAAATTGTAGGTCAAGATGTTCTACAAGGAAATGTGCTACGATGTTTGAGACCATGCTTACTGTAGGGAAACAAGAGACGACTATTGCGCCTTCTGCATCAATCATTTCATCAACTTTGACAACTGGTAGGTCACTCATGCTAGACCGGTTATAGCCGATGGCATTAATGGTTGGGGCATATTGCAACCGTTTGGTCGCAGCGGCGTTGAAGGGGTGAATGGTCAATTGTCTAGTCAAAGAATGCAATCGCTTTCTCCTTCTTCATGGAACAATTTCGAGGCGTGCCCTCGTAAATTTTGGCTTTCCCGTCAACGCCTTCCTCGCAAAGCTGGAATGGCCTCATCTCTTGGAACCGCAGTTCACGATTCAGTTGAAGACTTGTGCAATATAGATTTGTCAGGTCGTTCTGATGAGGAAGTAGGTTGGCTTCCAGGTGCCGCTAAAGCGATATTAACTCGGCAGTGGGATGATGAACGTGAGAAATTTTTCAATACTCCACGCCATCCTAAATGGAAAGAAGAGGAGTTTGAAAATGCTCAAAAACAACTGATTGGGGCGTTAAATATTCTATTCAAGAAGGCGGGATATAAGCAGGTTTCATTGGCATCAATTTCTGTTGCACAATGGAAAGATATCCAAGAAATGATATTGGCTGCAGAAGGAACATTACGTTCGTCTTGTGGACGTTTGATGGGTCGTCTTGATTTGTTAATTGCAGACCGAGATGAGGATGGAAACACAGTTGGTTGGATTGTGGCCGATTTGAAAACAGGAAAACCACCAGATGGCGAAGTCTATGATACAGTTAGTAGGCAACTCAGAATGTATCGTGACCTATTAATTGCTAATAATCCAAATCATCCAAAAATCACAGCAGAAGGTTGGTATTCTAAGAATTCGTCCGTATATGTTGCAGATGGGCCCAATGTGATTGATGATGCGATGGCAGCATGGGAAGCAAGCCAACTCACTCCAGAACCATTTGAAGGGACTCCAAGTAGTGATGCATGTGCTTTTTGTGAATACAAAGCGTGGTGCCCTTCATGGCCGTGGGCAAAGGCAAATGGTAACTTAGAATCTCATGGGACTTTCCGCGATTATGTTGTCAAAATTTTACGTTTAGAAGATGATTGTTCAGTTGGTCTAGTGGAAATAACAGCACCAACAGATGAGTCTGGTAATATGCTACCAACAGGTCAAAAATATGGAATTATACTTTCAGGATATGCTCAAGAACACATGAAGAATATTGTTGACTTAGCACCCGATTGGGAGACTGAATTTGTATTCCTTGGTTCAGTAAATGTGGGCGGCTCAAGTTGGAGAATGGGTGACTGGTGTGACGTTTTGATGTGGAAGCCGTTGCTCCGCTCAACTCGTGAGTGACAGGAGAATATTGTTCACCTTAGGTGTTCAATTTCACAAGGTGGATTCGAACTACTCTAGCCTTTCCTCGGTGAAGGTCTGACTCATCAAGAATAGTTGTTTCAACATCTGTGTGAAGAATTTCAAAGCCATTACCAATTACTTCCATCACCTCATCAAGGTTCCACAAAAGGTCGGATGACTTTGGCCCCCCACTATTCATCTCTAGTTGACTGGTGTGATATCCTTCGGTGATGAAATGTCCACCAACTTTGAGAGCGCCCAACATCCGTGGGTAATGGGTTGTAAACATGTTCCATGGGACATGGAACCATGAGCATGCAATCATATCGAATTCTTCTGTGTCGAAGTTTCTAGTCTCTAGATCATCTACATCATAAGATACAGAAACATTGTGTTCTGTTGCAAGTTGAGTACATTTTTCCTTACCAACTTCTGAGAGGTCAAACACATGCGCTTGCCAACCCATTGTCGCTGCCCATACAGCATTTCTTCCTTCGCCGTCGGCTGGAAATAGTGCTTTTCCTGGTGTTAACGGGGTGATTCGTTCTTCTAGCCAACGATTTGGTTCTTGGCCATAGGCCCAACCATCTCCGCTATACCTAGCATCCCATGCATCAGCACCAAACTTGACGTTACTCAATTTATCACCCCGTTGTCTTTAATCTCTCAACTCGAATAGATGAGTGCGAATTTTATCTCTATCATTTTCATTGAATGGGCCGTTTGGAGAAAGTAGCCACTTCAGGTAGCTTGCATCGGTGTTGGCTATTTGAGATAATGTTGAACCGCGGTGGCGGCCGAAAGAAACGATTAGGTCATTTTCATTGATACGGATTTTCCCATCTTCATCAAATGGTTCTAAGTCGTCATACCCTGGGCCTAAATTCCCTGAAGAATTGTAATCCGTTCCAGCTAACCAAGTTTGCAAATCATCTAAAGTTCGGCGGAAAGGTTTGGGGTCAGATTCCATTATTTTCCACAACAATAGTAGAGATGCGGCAGCGTCTGCGGCAGCATCGTGGGCATTTTCTAATTTGACACCGTATCTTGTACAAAGTTGACCTAGATTGTGTGGTTTTGGCAACTTCAATTTCCTTGCAATCTGAAGAGTGTCAATGATTGCTCTAGGTTGAGGCATAGTTTTTCCACATCGTAGATATTCATTAGCCATGAATGGCCAGTCAAATGCTTTCACATTGTGGCCAACAACAACCGCGTCGTTGAATAATTCATCAAGTTGTTCAATATGGGTGCCAAAGAGTTGAGAATGCCTTACGTCAGTATCACGAATACCGTGAACACGAATAGAATCAGCAGGTATTTTTCGCTGTGGATTTACAAGTGATTCAAAATGAATTGAAGAGCCATCATAATCGCTACCAACAAGTGCAAATTGGATAATACGATGAGTTTTTTTTTGTAGGCCTGTGGTCTCCAAATCAAAACCAACAACGCGGCAACCAGCGAGAGGGTCGTGTACCATAATTTACTGCGTAAGGTGGGTTATGTTTGAACCTGTGCAAGAGAGCAACGATGGGTGAAACCTATGGGTGTGTGGCTTATCTGCCGACCATGGGGTGGTTGAATCGCTTGTTTGGGCGCAAAAAAACAGTGCCAGAGGAAGAGAAGACCTTTGACGAATTAGAGGAAGAAGTTGAAGGAATTATCGCCGAAGATTATGCTCAGAAAAAAACCGATGAGTTGAGTAATGTACTCGATGAATTGGGAGATGATACTTTGGTTGAATTGGTGGCTGAAAAATCAGAAGTGCCTGTAGAATTTCATGTTGGAGATGCAACTGCTGATGATTTACTAGAAGATGCACCGATGGTTGACCATTATGGGATGGCTGAAGGAGATGCAATTGACCCATCGACGGCTGATAAGCATCTAGCAGAAGCCAGTGCTTCGAATGATGAGATGGGCGCATATGAGCAAATTGACGTGCCGGTAATGGATGATGATATTGAATGGCAAACAAAATCTGATGATAATTAATTTCATCTTATTCCATGAAAAAATCTGACAATAATGCGTCATCCTGTTAAACGATGGTTTAGGGTCGCTATGTTATGAGGGGGCGGAAGAAGACTTCAGCAACCCGTTCCCGCCTTCTTTCAATGATGGTTCTTGCTAGCCTTTTGTTGTCAGGTTGCACTAATCCAATTGGACCCCCTGAGCCTACTGCTGTCCTAACTGTGGATGTAGACCAAATTAATGCTGGAGAACCAATTAATTTTGATGCTAGAGATTCTTCAACTCCTGAAGCAACAATCATTATCCAATTTGAATGGGATTTTGGAGATGGAAGTACAAGTTCTACATCTCAAGGTTTGACAAATCATGTCTATGATTCTCCCGGTTCTTATGAAGTAACTTTGACAGTAGAAAACGACCAAGGCGGAGAAGATGTAGCGCGTTGGACAATTCATGTGAATGCTTTTCCTGTAGTAGATTTGCTTGTTCAAGAAATGGCTACAGTGGGCGAGTCAATCACACTCAATGGTGAAGGTTCTTATGACCCTGAAGGAGGCATCCTTGCTTGGGCTTGGGATTTAGATTTAGGAGATGATTCAGATGGCGATGGTGATCCACGCAATGATGTAGATTCTAGCCTATCTTCAATTACGATGCAACTTAATGAATCGGGAGAAATCGAGGGCTCTTTGACTGTTATTGATGACCGTGGAGCAGTTTCATCGGAAGCATTCCTCATCAATGTCAGTACTCGTATTTGGCAAGTTACTTGGGAACAGAAGCGTGTTTCTGTGGATTGGGATGGATATTTGAAGCAGGGTGAATCGTGGTATATTACACATCAACCAGGAATCGAAGCCCGAATAATGGAAGTAAATGCAACATTAACACTGTCAATGGACATGTTACCTCAACTCCCACAAGATAATTTCACACTTAGATTGGTAGTTCCTCAAAGTGGTTGGGACGAGTCCTCTGCTACATCTCAAGAAAACATTACAAAAGCACCAACTGCTTACATTGAGCGAGATGGAATGAATCCAATTCCTGCCGACTCAAAGATTTACAGATTTGACCATGCAGATGATTTGATGTTATATTTGTTAGATGACCCTGCTTCACGCTTTGGACAAGGCAATTGGACATGGCAGGTAACTGCTGACCAAGCAGACCCCGATTTATTGGTGGATGAAATTGACCCTGATGACGGAAATGATTGGGATTTGGAAGTTGAATTCGTGATTCTTGTACCTAGAATTTCAGAGGTTTTTGAGTAATAAAAAACCTTTGATTTTAGTTTCTTTCAACACTTTTCCGTTGGAATCTTTGTGTTTCAAAGGGTAATATCGTCTGATGAGTCAATGCGAACTTTCTAACCCCTCCCTGCTGTGGCACGGCTCGGTAGAGATGGTAGCAGCAATGGACATCACCAAAATTGGCGTGCGCGACCGAGTTGTAATTGACCTTAAAGTTGGAATGGAAAATTCAACCGACCACCAATTTCAACCTAGAGTTCATCTTGATGGAAATACTGTAAGAATCACTAACGAAGGCTATGCAGATATTTTTGCTAGTATGGAATTAGATGATGATGCATTAGCAGCAGCACAGAGAGATCGTTTCGTTGAATTGCGAATAAAATTCGATGTTGGTGGAATGCACGGGGTACTTACTCATGCAGACCCAAACCCTAGAGATGGAAAGGGAAAGAAATTGGCAAATGCCAGTTGGAAAACAGTAGTTCCACTATTGTGATGAGCATAGGTTTCTTTGGGTATTCCCACTGGTCTCTTATATTGGTTTAGTGCACATTGAATGGTAATGCAAAGTGGTAGAGGCAGCCAGAAGTTGGCGAGAAGAAATAGATTAAAGTCAGAAATAATGAGCTATGTAAGCTTAAATCCTAATTGTACAGCAAGTGAGATAGTTGCTGCATTAGCAAATGATAGACGCATGAAGAATCATGGATTAACACCTAGAAAGGTAGGATTTTTCATCCCAAGATATTGCAAAGAAATTTTGTGGAATCAAGATAGGTCCACAGGAAAGAGAGTTTACGCTCTCACTTGAATTAGTTTATGACAATCCGGCGGGATTATATCGGCTGGGCAGGTCGGCGAGTCGCTGGACCCATAGTGTAGCCTGGATATCACTGGGGCTTGCGGAGCCTCAAACCCGTGTTCGAATCGCGGTGGGTCCGCCATTTTCACATGAAGAGCGAGTCTTGGCTATACTGCCACTTCACAAGATTTTGATAATTGATGTTCAAAGTTGCATGATTGAAAAAGGGTGAGTAAGAAAGGACAGTATTCTCGGAGATATTTCGGGGTGGGGGTCTTCGAGGCCTTGTTCATGGGTATTATCTGCCCCCATTCCAACTAACTTTTTTTCAATTATTATTTGAAGTGATTTAATACCTATCCCCTTTGCCCGTTTGAATATGAGTGAAGTAAATATTTTGAATTCTGCTTGGGTTGAAAAATTGAATGGGTGGTATCAGGGAATTATTATTGGTGGCCTATTTGCTCTAGTATTTTGGATATACTGTGAATCTTCATTGCCATCTGATGCTAATTGCGCATGGCTTGCAAGCCCTGGAACGGATTTCCTCGCATTCCTTGGTGCAGCACTTTGCATGTGGCGAGGAAAAGTGCATAATGATTTCTTGGTAGCAGCGTTTGGTGCTTGCGTGACAGTAATTCACATCTGTCAATTTGTAGTAGCAAAGAGCTTGTTCTAAGCGGTTTGTTGATAGCCCATAATGCATCGGCAATGACGTGGCAGTTGTATTGAGGAGGCGAGTTGATTGGCCTATGGTCGATGTTGCTCAAGTAGTATATTATCCACAATACTTTGATTTGGCGCACAGGTTTTTTGAAGAGTCTTGGGATACTATTTGTGGGTTCGATTATCCTACATTGACTACAATAAGGAAACTCGGATTTCCGGCAGTACATACAGAGGGTGAGCATCTAGCGCCATTGAGGTATGGTGACGAGGTGGTCTGTACGCTTTGGATTGAACAAGTAGGGACCAAGTCGTGCACGTGGCGCTATTCGTTTGAAAATCAAGATGGGTTATTGGCATGGGCCGGTCGTGTTGTTACCGTTTGTGTTGATTTAAACAACTTTGAATCAATTCCAATTCCTGAAGAAATAGCAGAATCTTTGCGTGTCTGCGGCAAGAATTGAATATGGTTAGTCGTTTTGACAACATCATGGACAGCGGCTTGCCTGATGATGTTCTTTCCAATGAACCGGTAATGCCAGAGATACCAATTAAGCCGAATAAGTCAATACCGGTTACAATAGGTGTGATCGAAATCATTGGTGCGATTCTACTGATGTTGTTTTCCATATCAATGATGTTTTCTTTGATGATGGCTGATACATTGGTGGAACAAATGACTGATGTTGATGCAACACAGTTTGAATTTATTATAGAATCTGGGCAACTCCATTTCAATATAGGAATGTTTTTTCTTAGTTCAATTGCTTTATTTGTAGGCGGTGTCATGCTAATTAAGAAGCATTTTCGTGGCGTTTATGTGAGCGCTGGTGGTGGCGCTTTATTTGGATTAACATTGATTATTGGAGAAATTTGGATGGTTGTAATGGCCAAGAATAATGATGCGATTTCATATTCATTTGGCCCATCGCTTGCAATTAATGGATTATGTGCAATCCTTTGTTTCTTATTCCCACTCATAATTTTGTTATTGCCACAAGGAAAGGCGGCACTTTCACCTATACGGCATTCAATAAACGAAGAGGAATAATCACTCGTTTTTGACGCGTGGCCATTTTTTCTCTAATGCTTTTGAAAGAGATGCATCCATCTTTGCATTCCACCAATCGGCTCTTCTCCATATTGCATATCGTCCTCTGACGCCACGCATATCAGCACCCTCTAATTTTGCATCTTGCATATTTGAGAGGGAGAGTTTCGCTTTCAAAAATCGTGCATTTCGCATATCTGCCCCATCAAGAGCCGCTTTCATCAAATTCGCTCCAACAAAAGATGCTTTTCTTAAATCAGCACCTGTAAAATTAGCGCCCTCTAAATTGGCTCCATCAAAAATAGCCCGCTTTAGATTCGCTCCTTCAAAATCGGCATCAACTAAATCAGCGTCAATGAATGATTGAAAGGAGAAGTCCTTCTGGACTTCATTACTCAAAACTTCACTCCCTTGAACGGTTATCAAGGTGTGATCGCCCTTCAGTGGTTAGTACTGCGTAGCGGTTCTTTCGGTTTCCGTCGCCACCAGGGTACTCAATGAAATGGCGCTCACGTAGGCGGTTAAGGTAGAGGCTTAGGTTGCCGGGTGGTTCCATCCCTGCATCAATGAATAGTCCTTCAATAACACGAGGAGGTGAGTCGTGTACACCTTCTACTTCGCGAAGGTATTGAATTGCTGCTAACACTTGTTCAGGCTTGCGGGAGAGGTTGTTCTTTTGGCAGAGAGTTTGGAATGCTGCCCCTCTTTCTGGTAATCCTGATTCTTCAGCTGCTCGGCGGGCTGCTTGGATAGCAATTTCACGTGCGGTTCTAATGGCTGCGAGAGCAGTTGACCAACTTTCTTCTTTAATGCGAGTTGCCATTATAGAATCAATTTCCTTAGCACTTCCTGTTAAGTCGATGTCAACATCCCCAACTTGAACAATTATTCGGTTCTGAACTTCTGTTGCTACATCTCCGCTAGTCATGGTAATCCGCTTGCCAAACGAGTCGGGAGGTTATTTTAATCGTTCCGTCTGTATCTATTTCAATGTTCAATAAAATAAACAAGTAATACCATTTGTTGAAACTGTCTATTTTTTCTAAAATAACAGATAATAACAAGTTAAAGTAGAGATATGGTGGGTATAATAGTGATTTAATAATGATGTTTGTATTCATTATGTTGGCGAAAATGACTTGATAGTTGAACACACCCGCAATAGTACCGAGGGAACCCAATGTCTAGTGCGAAGGTCTCAATCTCACCCTTTATTATTGTAGGATTTATGCTAATATCGGTCTTGTCTCCGTTTGCAAATTTTGCTACCGCCGGCAGTGGTCAAGGTATCATTACAGCCTTTGCCGATGGAAATAATTCAGCCTCAGTACTTCTTGATGGCGGGATTACAAATAGTGATGTCGCTATTGAATTTGAACGTAATTCAACTATAGTAAATGCCGTTTTTGATATTTCATATGACACGAGTTCTTCTTCACCTGGTGTTGTTACTCTTGATATTAGTGAAGACGGTCAATACGAGTGGGCGTGGGATGGTCAAGGTTACGGAAATCTTGGCGAACAAACAAAGTTCAGTAATGATGCATCATCTTCATCTGCAACAGTAAATTCTAGCGGAAACATTCTAGCAGATATTTTCCTACCATCTAATGCTCAGATTCAATATGCAGAGATGTATGCAGAGTATTCACCAGATTATGGCGGCGGTTTTGTCGCTACGGGGGCAATTGATTCTCTTGCAGTCGGGGATGTTGACAGTGATGGCCTTCCTGAACCGATATTTTTGCAACGTGCTCACACTTGGCTGAATGGGACAACAAGTCCTGCAGTTGGAACTTATGATTGGAATGTTAGTGCCGGTTTTTCGAACATTACTTGGCAATCCATTTGTGATGGTGCGTCTTCAATTGAGGTTGCTGATTTCAATGGCGATAGCATGGTTGATGTTGCTGGTTTGGACCAAGCTAATGGCAGCGCCTGTTTGCTCATTTCTTTGGCAAATGGTTCTTGGGCAAGCAACACAAATCTTACACTTGGTGTAGGTGCAAATGGAATTGGTAGCGGTGATATGGATGGTGATGGTGATGCAGAAATCATTTCGATTCATGGTGATGGGAATCTCAGAGAATTCATTTTTAATAATCAAAATGGTTCATTTGGATTGGGCGCATCTACTATTGTAAGTGCAAATTCGACAACAATGCCTGCAACACTTGGAGGTTTAGCAATTGGCCAGTTCTGGGGTAATGGTAGTGATACTGTGGCAGTTTCAGATAGTATGGATGGGCATGTTACAATGTGGAATAGTTCTAGCGGGTCGTGGATCCCTAGTGCCCCGGGTTTGTCATTTGATTGCATTCAAGATTCAATGATTCCTCTAGATTGGAATGGTGATGGATTTCTTGATCTTCTTGGAAATGCAAATCTCGGTAGTGTTTGCACCGCCACTTTCAATGGTACAGGTTGGTCAACAAACCTAACTTCTTTTACATCTCTGAATAATTATGTGGTTGGGGATTGGAATGGCAATGGAAGTAGTGACCTTATCCAATCAGTATCTGGTACTAATGATGGTAATGATTCTACTCATACTGGGTATCTTGAGGTTAAGCCATTTGGTGTAAATGGCAGCGTTGAGGCTGCATCTTCAACAATGTTTGCTCATACACATCCCTCCGAAATATTACTTGCCGATATGGATGGAGATGGCCTTTCAGAACATCTTGTTGTTGCTGGAGAGTCTTCAGTTGGGCTCTTCATTGCTGGTTGGCATGAAGTTTCTCTTGATTTTGATAGCGACAACAATCCAGAGGGCTACATGATTGGGTTTGCTGGCGATGGCCAAAGCGGGGTGGAAAAACTCAATTGGACTGACGTGGGTAACATTTCTGCAACATTGATGCAAACATATTCGGGAATTTTTGGGCAATTCGATGTTTTTGGTACTGAGATTTCAACTCTTAGGCCGATGGGATTTTCGGTTGGAGATGGAACAATTTCATTGAGTCAAATGAATATTACTTATGATGTGACTATTCAAATAGATTCTAATCCAAGTATGGGTAATTTGTCTAATGTATTCAATTCAATGATGTTGCCTGGGGCTGGAAACTTCAATGTTAGTTTACCAATCAATTCTACCTCTCCTGGAATATTAACTTTAGACAGTGTGTCAATCGAATGGGTTGATGGGATGGCAAACCAAGTTTATCGCGACGCACCAGTTTTCTTGGACCAAAGGGTATTTTGGGATTCTGCTGAAAATCAACATGTAGTAATGCTATTTTGGGATAATTTTTCTGTGACATACCCTGATTTATTGAGTTATCAATTGTATAGGTGGGAAAATGGCGCATCGTCGAATATTAACACACCATATGAGACAATGATACCAGACAACAGGACTTTTGATATGAATCAGGTTTCTGGTAAGACTTGGGATTATGTCGTGCGGGCGGTGTTTCAGAATGGGATTTATTCAAATTATTCCAATGTCATTACCGTGAATGTCCCATCGGCAGAAGCAACGGATGAGGAAGCTCCAGCAGCAGTTGCTTCTGTTACTGCAGTTGATGTTCCTAATGATGAAGGTGGAATGATTGTAGTTAATTGGGATGTCAGTATTTCTAGTGATGTCGAATGGTATGCAATATATGTTGATACATCACAAATAAGTGACGTTACAGGCATGGTTGAAGTTGCCAATTATTCCGTTTATGAGGGTGTGTATTCATTTAATTATAGCACACCATCAGATGGCGTCGATTACTACTTTGGAGTTATTTGTGGCGATCTAGCCGGTAATGTGAATTGGACTGTGACTAATTCTGCTGCCACCTTTTCACAAAACAATTCGTTGCGTTCAACATCAATGTCATTACAAGTTGTTACTGATGGTAGCGGAGGGGATATTGTGGCAACTGCCGGTAATCCTCTATCAATTTCTGGACAAATAAATAGCATGGGTGAAGCCGTATCCTTTGCATCATATTCAGTAGATATTGATGCCGGCACCCCATTTTCTGTAATCAATCTCAATGGTGTTACTGATGTAAATGGAACCTTTTCTCATCAATGGAGTGATTGGTTAGATTTTGAAAACGAACACGGTGTTCTTGTTGGTGCCATTTCGATTGATGCAACATATGTTGGTGGCGTTTGGGGCGCAGATTCTCAACCTCTTGCAGGCTCATCAGCAAGTGAGTCGATATTGGCAACAACATCTGCAATGTTGTCTGTAACTCCTGCATTATTACAGTTGGATAGTAATGGTCAAGGAATAGTCACAATCAGTTTAACAGCAGACAACACACTTGAACAAAGTTTGCTAAATCAAATTACAATTGATTATCAAATTGGTAATGAAACTAATCAAGCAATTGGTGATTCTGGGACTCTTGGATTAACTGCAGGAACAGTTGATTTGGGAATTAATTATCCAATCGGTGGTGAATTGGACATTAGTTTGTCAACCATACCATCGTGGTTGGTTTTGCCAAGTTCAAGTGCGAGGGTGATTTTATTTCCGCCACCTCTCAGTGATGGGCCAGGTGATAACGGGTCAGAAACTACAGAATTGATACCAGTAAATTGGTCTTGTGAGGGCAGTTTGTGGGAGGTTGTAGAAAATGGTACAATGGTATCTAATACTTGCATTGTTGGTAACCCGAATGATATGCTTGCCCATATTGAAATGGCGATTGTTGGGCCAACTGGTTTAGAGGTGATGGCCGTTCCAACTTCTGCATCGATTTTTGCAGATAGCAGTAAAGAGATTCAAATTTCATTGACGGCACCGTTAGGGATGGCGGCAGGAAATTATTCTTTAGATGTTGAAATTGATATGACGGCTGCAGGATATAATGATAGTCAAGTTTCTGAAACAATTGATATTACGGTAATTGCTGAAGCAACCAATAATGGTGGAAATAATGGGGGGCAAAATCAACCTCCAGCAAATAATAATCCTGAGAGCTCAGGTATGTCACCAACATTATTGGGAATAATTGCTGTAGTAATCATTGCTTTAGCCGCTGTTGGATTTGTTGTATTACGTAGAATATCTAGTAGCGATGAATTTGATGAAGATGATGAATGGGAGGGTGAGTATGATGATGACGATGATTACGAAGAGGAAGCACCTATTCGTAGAAAACCAAAGGTCCTCCATTCAGCAGCAGCACTTCAATCAATGAATGATGATTATGATGATTATGAAGAACCTGAAGTCCAAGAAGAGGCTTATGATGATGCCTTTGATGAAGAAGATTACACTCAATCAGATGATTATCACATGGACGATGACGGCACTGAGTGGTGGAAAGATGAACTAGGTGTTTGGTGGTATAGATATTCAGATGAAGAGGAGTGGTCTGAGTTCATTGAGTGAGCGCTCAGGTTTTTCAAGGGGCAGCAATACGGGTGTATTAGATGAGTGAAAATGACAATCATGGTTTTCCTCTTGTCCTTCACAAGGATGCAAACCCAGAATCGACTGGTGGCGTAGCAATTTGTGGTTTTTCCAATGTAGGGATGGTTGGGAGCATCGCTACTAGTCATATCGTGAAAGCATTAGGGATGAAGCAACTTGGGACAGTTATTGACCGAGATTTCCCTCCAGTAGCATTGATTCAAAATGAAGTCCCTCAACATCCAGTAAGGGTCTATCAAAGTGATGGGGTAGGGGTATTTACTTCTGATTTACAATTCCCTGGGCATACTGATGTGAAATTTGCTGAAACCGTTCTTGAGTGGTTCACTGAAGGTGGCTTTAGCCGACTAATTGTGATAGATGGTATAGTAACGGGTGAATTGGCTGATAAAGAGGAAGGGGAACTGTTTGGCGTTGCTTCCACAGAAGTTGGAAGAGGTAGATTACGGGATGCTCAAGTTGAACCAGTAAAGCAAGGCATAGTTGCTGGGATTTCTGGTTGGTTATTAGCTGAAGGAGATAGACGAGGATTTGATGTTACTGCGTTATTGGCAGAATGTAATCCTATGTATCCTGATGCGCGGGCTGCAGCGATTGCTACTGAAGCGCTCAGTGATTTGATAGATGTTGATATCCCGCTTGATGATTTGATGGCCGATGCTCGTAGGATAGAGGACAATGTGCGGCAAATGTTTGAGTTATCAAAGAATTTACTTCCCGCTCCAGATGCTGAATTTGAAGTCAATGAAGGCGATCCTATGATTGGCTAGATTGTGGAAACGGTGGGGTAATCTTATTTTTCAAAATATCAGTTTTATTTAGCAATTTGTGAGGTAATAAAGACACTCAATTCCATCAAATGTTATCCGTGATTATAAATTCAGTAGAATGGTTTACTTCCTGCGGCATGATTTGTTGCATCGGTTATTTTGGTAATTTCAGGCAATTTACCCATAATCATTTTTTCAACGCCGTTTTTCAAAGTGGCATCAACCGCTGAACACCCTTGGCATCCTCCACCAAAAGAGACGACAACCTCTCCATCAGATACATCAACAAGTAAGACCTTTCCACCGTGAGATGCTACTGCTGGGTTCACTTCTTCATCAATGATTGTTTGAACTTGTAGTGCTAGTTCATCTTGCCAAAGTGGGTTTGGGTTATCAAAATCAAATCCACCACCCATTAGTGTCTCTTTGAATCCAAGAGTAACACCTTCCATGTATGGAACACTGGATTGTGAAATGAAAACAGTCCACCCGTCCACTTCAAAAGATTGATCGGTATCCTCTTTTTCAGATACGGGAATTAGTTGAAGGTCATATTGAAAACCATTAGGCCCTCTTCCGATAATAGAAATTTTTAGTGCTAAAGATGGTTCATCTGAACCGGCTGCGAACTCATCGAGTTTTTCTTTAGCGAGGTTGGATAAAGTGAGCAACGGGGGAACCCTCCAATGGAAGGCCCCCCCGCCGCATCGTTTTAATCTGCGCTAAGAGCAGATTGGCATTCATCCTACTCAGAGTAGGAATCGGCGGCGTAGCAAACTTAGTCCCAACATTGGGATTGATGAGATTGCTCCACCTGCAGCAGCATCGCTAACATCGATAGTAACTCCACCATCCATCTCAACAATCTTGGTCTCTAACAAGTCTTGAGCACCTTTCTTCAGTTGGTCAACTGCTTGATCGGGGTCAGTAATATCACCATCCGAGTCATTCTCTTTGACATCTGATGGGTCAATTTGTAGAGGCTTCTTCATTGGCTTCACTTTGCAGCGAACTTTCTCTGCATCGGTAGATTCGTCAGTACTGTCTACATCTGTAGCCATTTTCTTGCACTTGATTTGGTCTTGAGTGAAATCAATTGTTGGGGTCTCTCCATCAGGGTCGGTGACAGTCTTATCGCACTTTTGCATCCACTTACCTTTCATGAGGCCCTGGCCATCATCAGTTGCTCTGTACTTTCCTGCGAGAACACCGCTAGCACTGCTATCGGATGCTTCCCAGACACCACGGTATAGACCGTTTTCGTATCCACCTTGTAGAGTACCGACGACTTCACCATCGAGGTTGGTAGCCATGCCACGGAAGAGTCCGTTAGCAAACTGTCCTGTGATGTTTCCACCAACAACACTCTCCTCATTCATCCATACACCTTTGAATTGACCAATTACTGTTTCAGCACTTTGGTTAACAGTCCATCGTGCAGCTAAGTAGCCGTGTGAGCAGATAGGATCTGCGCCAGAGTTACCAAAGTGGCGGACGATGATTCGTCCGTCAAAGTCAGCAAGTCTTTCTCTTGCATCTTCAACACTCATGCGTGCTATGTGTGCGACTTCGTAGTTGCCATCATCTTGGAAGATGACTACCACTACTATTGCTTGTTCACCATTGGTCCATACAAAGATAACTACATTTCCGCCCTCATCTCTTTTTTGCTGGTCTTCAAAAGACATGTTGTCATCAGCAAGCCTGAAGTCGTCTCCTTCTGCCTCCCAGATAATATTCTGGTCTAAATTGTTATCACTACTCAGGTAGACAGCCTCAATTTCTTGGGCTGCTTCCAAAGTCAGCAATTCATTCTCCAGGGCTTGTACGTTTCCTGCTGATTCTGCAGTGGCTGCGCCGGCGGTTGCTACCACCAACATCGCCAGCGCAATCAATAGAGCACGCAAGCCCTTTGTTCCGTTCGATCTGTTTACATTGGGTTTCTGTCCCATGAACTATCTATTTGCTTCCATCACATATAACCAAAGTAAGGGTCGGCCCCGAACTTATGCGGGTGTGTGGCTTTGTATACCACCACTATCCACAGACTGTGGCAACCTTTTCAGTGGTAACCCCACAACAGAGTTCCATGGTAAGGGATGCATTGAGTCGTCCTTTGCGTGATTTACGCATTTCAGTTATTGATAGGTGCAATTTTCGTTGTAGTTATTGCATGCCGCGTGAAGTGTTTGGCAAGGATTACCCCTATCTTGAGAGAGATGAGATACTTTCATTTGAGGAGATAGACCATCTTGTTACATCTTTATTGCCACTTGGCATTGAAAAAATACGCTTAACAGGTGGCGAGCCATTAGTACGACGCGATTTTGTTAAACTTGTTGAGATGTTATCTCGGCATGATGTTGAATTGGCTTTGACAACGAATGGTGTCTTGTTACAACAATTTGCTCGTCCATTGGCAGATGCTGGGCTTAATCGTGTGACTGTTAGTCTAGATGCTTTAGATGATGAGACTTTTCAGAAGATGACTGATAGTGACATCAAAGTTTCACAGATATTAGCTGGAATAGATGCAGCGATTGAGAATGGTCTTGGCCCTGTAAAAATAAACACCGTGATTCGTCGTGGCGTCAATGAGCATTCAATATTAGAGATTATTGAGCATTTCCGTGGCACTGGCGTCATAGTTCGTTTTATTGAATTCATGGATGTTGGCTCTTCAAATTCATGGCGTATGGATGAGGTTGTAACAGCGGAGGAAACTCGTTCTATTATCAATGAAAAATATGATTTAAGCGAAATCCCACCAGTTGATGCAAGTCATGTTGCTAAAGTTTGGCAAACTTCGAATGGGGATAAAATTGGTTTTATCACATCAATTTCACAGCCATTCTGCGGTTCATGTACGCGTGGACGCATATCTTCAGAGGGTAAATTTTACAATTGTCTATTTGCAGATTCTGGATTTGACTTGAAACCGCATTTGCGTGCAAGGGTCAGCGAAGAAGAAATTCAAGAGATGGTTACAGGAGTATGGGAAATGCGTGCCGACAGATATTCTGAAATGAGGGGCGAGCAAACTAATGCTTCTAGAATCCGTTTACCAATTGAAATGTCTCACATCGGCGGTTAACGCCGATTTAACAACCAATTAGCAGTTTTTCAATGCTGTTAGAATGGCTGCAAAAGGTGCATCAGTTCTAATCGCAGGCTTCCCATACGCAGCGATTGCTGCAGCATATCCTATTTCTGAAATGGCAGCAACTAATTTTGCTGGTGAAGGCGGTTCAGGTAGAGATAGTCTACTTGCTAGTGCATCAACGACAACCAAATTTCCAGAATGAATTGCTTTTGCTTCGTCTGCAATGTGCCTTACTGCTTTGGCAATAGCCCTTCTTCGTAACCGCAATTCGCTTTCATCTTCAACCATTTGCTCAGTTGGCCCACATAGTTTCAAGGCTCGTTCTTCAGTCATGGATGCCATCACATCTTGGTCACCAATTTGGCCTATCCATAATGGTCCAGAGATTCGCTTGT
This sequence comes from Methanobacteriota archaeon, assembly GCA_018650285.1. GTDB lineage: Archaea > Thermoplasmatota > Poseidoniia > Poseidoniales > Thalassarchaeaceae > MGIIb-Q1. The sequence continues at coordinate 28,985 of JABIGF010000012.1, forward strand.
CAAGTGTTGAAACCGGTACTGAAAGGGGTACTAAGGCGTGTTCATGGCCAAAATCATCTCCTGTTTCTTGTTCGGTTGGTTCAGATATTCGCCACCCTATGTGTTGTTCAATATTACTTGCAGAATCAAGTGATTTTCTTACTCGAACGCTTACTCTGAGGTGATGGCTGTCCCATGTTGAGATTAGTGGTTCAATAACTCGGTCGTGTCTAGCAGCACATCTTGCAATGGTTGCAAGTAGAATGCGCAAACCAGTATCATGGGCGATTTCGTCTAACTTGGCTCGCGCCCCATACCGGCGCATCAGAGGGGCCGGCGAGGAGCCGGTTAATGCAGCAACATCTGTTGCTGTAACTTCCAAGATTGCTCGCCTTGCTAATGATTGCATCACTGAATCAAGAAATGGTATTGGCGAGCCAAATGGATCAATGTCAACCCATTGCCAGCCGCGTGATAGCGCAACCTGTCTTGCGTCACCGCAAACAGGTTTGAATTCACCAATGGCGGCTGGCGGATTTGCTCGATGATTCGCTTCTAACCATTCAATTGCCACATCATTCATGTCACAACAGTAGAGTTGTAATCGTGCTGCCAATTTGGTTGGTAATTCGTGACAGAGTCGATGACTGCGTACTCCAGTTGCTGCTAAAGAGTCCAGCATCCTAACAGGTTTCTCTCCGTTTAGTGAACCTTCGCTCATCTCATGTGCCATTAGTAGAACGGAACGGGTGCGATTTCCCGCCATTGCGTGATTATGAAAGACCTCTCTTTCTCCTTTAACTCCAGGGCCAGCATTGTTTGCTTCTCCTCCTGAAAGGTTGTTTGGTAGGTGAATTTCAGTTCGCCCTTCTATGGCAATTTCACCCGGCCAACCTTCAGGCCACTCTTCGCTCATTGGTTACACCCTGAGGGCTGTTACTCAAGTGTGCTTCGCCAAACCAAACAACACAGAGTAATCTCAACCTTGTACCGTATTGAGTTCTTTCATTCGCTTCATCTGAAAATTATGATAGCGAACTGCTTCTTGTATCTGTGGAAATTGATGCTTTAGTTTATCGTCATTTAACAGGCCTAATACTACTGAAGTAAGCCTATCTCCCAACGGAAGGTCTGCATTGTCAAAAATACAAATCGGCATACCTAGAATCACCCCACTATCGGATATGGTTTGAATTATGTAAGGTGCTCCATGTGCGCCTCTGCCTGGCGCAATTCTCCACGAAACGCCAAGTCTTCCTGTAACAACAAGGCCCCTGTCTATCACTTTGACTGCAGGGTTTGAATCAATTGTTGAGCGATATAGTGAGAAGGATCTTTCCAAAGGTGAGATTCTAGCATCTTGAGAAGGTGTTCCAATAATTTTGGTTACGTGCCGTACTGCCGCACGTAAGCGGTCAGAAATAAGAGTTGAAGGCCGACCAGACCAGATGGTTAGGAAGCGTTCTAGCAAAGCAGGTTGAGTTGGTAGAGGGATTGTATGCCTACCTTTAGTTCCCAAATCAATACCAAGCAAATACGTTTCATGGTCCCAATCACAAAGAGGTGGTGGTGCATTTTTGCTTTTATTGGATTTTGTCCGTGGCGCATCAGCTGCACCATATGGATTGAAGCGCCCATCTGAAAGGACTGTCCGGCACTGTTTTTCGTAACGGTTAGGATTCTTATCTTCAGTTCCTTCAATGTGGCGCAAGAGATTAAGGAATCGTAAGGCGACAGATTCTGCTCTTTTCTCAAGCATCATCATGAAGAGAAGAGTTCCAGGACCTCTGTCTATTTTACAACCATCTACAATGATTGCATTACCATGGGTTCGTACTTCATGGCCATTAAATTTGACACAAATTTCGTTTTCATCTAAATTGTTCATTGCGGTAGATTCTAAATTGGGAAAAAGGCGTGAGCCACGTGCTGCCAAGATGTTTCGAATGAGTATGTATTGGTTATAATCACGATGAGCATCAATTGAAGTTGTAACAATTGGAATGTGTGAATTTCCTAGTAAAAACTGCAAAAGCCTGACCCAACCTTCGGTGTAAGGTAGGTGAGAAATAATAACTGGTTTTTCATTAAGCCATTCAAGCGTATCATCTAGAAGTGGTTTTTGATGTTGTTCCATGTAGTTCTGCCAGGCTGGGACGGAAAGACGAATCAATTCCTTTGCATCATTCCAAGGCGAACAAACCGCACAAAGGGTAAGATGAGTGTCTTCTCCTAGACTACCGCGGCAGCAGCGACAAACATTGGTAACCTCTGCCATATCAATGAGATAATCTCCGACTCTTTTTCAATGAGTCATAGTTCTTGCAGATTTTGCTTCGTATTATCAGACATTATTCTCTAAATTAATCCCGATATTTATGGCATAAGAATAATTTCATCGAGTTGAAATAAATCCGTTTAAGTAGTGTCGCAACCTTCCTCTTTTGTCAGCAGCCAAATAGTATCATTTTGATGCTAGTTGATGCACATTCAAACAGGGTGTAATGAAATGAAGAATGAAGAAATGAAGGTGGTTTGAATGAGTCGTCAAGGAAGATTGGCTAGATGGGTCAAGAGTCGCTCTTGTAATCCTTGTAGAGAAGGTGAGCCCCGTATGGAACAGCACAAGGCGTGTCATAATTGTAACACAGTTTCAGAATGGTTACGAGGTACGCCAATAACTCATGGTGAAGCAGTATCTCTAATGAGATGGATTTCAAAACGTCTGTCTCAGCATGAAGAATGGATGGAAATTTATGATTTTATTAGAGAATCTTTGGAGGTACAAGAGGGTCAATCAGAGATCACAGTTCTGTCTAAAAAAATAGAACTGGAATTAGATATCGCAGTGCCATCAGATGTGCCGACAGAGTTTGACCAAAGATTCCAAGGTTATTGGTTGTAGCTTGAGACATTATTCTAATTTACCAAACTAAACCCTAAGTGGGCGCACTACTGATGTCGTTTCTTCATATATCGGCAGAATAAGGTATTGATGAGACACCATCATCGAGTAAATTCTCACTCATGCATCCTTTTTAAATTGTTGAATTTTTGTGGGTTTGCCAAGTAATAACAAGGTTGTTTTCACGAACGGTAAAGGGCTTAGTTCATCCCTCCTTGTCCCCCACAATTCCTGATATTCTCAACCAATTAGATTAGAAACGGTGAATGTTATGAAAGATGAAAAGAATAGAAAAGCCAGTGAATATGACTACGAAGCACTTGCAGATTGGGTGCGCGGGCGAGCGTGCGGTCCTTGTAGATCTAAAGACGAAACCTCCATTGTATATGACGCCGGGTTGCACAAATCATGCCAACGCTGTGAAAGACTCGCAGATTGGTTACAAGGAAATCCCATTGTTGAAAGTACGTTGCATGAAATAATGCTATGGGTGGAAAGCAAAAGACAACAGAAACCAGAGTGGGGAGATATTAGTAGAATCCTCTTATTTGCATCAAGACACTTCCTCAGCAATCCAGAAGTATCTGAAACCACGTTACCAGAAATAGAATTTGATGAATCAATTTTACAGAATGATGCATGGTCTTCAGAAAATGAGTCAGATGTGGGATTTGATAATTATTTCAAAGATGATTGGCAATGATGGTAAATATTTGTCAAATATTTAATTTGAATTAGGCATGAAATTTCAAACGAATTTTATTTAGTATTTAAACCGACAATGGATTGGTCAATGTGGGCCGAAAGGCTCTATGATAAAATATAATTAAACCGACAATGGATTGTAAATTGTTGAGGGCGGTATCAAATAATAATGTGATGATTATGGTTGATGTTGTAATTTTCACCGCCCCCCCTACGGGGGGGCGGTGGGTTTATACGAGTTGGGATACTACATATTACTAGAGATTAATGAAATTAATACAATAATTTCTAATCACAAATGAGGTAAAAATAGGATAATATAGGATGTGAAAAAATGAATAAAGAAGAAAATGAAAAAATGAATGATAAGTCAGAAAGTGTAGCAATTATGCTACCTAGATTGAGTAAAGAACATCTAGAGATGTCAGCAACTGAAGAGAGTATTGCTTGGGTGTGGGGATTACTTGGGAACCATAGACCCGGGGATATTTTTGCCAAGCACGTCCCAGGGGATGGTGTTATGTTACAGAAAGTAACATTCGATACTGTACGGTGCATCAGGGTGTTTAATCATCCGGTGCCTATGTATGAATTAAGTATGTTAAAAAGTTTATTTGATAATGCCAAAGCAACTCTAGAGATAGGTTCGTGTACCGTTGTAACGCCTGTACCCAAGGATGTATTGGAAGAGAGCGAGAACAATATCAAACAGACTACATCTAGTGAAATAAAAATGTCTGAAACAACCCCTGCAAGTAAGGAGGCTACAAAGAAGAGTGGCTATAATTATGGTATGGAGGTGGCTTGAATGTGGGTATTTCTAAAAGGTGGTTTTTTTAGTGTTGTAAAACACCGTGACAAGCCAGACATTTTACTTGTCAGGGGAAGGAATCGCGTTCATTTCGAGTCGGTATTTCCCGGTGTTAAAATAATTAAAATGCTTACCGCAGATTATCCATGGCGGGCCGAAATATCTTATGGCAAATATGCAAAAGTAATTACAGAGCAGATATATGAAATAGAATATACAACTTTCAAATCAAGTGTAGGTTCTGATGAGTCAGCATTATTTGACGCGATGATGGATGTGTGGGGAACAATGTACCTATATGGTGAACCACACCGCATTTGAATCAGTAGTGATCAAATGAGATGTTTGGGTTGACATGAGTCACTTTGCGTCCATGGTCAACAACTTCGCCTACAACTTGACAGCCATTCATGCGGTTGCCAAGCCAGTTGGTTACAGCATCAGAGGCTGCAGCATCAACGATGACAACCATGCCCATTCCTAGATTGAAAGTGCGGGCCATTTCTCGCTCATTGACATTGCCCATTTGAGCAACCCATTCAAACTCAGGAAGAGAATTCATCGGTGAAGAGATATGGTAGCCAAGTGTATCGTGAAGCCTTAGCAGGTTGGACAACCCACCTCCAGTTATGTGAGCAATGCCTCGTAATTGACCACTTTCACAAGGCCCATCTCCTGCACGGCAAGCAGCAATCAAGTCATAGACAGGGTCACAGTAGATTTGGGTAGGATTCAGTAGAACTTCACCAAGTGTCACTTCACCATCAGTGAAACGCTCAATGCGGCCATCTTCTACATCGAAAGGCGCAGGTGCAGATAGATTAGCACCAGTCTTTTCTAAGACTGCGCGCACAAGGGAAAAGCCGTTGGAATGTATACCCGATGATGGCAAGCCGATGAGAGCGTCACCTGCTTGCATATTTTCGCCAGTAATTGCTTCCTCTTTGGGCAACCAACCTAATGCTGTACCAGACATGTCAAGTTCTTTGACAATTCCTGGTAGAGAAGCCGTTTCGCCACCTGCTAGTGTTACTCTTGCCCGCTTAGCAGCTTCACTCAATGATGCACCAAGAGCAGCATGAACTGCAGGGTCTGGCTTTGGAATAGCGACATAATCAACAAATGCGATTGGTTCAGCACCAACACACAACAAATCATTGACATTCATTGCCATGCAGTCAATTCCTACGCCAGCAAGTTGCCCTAATTCGTTAGCAATTTGCAACTTGCTGCCAACACCATCGGTTGCGAGGGCTAACAGATTATCACCAAATTCTACTAAGCCGCCAAAGCCACCAGGGAGGTCAACAGGCGCACCTGGAGAACCGGTTTTTCTGACTGATTTTGACAATGCTCCGATGAGCGAAGCGACTGAAGCAGCCTCTAGGTCAATGTCAACTCCAGACGAGGCGTAATCAAGCCCTTCGCCGTCACTCATGAAATCGTCGAGATGGTGGCGGTTTTTCAAACCGCCGAGTCATTTTCAATGGTAATTCCAGCCCTGTGCAAGTCATTTAGCAATGCTTGTGGGTCTTGGCAATTGAATGTGTATGTTCTCCCCTTACGCATAGTTTGAATCTCTACACCAGGGCCACTATTGGTGATGTATCCAATAGATTTCATGCTCTTCATTCTCCACCCCATGCCTCCCCATTTCATCCACTTGATATCAACCATTTTCGCTGAAATAATTTCTGAATTAGTGAACCGAACATTCCACCCTAGGTAACCAAAAATGAGGGTTAGGCCATCTGTTTTAACAAAATATGTGGCGACAGAGAAAGTTATCCAACACATGTAAGGAATTGCTAATAAAAATATTAACAACGCGATTAATACACTTACAAAATCAAGTTCTGAAATAGAATAAGATCCCCACCAACCAACTCCAACAATGATGATTATCAATATAGTTAACAGTAGCCAAAAAAACCACGGCCTACTATTTTCACTATACAATCAAACCAATTCCAAAATTTCTGCCGCCTCTTCAAATCGAGATATTGCTTCTTGCATTCTATGTCCGTCTATTAATTCAATTAAGGATAATACATGTTCATCATCTTTGGCAATTTTGCGTGAATTCTCAATTGGTACAACATCATCTTGATTTCCATGGAAAATTATGGTTGGGTGGTTGAGGCTTGGCCAAGACATCTTTTCAGCAGCAAGAAAGAAGTCCCAATCTAATGTAATTTCATGCCCTAAACCACTGTGGAAGTATTGGCCACTTCCATCATGTTCCCATTTTGCAAGTCCTTCAGGCCCTGCGCCCACTCTCCATAGGTCGTCCAACCCGAAAGCAGGAGCGATTAGAAGCAGTGAGAATTTTTCATCTGGCCTAAGTGCAGAAGCATTAGCTGCGGCTAACCCGCCCATAGAGGAGCCAGCGATTAAATCGAAAGGCCCATCATTATCAATTAATCTTAGTAATACTTCAGTCTCTTGTTCAATAGACCATCCAAGTTCTGACATATCTGGTGCTACGACATCCCAACCTAGTGTCTCGCGCATATAGGTGGGTTTACTTCCACTTGGTGAACCTTCAAAACCGTGAGCAAATAAAACTCGCATGTCAGTCACTTCTCTCAAATGATAAGGGTTTGAAATCACTGCCATCAAGGTGACATCTCTTCATAGTAATATCCAAAACATCACTTGTTGGCAATGAACGAATATGAATTTCAGCAGTGACTTCTACTGTGGCTGAAAATAAGTGGCCACCATGCACTTGATGGTCATTATCTGAAAATACAATATGGATATGGGTGAATTGTTTATCATCAAGTAGGGCGATGTTTCCTTGAACAGAGAGTAATTCAACAGGTCCTGCTACAACTTTACGTTGATAAATTCCATTTGAATCAAGATAGCCAACATCAACATTGTTTATTCTCCCAATTCCACTAGTAATAGCACCTGATGAATGTACAGAATTTTCAAAAATATCTTGTATTGATTGATGTATTTCCTCTCCGGGATCTAGTCTAACGAACAAGTCCCGCCCCCAATCGCCGGTTTCCATAATTCAATCCCGTGTGCGGGGGTTTGATAGTGATTCGCCTTCTCGGTGATTCGGTGAAGAGTTGAATCGCGGGTTAGTTGTCTTTGTTGAAGATGAAGAAACATTGCGTAAACTGGGTGAAACAATTCTCACAAGAATGGGCTTTGAAGTATCAGCGCACGGGGATGCAGAATCAGCCTTTGAGGCGATAAAAACATCCCCTAATATCGCACTTTTAGCTACTGATATGTCACTTCCGGGCATGAATGGAGTAAATCTCGCTCACATGGTTAGAGAAATGGGAATTGATGTGCCAATCTTGTTGATGAGCGGTCATGATGAAGAGGAAATTAACGAAGCGGGGGGCGTTCCTGCTCCTGGGTTGATTTTACAGAAACCCATTGGGCTAGCCCAATTACGAGCAACAGTTGATTCGCTTCTTGAGTGAAATCAATTATGTTCACGGCGTTGAAAACTGGTCACAGAGGCCGATGCCCCTTTTTATTCAAAAATCGTTGAAAGAGATTGCAGTGGAAACGCGAACAATTTCAAATCGTTATCCTGAGTGACCTCTATTTTCCAGTGGAAATAAGGGGGTGAAATAGGTTTGTTGAAATACCCTCAGTTTTGGGTAGTGAGTCCTGCGCGGGAGAACTTGTTATGATGAGCATTCAAGATTCAAACGCTCGCTGGCGAACTCTTCTGCAAGAACAGTTCGCTCGAGAGATTCAAGTGTTGGCGAGCGCTTGGCCAAATAATCAAGTATTACTCATCAAATTTAGTGATATTCAAGCGTGGGACCCTAATTTTGCCAAGGCTTTAATTGAGTATCCAAAACCAATATTTAGGGCGGCAACTGATTCATTGAGGGCACTCTGTTTAGAGGGTGGGTGGGAAATCACTCCAACCTTGAGGATAATTGAGTTACCAAATGATTGCAAACGTTCGTTACGTGAAGTTGGTTCATCAGATATTGACAAACTGATATCTTCAGAAGTAGTCATCACAAAAGTTTCTGAATTAAAGCCAAGAATTTATCATGCGCAATTCCGTTGTGTTATTTGTCAAAATATTACCGAAATGCAACAATTAAACGAATTGGAACTTCTTGAGCCAGTTCGCTGTGATGATTTAGATGGTGGCTGTGGAAGAAGTCCTGGTGGAAAGGATGGGACAAGGTTTGAGTTAATTCGTGAAAATATTTCACTAGTTGATAATCAGTGGATTGAGATACAAGAATTACCTGAAAATGTTAGCGGTGGAGCGCAACCAGCTCGGGCGACTGTTTTGGCAGAAGCCGATCTCGCCAATCAACTTCTTCCAGGGCTTCGGGTCACAGTGAACCTTGTACCATTCATTCGTTCTGAAAAGACTAGAACTGGCAAAACCCCGATGTTCAACATTTACCACTCATTAGTCAGCGCTGAATATGAGAATACACCATTCAATGAAATTGATATTTCTGAGGAAGAAAAGGAGAAAATCATTGAGATTAGCAAACGTTCAGACCTGCTTGATTTATTGACAAATTCTATTGCGCCATCCATTTTTGGTGCTGGCAAATTACAGATGGTAAAGCGCTCACTAGTTATGCAACTATTCAGCGGTGTGTCACGAAAGTACCCTGACGGAACAAGAGTTCGTGGTGACATTCACATCTTGTTGATGGGCGACCCTGGTGTCGCAAAAAGTCAACTTTTGACATACATGGCTCAAATTTCGCCTCGTGGAAAATATGCTTCTGGTGGCGGTATCTCTGGTGCCGGTCTAACTGCTGCTGCTGTTAGAGATGCTTTCAACGATGGGCGTTTTTCTTTGGAAGCGGGAATTTTGGTGTTAGCGGATTCGGGATTAGCAGCAATTGATGAATTTGACAAAATGCATAATGACGACCGCTCAAAGATGCACGAAGCAATGGAACAACAAAAAATTCACATTTCAAAGGGTGGAATCAATGCTACGATGCGAACACGTTGTGCTGTATTGGCAGCAGCAAATCCTAGGCATGGCCGTTTTAGCCAACGTGGTTCAGAAGGATTGGATATTTCACCGATGTTTGAGGAAGTGGATTTGCCACCAGCACTGATGTCACGTTTTGATATCATCTGGTTGTTGCGAGACGATGTGATTAGAGATAGAGATATGCAAATTGCTGAGCATATATTGGCAAATCGAAGTAGCGGAATTAGCGAATCACTCATTGAAGAAGGAAGAGAAGTTGACCCACGTTTAACTGAAGAAGAAGGCTCTATGAAAAAGGGATATGGTGGCGATGACCAACTGACAATTCCAATGTTTCAGAAGTATATTGCGTGGGCAAAAAGAACAGTTCACCCAATATTGACAGAAGAAGCACAAAAATTGATTGTAGACTTTTATCTTGAAACAAGAGTAAAGGGTTCAGAGGAGGATAACAATGTCCCAATTACTGCACGTGCGCTTGAGGGTTTGGTGAGGTTAGCAGAAGCAAATGCGCGCATGCGCCTTTCCCCTGATGCAACAATTGATGATGCAAATTTGGCCCTTGCAATGTTCAGAAATTGGCGTTACGAATTGATGGGTGACGAATTTGATGAAGGGACAATTTTGACAGGTAGGTCGGCCAAAAAACGGTCTGCAGACCAGGTGACTTTGGATATCATCAAGCAACTATCGGACAACAAGCGTGATGTTGATGTCCCTGAAGGGGATATTCTCAATGAAATGACGCGATTTAATTTCGATGAATATGAAGTTGAAGACGCTCTTAAACAACTCTCTGTTCGCAGCATCATTTACACACCCGGCGCAGGACGTTGGCGTCTTGTTTGAAAGAAACCGCATATTTTGTCTAAATTATCACTCCTCTTTTTGCAGTGATATTCTATTTCATTCCCTTCCTTGGCCGGTTCTGCTATGAGCAATGAGCCTCTCGGCCAAGGTGATGGCAAGTGCTGAGCCGATGGGAGACATTTCGGATGCAGGGTCCTTAGACCCTGAATCTCTCGGCTTCATGTGTGGAATAGAAATTCATCAACAACTTGCTACTGGCAAGTTGCATTCTAGGCAACCAGTAATTTTGTATGATTACACAATCGACACGATTCCTGAAACATGGCCTCGCGTTCAGAGGCGATTAAGAGCATCAGAAGGAGAGGCTGGAAAAATTGATGTCGCAGCAAAATTTGAGGCGAGAAGAAATCGTTCATTCATTTACGTTAAATCAGATAATGCAGGATTAATTGAGTTGGATGAAGCACCGCCAGATGGCCATGACCTTGATGCAATTCAAGTTGCTTTGACGGTATCGGCAATGATGGATATGAATCCTGTTCATGTCATGCAAGCAATGAGAAAAACGGTTGTTGACGGCTCAAATACGAGCGGCTTTCAACGAACAACCCTTGTTGCAACAGGTGGGGCAATTAATACGGAAATAGCAGCAGTTGGAATCTCTCTTCTCACTTTGGAGGAGGACTCAGCCCGCAAATTAGAAACAATTAGTGGGGGTGATGGGGAAGTAGTGATTTACACCCTAGATAGGCTAGGTGTGCCACTAATAGAGATAGCTACAGACCCTGAAATATTATCGCCAATACATGCTCAAGAAACTAGTAAGGCCCTTGGTCAGTTACTTAGAGATACGAGAAAAGTTAGGCGAGGTCTAGGTACAATTCGTCAAGACCTAAATGTCTCAATTGCCTGTGGTGATCGAGTTGAAATCAAGGGCTGTCAAGATTTAGATTGGATTCCAAAAATCATTGAGCTAGAGATGGCAAGACAGTTGCATTTTTACCGGCTGGCAAATGAATTGCGAACAGAAATTGGCCAGCCGCCACTACCTCCAAATCGTGATGATGACGATGAAGCATTGGAGAGAGAAGTGGCAAAGGTAGTGGCAGAATTATTGCCATGTGAATTATGTGACATTACTGAAAATTTTTCCAACTGTGAATCAAAAATGGTTGCTGAATCATTAGCAGATGGAGCAAGAGTGTTGGCGGTAAAGTTACCAAACTTTGCTAGCCGTATTGGTTCAAAGCAACTTGACAATGAGGGGGCGCAGTTGCCGCGTCTTGGTCGAGAGTTGGCATCGGCAGCAAAACTTGCTGGCGTCAAAGGCATCTTCCATTCAGATGAGTTGCCAGCATACGGTATTGAGCAGGCAGAAGTGGATGCAGCAAGGGCCGCCCTTGAATTGAATGATAGTGATGGTTTTGTACTCTGTGTGGCGCCAACATGGCAGGCAGAATTAGCACTCGAATCAGTGATTGTTCGGGCTAGAAATTCATTCCACAGAATTCAGAAAGAAGTTCGTAATGTAGTCATCAAAAAGGGTGCTCCAGAAGATGGAACTACATCAGCGATGAGACCGTTGCCTGGTAGTGCAAGAATGTATCCTGAAACAGATGTTCCAGTCATGGAACTTAGTAGAGAAATGTGGGAAAACACTTGTGCTAATTTACCACCATCCCAATCCGAAAGACGAGCCGCATTGGCTTCGTGTGACCTTTCTGGGAACCAAGTTGATGCACTATTAGGAAGAGAGTCCGACGACGATTTCCATGCTGGGCGAGAGGGCAACTTGATGACTGGTTTAGCAGGTTTGCCAGACAAGGCTTGGGGGTCATTATTGCTTAATCGTGCACGAGAAGAAGTTGCTGAACTAACCGAGGCTCCTAGTGTTGAAAATGTCTCACTTGCTTTACTCGGATTCTGTCTAGAGATGAGTGAAGCGGGAGGCGTCACGCGAGAAGGTTTGATTCCCTTATCTGCTAGAATGATGACTAGTGGGGATTGGCGAGAATACCAAGGTAATGCAGATGCAATTCGTTCTGCTCTAGAGAATCGCGCTGAAGAGTTGGGAATAGTTCCAGCAGACAGCGGGGCGGTTGAGGAAGTGGTAGCGCGAATAATTGCTGAAAGAGCAGATTTCGTGGCTGAGCGCGGTATGGGTGCAATGGGCCCCCTAATGGGTGTCGTGTTGAAGGAATTAGGTGGTGGCGCGGATGGAAAAGCAGTTAGCGACGCCTTGAAAGATGCCATCATGAAATTACAATGAGGCGATATTATGCCTTCAACTAAATTTGTAATCTCTATTCTATTATTCAGCCTTTTAGCAGTGCCAGCAACCACGTCACTTGGTCATACAGTTGACCCTGAAAATGTGATGTGGGAATTACCTCCTCTGCAATGGACAAAAGATTTGGAATCGGGGTACATCTCTACATCTCCGCTTGTATTAGGTAGTGTTTTATTTGTCAAAGTTGGAGGGAAAAGTGACATCCCAGGCGGGCCTTGGGATAATGGAAAAGGTCCAGGAATTTACGCTTTCAATACTTATTCGGGTGAGCAGATTTGGCGGTACGAACATAATCAATCTCATTCGGGTTTTGAGATTTCGCCACCAATTTATATTTCGCAAGATAACATGTTGCTTAATGGTTGGACAAGTGGTAACATTACAGCCCACAATGCTAGCACAGGTGAGTTGCTTTGGATGTATGAAACCACAAGAGTATCTTGGGGGGTTACTGGAAAACCGTTGGCAGTGATTGGAGACCCACTCATTCCAGATATCATACATTTTGCTACTGAAACAGGTGTGCTGGGATTGACTCCAAACGGTACGAAATTGTATGAGCATTCCTTTCCAAACAATGCGACAGGATACCGAAATGGTGTCGGTTTGGTGATATTGTCCGATAATTTCACTTTCACAGATCCAACAAATGGCCTTTTCTTTGCTGCTGGTGATGAAAAAGGTGGCTTTCATGTGTGGGATTATTTAGGGGAGAATTTTACTTCATGGAATTTGTCAAACATACTTGGAGAAGATGAGTGGAAAGTTAGAACTCCTCCCTTTGTGGTAGTGCCATTTCATGAGAACGATACTTTTGGTGCTGGAATTTTAGTTCAAGGAAGTGAAGGTGGAATGTTAGTTAATTTGCATCTTGAAAATGATTCAACGTTTACAATCAAACATCAGAATGAAGTTGGTATTGCGCCAGCAATGCCTGTCTTGTTGCCCGACGGGGTTGTGGTAACTGGTGATTTAGAGTCGGTAATGGCTCATTGTTACTACAATGTTACAGAATGTGATACAGCGTATGTGGTTGATTCAGGACCGGTTTCAGGCGAGCCAGTTTTGCTTAGTGGAAATTACAATTCAGGTGGCATTCCATTGGCAATTCCTCACAATACTGCTGACGGATATTGGGCAGGTCACCTCCTTTGGTGGGGCGAGCAGGGGCTCCAATCATCTTTGCAGTGGGATTGGCACCCACAAAAAGGAGGATGGCTGACTGCAGGAGTTGGTGGCACTTCAGAGGTGATGGCTGCTGGTAACGATGCCTCTTGGTTGGAGGTTAGATATTTCGGTATTAACACACCAACTTCAGGAGATTCGGATGATAATGAAAATCAGGTTGATGAAACTACACATCCAACCGTGACAGGGCTTCCTATTTTGGCTGAATTGTTAGTAGTGGTGACACTGGCGTTGTCAACAGCTGGACTCGCTGCAGGTAACATGAATGCAAAACGAGTTGGCTCACTTGGAATATTGTTGGTATTGCTATTGCTATTGCCTACCTTGAATCTTGCATGGGTCACTACAGTTAGTGACGAAGGCGGGGATTTGGAAACTTCAAGAGTTGGATTTCCAGAAGAGTGGGAAGCCACTCAAGTGGTCTGTTTTGAATACCCAGATGACTTGTGGTGGGATGAATTGGGGACAACAATTTTTGTTGATGCAGATGATGGTGAAATAGTACGCTCTCAAGGTAATAATTCACGAACCTGTGTGGGTGGCCTAGATGGGCATCAAACAATACAAACTGCTAGTATAGAAGCGGCTCAGTTGGCCGGTTTAGAGTACACATGGGATAGCCAACCATTAGGGATATTTGTTGAAGATATAGGGCCAGCAGAAGGCGGGGATGGCGACCGTTGGTGGCTCTACTGGGTTGATGGGAAGCATGGGAATTTAGCAGCAAATTTACAGCCGATGACTAACGCTAGTGTAGTTGAGTGGCGATTCCTCTAATCAACAATGAATCTGTTAAATTGTATTGTTCATTCTTTGCCATTCAATTTCTTGTGTTGCACCTTTAATATTGCTATTTGCGGTGCATTATTTGCAGATTTATCTGTAGTAATATTAATGTCGCCATTAGTGATAACATGTAGTTCTTTACGAAGTTCTTCTAATTGCGTGTCAGTGTACATTTTTGCTTTCATGCGCGCTCCACGAATTACTGCTTTCACACCATCGATGGTTTCATTCTTAGTTTGTAATTGTGAGTGCTTAATTTCTTGTTGCACTTTTATCATTGTTTGTTTTACATCATTGTGAATATTCTTCATTGTATTATTGAGTTCTGATTGTAATTTTTTCAAGTCAGAGATTAATTTTTCAACTATTAACAAGCGTTCTTCAAGTGTATTTATTCGCTTTATTGCGTGCGTATGTTTGTCTAACATTGCATGTGAATTATGTTTTAATGTTTGGTTTTCCTTCTTCAAAATATCCAATTCATTATGAAAATTGGCCATTCTCTGTTTTACATCACTAGCATTTTGGTTTGAATTTGAATTTAATTGTACAATTTGTTTCTTGAGTTGGAAGAATCCTTTTTGTAGCTCAATTTCAATATCATCACGGTCACCCATGGCATTTCTCTTTCCACGTAGGTGACCTGGTAAGATACAGGGGAGAAAATCTAACCCTCTTTCTTTTTGTATGCTTCGTAGACGATCAAGTAAGATGTGATATCTTGCTTCAAGTTCTTGACTTAGAGAAATAACGCCATCTGCATCGCTGAAAGTTTCTGATTTACGTTCTGTCAAAAACACTCCATGTTCACCTTTTAGTGGGTCAACAACAACAGCCATAAATCGGCGATTATGACATTGGTTTCTTAGCATTCGATAGGTATTTACATCGATTGCAGAAAGAAATATTCCGATATTGGGGTGTGTATGAATCCAACCAATAATGCGTAATTTAGGCATTTTTTCGCCTTTCACCGTATCATTTGCATAATCACATGCAGCAGCAGCAATTGCATTGTACATCCCGCCAAACTCACAGTAACCAGAATTTTCTTCTGTTTGTTTTGGAAAGAAGCCACAAACAGCGACATTGTTTCCATTTTCATCTACATGGCCAAGTAATAACCCACCCATTTCAACTCGACCACGCGGTGCGGTAAACGCTTCACTTTGACTAATCAAATCTGTACAAACGATAGCAGGATAATCTTTAGTTTTTGGGCCAAATGCAAATTTCGCCTTTCCATTTTTCTTACTCATGTAATCACCTCTTAACTATTCAATACTGAAATAATATGATTTAGATAAGCACCAATTCGAGTAATCACATCTCTCTCCAATTTGTCATATTGTGTTTTGAAAGAACCATGACAAACCCACCAAGCCCGTTTATTTGTGCCTGGCAAATTTCGCTGACTTTGATCATAATGCGCTCCCGAAGAACCACCTGGCATGATATACCTTCGCGAATTCAACTCTTCATGGTTAAGAACATATGTTACAGGAACTTGATTGAAAGGATTAGTGACGTGAATAGCAACTCTAAAAATTCCATTTTTGGTACGGCCATGATTGTCAGGTAAATTGACAACAATCATCTGTGTTTCATCATTTGAAACATGTTGTCGAACAACTTGAAGAGATGGATAATCTGTTCTTAATTCATTTAATCGGCCAATAGGAAGCCCACCGCCGCCTCCAACTGCACTTGCATTAATCCACAATGTTTGGCCGATGTAGTTGTTCGAAGGCTCGTTAGTAACCACTCTTCCCATGCCATCATAGACATCCCAAGCTGAACCATCTCGTGGAATCAACCCAGATGCTTTTGCAGCATCTTGAATTGTATCATTGTCCCTAGGGATAACCGTGTTTCTACTGTCATCATTAAAAGATGAGACAAAACATACTCCCTTTGAAGGCAACTCATTTACAATATCTAAATCAGCAGCAGGCTCTACAGCAATCACTGCACCACCGCCCCAACCAGCATCCCAGTCAGCACCTCCAGCAACTTTCTGAACGCCGACATAAACGTTTTCTTCAGCTAGTTGTGCCACATTCTCATTTGTGATAACTCGTCCAGTCGCATCAAAGACATCAAACTCCCCCGCGGGAGCTAGTCCTTGTTGGCGAATTGCCTGTTCAACAGTCAAGTCTTTGGCGACTTCAATCCTCTGTTTGTCACTTTGATCTAGTGCGTTCGAGACCGTGATGTACACGTTCTGCATTCCATTTTGTTCATTCTTCTTTGCTTGCATATTATTCAACTCCTTTGTTTGTTTCAATCATATTGTCAATTGATGCCATTTCATTTATGTCAACCTTGACATAATTTGTTTGATTGTTAGATTGTATTGATGCGGTGGTTGACATTTGAGTTGCATCATCATAGCTAAAGCGCTTTTTTGGGTGAATTAGTGACCTACCACACCTGCATTGACCTGCCTTTCTTACCGTTTCAATTCGGGTAACTTTTCCTTCTTCATCACGATGAACGCGAATTTCTCGAGAAGGCTTCGCTTTGTTCTCAAGCGTTGCAGGCTTGTCCATAGCCCAGGTGTGGCCACACTTACAGGTCACCGAATGGTATCGGCGCGTAGTTTCTGTAATTTTCTTACGCATCATTCGGTTTGTTCGTGCAAGAATTGCATCAATTTTCTCATTTGTTAGTCCTTTCTTTGCCATATCAATCATCTCCATTCATTTCTTATCATTGGTGCTTACTTTTTTTCTCGCTTGCTCCATTCATATTGTCAGATTGCTGACGTGTATCTTTGTCAACCTTGACA
>JABIGF010000015.1 GCA_018650285.1 Methanobacteriota archaeon
ATATTCAATCTTTCCGTATGAGATACTGTGGATTAAAGGCGAAACAAAGGGTTAGTGCATAACACCCTTTGATTCATAATCGGTGAATCACTGGGCCTTCAGTGGGACGAATCAATCGCTAGCGTTCCGACTGGCCCACTGAACACCCTTCAAACAAGATTTTGAAGTTGGATGGGTAATCGGATAACCCCTTGCAACTTTCCGAATCAATCGAGAAGGTAGAATTTGATGATTGTTTGAGCCTGAAAATGTCCCACTCCGTGAACAGCCTTGAGATGCTCCTTCAGTTCATGTTTTTCTGACAAATCAGTATCTCTCAACACTGAGAACCACTCCTCAAGAGAGCGACCGGTTTTGTCCGCAAGATTTCGGATAATGGCCTTCTCCATTTCCTCTGGTTTCATAGAATGGCCCCCCTTGTGTTTGGTATCCTCCGCTCCTTATTACGATGTCCAATCGGAAGGGCCCCCCTCTGTATCGTATACGGTTGCATCGGTACCGAAGCGCTCATTTTGAATGATAGGGGGGCCATTGGTTCGTATCAAAAAATAAAGATTTTTGAACCTATTACGAATAGTTTATTTTGGTGTGCTGGTTCCATTTAATCATGGAGGGTATTTCTTATTCCAAAGGGATTTTGATATTGGGTGGGTTGTTTGGAATCTTCGCAGTAACGTTGTTCATTTCGGCCCTATTCATGCTCGACGAAGAGTACTGCCCTCCGGAATATGAAGATAATCATGATGGAGGGCTTGGTGACTGCGATGTAGGTGAATGGGGCCCTGATATAGACTCAATCATCAGTCGTTTGGCCTTCTCTCTCTGCGCCCTACTTCCCATCTCAGTAACTCTATTGACTTACTCCTTGATGTCGCAACGGGAGTCTGAATCTGCTGACGAAGTAATGGAATCTGGTTTAAACCCAATAATAAAGTCGATTGCAACAGGTCTAGGTGTAAGTGTAACAGTGACAGTGGTACTCGTCGTTTTAGGAATCATTATTTTGTTAGGTTTTGTTTTCTGGGCGATTCTCAACTTCCAGATGACTTGAATTTACACTAGTGGCTCAATAATGTGCGGTTTAAACGAATTGAATCAAACTCTTGATGTTTGGTGGGATGATTACAAAATTGGTATTCCTTCTGAACAATGATATGTTAAAATAAGGTCCGCTGGCTCTTGTCTATAGTTTTCTCAACATGTTCTTCTGGCTCAGGTTCTTCAACTTCTTCAACAATCTCATTTTGTGTAGAATCGTTATACCTCTCAACAATTGCTTTTGTTGATTTTAGATTGCTTTTGAGACCGTGTAGCATTGCATGTTCATCTCCATCTAATCCAATTTCTTGACTAATGGTAAAATCTTCAGGGTCGGTATTGTCACCCATTTCATGAATAGCGGCTAGAGGTGGCCATAGTTCTTCTCTGGCTGCTTGTGTGCTACTACCACTTAATTTGGATAATTTGCCAATTAGTGATACACGACGCCATGGCTCATTCCCTCTTCTCAAGAATTCAGGATAGGATAATGATATTCTATCAGGTGTGGGAGAACTGCTCGATATTGCCATGGAAAGAGAAGATAGTTGGCCAGCCCAATACCAAGAGCGGTAAGCGTTGTTTCTGTACATTGTATGGATTGCTTGGTCTGCGTGAGAGCAAGAGACGGCAGACCGGTAGAGGTCGTCTCGCCCTTTGAAGACTGAACCATTATTCCAAGATGCCCAAGCAATCAGTTCACGAGGTGTGATTTCCAACGTTCGTGACATGTCACTTGCTTCCTTAGCAGTTGAACAATTGTAGAGTTCGGTAAGTCCAGGGAATAGGTCAAGTTGCTGGTCTCTCAATCCTCTGCTTAATTGCAATTCAACAGATTTCAAGTCAATGTGAGTGATTTCATCTTCACAAATCATTTGTAAGTCCCTGACTAAGGCCCTAATATCTCCAGGGTTTGCTTGAACGAGACGGTTAATTGCCCCGGGGTCAGATGTCATATTTTCAGATGTTAGTACCCGTTTTGCGATTTTGAGCATTGCAGTTGCTGAAGCGCGTCTGAATTTGATTAATTCTGCTTGACGAAGGAATCGATCTCGTGCAGATTTCCAACTAGAATTTCTCCTACCCCACAATCCCATTTCATCATTGCAGGTCATGATGACTGGTTGTGTTGTGGTTTTCAGCATTTTGAGAAGTTCAGCTTTTCCACCAGAATCACCTTTCAGGGATTTTAGTTTAGAGTCTTCACCTCTTCTTACTGCGATTGAACCTTCAATACGTTGTTCGCTGACTTCTCTTAGCCCACCGTGCAGATGGTCCACTTCATCAAGTAAAATCAAGGTCTTGCGTTTGCCCCCTAGGTCAAATGAACCATCAAGACTGAATGTGTAATTCTTAGCTCCTCCACCAGCGGCCTTCCTGATAGAGGCGGCATTTCTCGCATCACTAGCATTCAATTCAATGACAACCCAGCCTAAATCCTGAGCAATCGCTCTAACAATGCTTGTTTTTCCAATTCCAGGGGGTCCAGCCAAGAGCAAGCCCTTTTTGCTAGGCGTACCCTTTTTCCATGATTCAAGCCAGATTTGAATGCGTTTTCGTGCCGCTTCATTACCTTCTAAATCTGAGGCACGCTGAGGTCTGTAGCGCTCAGTCCAATCGGACGGAACAGTTTCAGCCTCAGCCATTATTCTCGTCAGACATGCGACGGGTTTTGAATGTTCATTACCAAACTGATGTTTTGGTGTGTAAAGATGAAACAATTCAGTAGAGAGAGCCAAGCGTTCCATTCTGAAGATGTTGTGCTAAATCGTCTTGACTAATTCTAATTTGGAGTTGGTCATCACGACGTCGAATTGTTACTGTCCCATCCTCAATCGTAGTATGGTCCACAGTGATAGCCCAAGGGACGCCAATTTCGTCAGCGCGGGCATACCGCCTGCCGATAGATTTTGAACCATCATAATAGACGCCAATGCCGTTTAATTTGAGCAAATCCCGTTGAATTTGATTTGCGACTTCATCCATTCCATCTTTCTCAAACAGAGGCAGGACGACGACTTCGTACGGGGCGACACTTTCTGTCAGGTGAAGAATAAGGTACTCCTCTCCTTCCTTTTCGGTCATTTCGTAGCCATGGTCTAAGATATGCCAGATGATTCTGTCAAGTCCAAAGGCGGGTTCAACGACATGTGGCAAGAACCATTCTCCTCGAATTGTCTCTTGCACTCTCTTGATTTCAACCATGTTTTCTTCGATTGAAACAGTAGTCCCATCACTCAAGTTGAGATCAAATGGGAAAGCAGATGGCAAGTCATTGAGTTCAGATAGTGCTTGAGTGACTAATCCGGCCTGTTGACGGAAAGCAGGGCCAATAACAGCCCCAACTGCTGCAGCAACTTCTTTGTCAATTTCAATAGGTTCAGCAAATTCTCTCCACGCTCTCAACTCTTTGCTGTTTGTTGCTTCTTCATGGGCTCCAAGGTCGTAGCAACCACGGTGAGCTATGCCAACACATTCAATCCATCCGTATGAGCCTAACATTTCCAAATCCCAACAATCTGTAGCATAGTGAGCCATTTCATCGGATTCATGTTGGCGGAATCGTATTTTTTCTGGGTTGGCGCCAATATTTATCAAAAAGTCGAAAGTTTCTGCCATGAAAAAGGCAACAGTAGGGTGTCTGATGATATTTTCATTTAATGCTGCTGAAATGCCCATCTTAGTCTCATTTTGCTGTCCGCCTGCAGGGTCTGGGATTAGATTAAATTCAATTCCATCCCATTTGGTGAAGTCATGCGAAGCATCTGTTTCAGGGTCAATGAAATATTCTAATTCAGCCATATTGAATTCACGTTGACGAATCATTCCTTGACGTGGGCTAATCTCATTGCGGTACCCTTTTCCTACTTGGATAGCACCAAAGGGTAGACGGTTTCTGAAATGGCGTTGAATCATAGGGTATGTGAGAAACATCCCTTGAGCAGTTTCAGGGCGCATGTATGCTTGCCTTCCACCCCGTGTAGCACCAATTCTTGTGCCAAACATGAGGTTCATTGGTCGCGACGCTAGCCAGTCAGATTCTTTGCATGATGGGCAGGCTACATTGTTTGTAGTAAGAATGGCGTCTAAGTCAGGACCGGAGAGAGAATCTGGATTCTGGTGAAACTCTTCAACAAGATGGTCGCTTCTGAAAATAGCATTACAAGCGTTACACTCTGAAGCGTGGTCATTGAAAGCAGAAATGTGTCCACTAGCGGCAAGAACTGAGTCTGGGGTGATTGTGGGGCTATCGATTTCAACGATATTCCCTTTTGATAGCCAATGTTCTCGCCACTCTTGTTGGACCTTTCTTAGTAATCTTCCACCAACAGGTCCGTAGTCAAAAAGGCCAGCGACGCCGCCGTGAATTGAAAATGCAGGGAATATCATCCCCCGTCTTTTGAGTAGAGACATTAGCGAATTGACACGCTCTCCCTCGGTAGTCAAAGTCTCACCTATTGGTGCTCGGTGGGGGTTGGGTTCTCAATGCTTCGCCATGAATAGTCTGAATAATGCAGACTATGTGGGTTAGTTATGGCACAGGCAATGGTGAAAATCACTGCATCTGAATGTACTGGTTGTGACCTGTGCATCACCCATTGTCCTTTTGAGGCACTATTGCCGTTAACCGAGTGTCCACCAAATCATAGGAAAAGACCAGTCGTAGTAATCTTCGAGAAATGTGTAGGTTGTCTGAGTTGTATTGGTTCTTGTCCAACTGGAGCGCTGCATGAAATCTCAATCCCAATAGTGGCAGAATTATCACCTCTTGTCCTAATGGATGGAGAAACCCTAGATGTTGAACTGATACAACGTTGGGGCAAAGATGGTTCAGGCTGGGCTTGAACGGAAATAATCGTAGTAATCTTTGATGGTTGTTTGATTTATAATCCGAACCATTGATATATTGAATCGTTGCGCTGTACACCATAGACAAAGGCTGGCGATAATATGGCTAACATAGTATACCTAGATTCATATGAAGAATCAGAGGTATTGTTTGATGGATTGTCTCAACCAGTTCGTAATTGGTTCATGGATAAATTCCCCGATTTTACTGCGCCTCAGAAGATGGCGATCCCATCAATTAGCGCAGGAGACAACCTGTTATTATGTAGCCCAACAGGAAGTGGAAAAACCCTTACTGCATTCTTGTCAATCATAGATAAATTGATTCGAAAATCTCTTGATGGGACTTTGGAAAATAAAGTGTATTGCGTTTATATTTCTCCAATCAAAGCGTTGGCAAATGATATTCAGAAAAATTTGATTGAGCCATTAGCGGAAATAAAGGAGAGATTTCTGCCAGGCAGAGCAAAGGACATCAAAGTTGGATTGCGTACAGGTGACACTAGTCAATCTGAACGTCAAAAGATGTTGAGAAAACCACCTCATATATTGATTACTACACCAGAAAGCCTTGGTTTGGCATTAGCATCATCTAAATTTAGACCATTAATGAATGAGTTGAATTGGATTATTCTTGACGAGTTGCACAGTTTAGTTCCCTCAAAAAGAGGAACTCTTCTCTCACTGACGATGGCTTTGTTAGATTCAGTAATCACAACCCCAGTTCAACGAATTGGTATTTCTGCGACAATGGAGCCACTTGACAAAGTAGCTCAATTCTTAGTTCCTGCTGGCAATGAAGATGAAGAAGTAAAAATTGCAAAAATAAGTGGCGCCCGTGAATTAGATTTAGATATCATTTTGCCAAATCCAAGATTTGGTGACCCAACTTTTGACTATAAACAAATCTTGGACGCGAATGTTGAAAAAATTCTCGACCTTGTTGAAGCGCATACTACAACAATTGTATTTGTGAATACAAGGAAAATGACAGAAGAGATTGTTCAGAAGTTAAGGCGACTTGCTGGCTGGGATGAAACTGCTATTGAAGCGCATCACGGATCAATGAACAAAGCAATTCGAAAGGATGTTGAACAGAGATTAAAACTTGGAGAATTGAGGTGTTGTGTATCTTCTTCGTCACTTGAACTTGGTATTGATATTGGTACAGTTGACATGGTTGTTCAACTTGGTTCACCAGGCAGTATCGCTACTGCTCTACAGAGAATTGGGCGTGCAGGCCACCATGTGGGCGGTATTCCAAGGGCGAGATTCCTACCTACTGGGCCACACGACTTGGTTGAACTGGTTGCTTTGCAAGGCGCAATCATGTCTGGGGAAATGGACCTTCTCCTTTTCCCTGAAAATTCATTGGATGTACTAGCTCAATTTATGGTCGGTTTGACAATTGTCGGTGAACAAGACATCGATGAAGTGTTTGAATTAATCACTACAGCGTGGCCATATCGTTTTCTCCCATATGACGATTACATCGAAGTAATTGACATGTTAGAGGATGAAAAGCGATTGTGGGTTGATTGGGAAGAGAACACAATTGGTAAGCGCGGTTATTCTCAGATGATTTACTATACAAATCTTGGAACAATTTCACCTGATAACAATTATCTTGTTTTGAATACTGATGGTTCAATGATAGGTCAGTTGTCATCCTCATTCGTCTCTAGTGTTCGCCCTGGAGATGTTATTTTGCTGGGTGGTACGACATATCGTATTCAATCGATACAAGGTTCAAGAGTAAATGTCACTCCAGTGACTGGTTTCCGCCCTACCGTTCCATCTTGGTCTGGTGAAGCACTTTCACGTAGCGCTGAACTTTCTGCATCGGTGTTGAAATTACAGAAAGCGCTAATGTTGGCTTTGAGAAGACAACGAGATCCACGAAGACTTTTGGTGGAAGGATATGGTCTTTCAAGAAAAATCGCTGAGGCTGTTGCTCGATTTATGGAGTTGCACGTCGCTGAATCATTTGAGGTGCCAGCACCTAATAGAATCATGATGGAACAGATTGTTGGAGGAATTACTACCTACATGGTAACAACATGTAGGGGTAGAGCATTCAACATGACACTTGGATACTTTTTTGCTGGTATTGCCTCAGCAAATGAAATCCATGTAAATGAGATTTCTTTCGATGAGAATGGATTCCTAATCAAGATGTCAGACGATATTGACCCTGCTGCATTCCCTGACGTCTTTGAAGGAGGCAATCATAGGGAAGTGATTGAGAGATATTTGATGGATACTCAATTATTTGCTAAGAGATTTCGTGAAGTGGCAGGGCGCAGTCTAATCATCCCAAGACGAATTGGTGCTGACGAAGTATCGCCTCAGCAATTTCAGCAGAAAGCAGACGCATTATTGAAAGCGCACAGAGCAAAATCCGGTTCTCTACTAATGAAGGAGGTTTTTAACGAAATTTTCCACCATGATTTGGATATGATTGGATTAAATCAATTTGTCAATGAAGTTGTTGAGGGAACTTCACGTATTCTTCACACTAGAGTCAAAGTTCCTTCGCCAATTGGTATGAATTTGTATATGTCTGCATTTGAAGACTTGTTATCAATGAGGACAAGGGCGTATCTAATCAAAGATATTGACCCTGAAATTCTACGCCGTCTGTTAGGTCAGCGTGCGTTAGCAACCCAACTTGATGGAGAGGAATTGCATGCCTATTATGGTGACAAAGTTGCAATTCCAAAGAATGCTGAGTCCCTTCTTGAAATGATGGAGATGGGCGGGGGATTAAACAAAGATCACGAGAATCCCCTCTACAAGGCAAAACTTGAAGGAATTGAAAAAGAGACAATTCGAGGTTGGGTTCGAGAGTTAATTGTCAATGAGGATATTATTAGAATAAAAGATACAGGCCATTCAGGGATTGATGGCAAATGGTTCTCACGGAGAATGGGTGATATTCACGGCACTTTGGGTGTTCTTTCATCCCACCATACTGAAGAATTAGACGACCTTAGGAAATTATACCTTGGAGGCCTAACATACGAGGCGAGTGTCGAATATGATGATACTGAAGCAATAAAATGGGAATCGCGACCACTTTCAGACCCGCACGAATGTTTGCGTGTTAAATTGGTAGATTTATTGGGCAGTGAAGGGCCTCAAACATTAGATGACATTGTTGAGAGATTCCCCTTCCCTAAAACGATGATTGAAAATATCTTGCATGAGCTTGAAGTTAGAAACATCGTCACTATTGGATTCTATAAACAGACAGAAGAAGGAGAATTTATTCTCCGCGTTGATGAGCATTATTTGGCAGGTGGAGAAGAAGAAGTAATCGCATATCGCAACTTACAAAATTTACTTCTAACAAAATCTTTCAAGATTCATGATGACCCACTTCAGGCACTTTCGTCGCATGTGATGATTCAGAAAATGCACGAGTTACTTGATCGTGTCAAGGATTTCCGTTTTAGAGATTGGAAAGATATGAAACACGATTCTGATGTTGTAATGGGTCGTCTATTGCATAATCGTGTTGGTTACACGAAGAAGGATCAAATGTCAATGTTGTTGGGATTGCGACCAGAACCATGGATTGGAGATATGGAAGCAAAATTAATGACAAAAATTCCCGCCCATGATAATGTTACAAGGCAGCAAGTATTGATTGACATCCCAAGAGATGATGAGTCAAAATATTTGATGAATCGGGCAAAATATGCAATCAATAACATGGAAAGGCAACTTCTCTTTGTCAAACAATACGAGGAGATGCCTGAAAGGAAGAGAAGTCTTTCTCTCTTCCATCGTGTATTAGATGTTTATCAGCCGATGGCTTTTGATGATGCTTTACTCGAATTAATTCGTCGTATTGGACCTGTTAAGAGATTTACTTTAGGTTGGTATGTCAGCAAATCAGGAGACATTTTAGAAGATAATCTGAAGTTGCTATTGGACCAAGGAAAAATTACCAAGGTTACCGCCCTTCAACCAGGTTTAACTGATTTTTACTGTATTCCCGATGATGTGCCTGCTGTAAAGAAGAGAATTAGAGAAGATAGAAAGATGCGGATAATGACTCAATCAGATCCATTTTGTTCACGTTTCATTCAAGAAGTTCGTTACGTTCTCAAACAAGGTTGGTACTATCCAGTCTTCAAGGGTGTTGACCCCGTTGGCAGAATTTTGATGTACAAGGTAAATGATTATCTTGAAATTAAGGATATACATATCCCCCACGCATATTTAGATGAATTTGTAGAACAGTTTGAGAGATTACTGGAGAATTATCGAGATACTCTCGTTGAAATCGCTGTACTAACCAATTTCAATGGGGAGAATATTTCCGAAGCACGCGACGAAACGAAGGACGCGTTTGAGAGAATTGGCTTCAAGTGTATTGGCGATGGTCAAAGAATGATTCGTGGCGGAGTAATGGACCCTCGTCCAGTAAAAGAGTCTGTACGCGCCCTCTTCTATAACCACCATATGCACCAACAAACAAGAAGTGAAAATGAAACTATAGCAGTAAAACATCTCAATGAGATTAGAGATGACTTCGCATTGAGAGGAAGATGTGAGGCTTATCGAGTGAACTTGAGTTCAATGGCTAGCGCAAATCAACTTCATCAAGGAACTAATTTGACAAGCCATCGAGTGTATGCGCCATATTCACATTTCCAGAGACTGCTGACTATTCGAAATCTACCACCTAATGAGGAATTGCTCGACGTATTGGATTTCTTCACTGACCATTCAGACCCACAGTTGTTCATGGATAGGCACGCTTTGAGGCGCTCGGAATTCCGTAAACTTGCTCAACCACTTATTCGTTCTGGACATTTAGTTCAGGACTATCGTGGTGGTTTTAGAACTGTAAACCCAATGATAGCGACAGACCATTGGCAATTCAAACAGGATTATTTGATTGAATTAATTAAGGACGTACCTGTGATAACTATGAAGCAATGTGAGAAGATGGCTGGTAAGCCATACATGCCTGAAGAAATTATGACAGTTCTTCAACACCTTGTTGACGAAGGGGAACTAATCAAAGGATTTCTGCTTGAGGATTTGAATCAGGTTTGCTGGGGGCGAAAAGAAATGCTACAAAACGCCTCAGAATTGCCAAAGATGCGTGACTTCGTCTTACCTCCATCTGACCCATTAGCACCCTACTTCGCATCGTTATTGAGGGAACGGTTTGGTTTTGGCTCAGCATATCTTGTATTCTATGATGAAGAACCAATAGCTGCTTTCAAGGCAAACACCAGGGAGAACTTGATTGACGTCAAAGATATTGTTGCTGATCCAAAGTTAGAGAAGGAAGCATTACGAGTTATGAAAGAGTTTGCCTGGGAGCAAAACATGCCACTTCGTGGTAAAGTTTTGGAGAAGCTCAAGAAGCGTTAGAACGCTTTTTTGGCATCCAAGGTTCCATTAGTTTCAAGATATTGTTGTGTAGTTCTGGAAGAATTTCAAATAGAACAATTGCTAGCAGGAACATTGCAATGAGTGAGCCGGCTTTTGCAGCATAAGAGTGGGCGAAATCAAACATTCCCATTCCAAGCCAATTCCAATCTCTGTAGGTCATATCTAAGTAAATTATTCCAGCATTTCTGAAGACATTGAGAAGATGAATGACAGGGACGGTGATAAACAATCCACGTAGTCTCATTTTCCAAGGTGAAGTCTTGAGGGCTACCAATGCGCCAACAAAGACAATCATTGATTGCAAGGCACTACAAGCAAGAATAATTGAAACACCGGTTGGTCCGCCATCTGAAGTAAGGATAGGGATGTAGAATCCACCTTCTCCTAATGGTTCAAGATAGAGCCAAGGATTTCCAGTGAAGTCAGAAAATAAACCAGTGGTCCCATCAGCATATTCAACATGCGGTGCTCCGACTTGAAGTTGAGATATTCCTGCGATTCTTAGGAAAAATACTGCTTGTACTGCAGTCACCCAGACGAGTGCTACGGAAAAGTATGGGACCCATGAGATTGCTAAGTAAGGAAGGGCTGACCAGAAGATGGCTCCTTTCAACCAATCTAATGCAGGTTCTTCAATAGATTTTTTCTCATTATTTAATTCCCAAATTCCAATGCCTATTCCAGCAGGTAGCGCTCCTGCTGACATGAGAATAAGGACAGGGTCACTAATCTCAATGTAATGAGGTGTGTCTAGGAAAAAATAAGTTGAAATTGAAATCCAACCAATAGTAGCAATAATTGCCTTTTTCTTCATCTTTCCATGAAAGGCTAGTCCCAAAAAAAGTAGGCCAGCAAGTGCAAAAAAGAGCCTTATCTCTTCACTCACCATCGTTGCATCCCCTGTGACAAGCGGTCTCAAAGCCGCCTCTTTGTATTGTCGTGGTTCAACAAGTCGTAAATAGACTGCCCTCTAGCGATTGCTCAGTGGTGACATGGAGGACTCTGACTTCTCAGCCTTTTTGAAGGATTATCAAAGCGGTTTAATCACCGCTTTGAACTCTTTAGATTCAATGATTTTACATCAATTAGCAAATGAAATA
This sequence comes from Methanobacteriota archaeon, assembly GCA_018650285.1. Classification (GTDB taxonomy): domain Archaea; phylum Thermoplasmatota; class Poseidoniia; order Poseidoniales; family Thalassarchaeaceae; genus MGIIb-Q1. Next base: position 11,406 of record JABIGF010000015.1, read on the forward strand.
ATGGCTGTCATGGACAATGGTGGAACCATACATTTCATCGGCAACGGTGGTTCAGCAGCAACTCCATCTCATTCTGCTGGAGATTGGAGTAAGGAATTGGGTGTCAAGACAATTTGCCATACCGATAATATCGCATCTCTTACTGCTTGGGCAAATGATACGGGTTATGGGAACATCTTTGCGGGTGCTCTTGGAACTTGGGCGAAATCAGGTGATTTGGTCGTTGGATATAGTGGTTCAGGAAATTCTGAAAATGTTTTGAATGGAATGTCCAAAGCAAAAGAATTGGGCTGCAGGACTGCTGCAATTACAGGCAATTACAAAAATGGTGGAGGTGGTAAATTAGCCCAAATGGTTGATGTCGCAATCATTTGTAATACCACTTCAATGGAAAGAATTGAAGATATGCAGTTAATTATCAATCATATGGTGAAGGAAGCAATAAAGCTAGAAAGAAATCTTCCAAGTCATTCATGAGGGATTTCTTAATGTTGCCATCTAGACATCTTGCAAACTTGACAGACATTACTCCTCCTATTCCAATGCCCTCTGGAAATGATTGGGGTGGAGAAATAGCCTACCTTGATAGAGACGGTGTTCTAAATATTGGTAGTTCTGATTACATCAATAATGTGGATGAATTAATTGTATTAGATGGCGTTGCTGATGCCATTGCTCGTATTAGAAATGCAGGCTTTAGAGTTTGCATTGTGACAAATCAGTCGCCAATTGGGAGAGGTCTTTGGTCTCATGAAACCTTGGCAGAAATAAATTCAGTCCTGCAAGAGAGGCTACTAAAATCAAATCCAGAGGCCCACTTAGACTTGATATTGTATAGTCCATATGTGCCTTGGAGCAATGCTTGGGCGCGTAAAGGTAATCCTGGGATGTTGCAAGTAGGTCGCCAAATTCTTGCTGCTGCAGACTCAGATGAATCTATTGAAGAATTTGATTACGGCCCAAAATACATTTCTGTTGAGGAGGGTAATTCATTCATGGTTGGAGATAGGCTTGCTGACATGAAGGCGGGGTTAAATCATGGAGTTCGTACATTCCGTTGTAATGAGGATCTTGGAATTGTTGATGTCATTGAGCGCGTGTTAAATTTCGATGATGACGGCGATTCACTTTGAACGACGCCCTCAAGAGTAAGTGACATCCGCCAATAGATGAATGGCGTGGATTGGGCTTGATGATACAGATACCCTAGATAGTGGTTGCACCACTTGGGATTTCCATCTACTCATCACACATTTAGAGGACAATGGGGTGATTTTGTCCGGCCAACCTAATCTTGTGCGATTGTGGCCATTTGCTCCTAAGCGCACGCGAGGTAATGCTGCCCTGTGTGCTGAATTCGCTACTGATTATTCAACTGAAAAGGTATGTAGTATCCTTGAAAATTGGTTCTTTGAGAGATTTTCCTTGGGTGAGGCTGATGAAATAGATGATACAACATCTGCTTGCCCAGTTTTACTATTTTCCGAAGAAAAATTGCCGGAATTATGGTATTGGGAGGCCGTGAAAAGCCATGTTGATGTAGATTCTAGATTACAACAACTAAGCAATATTTCCGGTATCAAATTTTGGTCATTAATGGATATTGTAAACTCTTCAAACTCTGAATACATTAGGGGCATTATTGGAGCATCTAGTGCAATCGCTTGGGTTGGTGCTGAAGATTGGACATTTGAAGCAACAGCTTGGAGAAAAGAAAATTTCATCGGAAGTAAAAGGGCTGTTCCATTCGAATTAGTTGATGAGATGACTAAATTATTTCCTAGGACGATTCTCAATCGTGATCCAAATGCTGGTAAATCTTTGATTGCTCCAAGGACTCCTTGCCCCGTTCTATATGGGATTCGTGGTGAGCAGATAGAAGATGTAACTCAAGCCCATTTGTGGTTGCAACAGAATGAGATGGTGGAAACATCCGTGGCCATGCGGGTGCACAAATCAAATCAAGCAACTGGCGACCACTTGCCTGAAATGGGTAGGGGGATGGTAATTTCACGTATCAGGGAGGTGAAGGGAGGACACGCTTCAGTAACAGTCTTTGATGGGACCTCTAGAAAAACGATTGTTGCGTTTAAACAGGGGGGGGAGATTAATTATTTGTTGAAATCATTACAGATCGGTGATGTGGTTGAATGGAATGGTTTGACTTCACCTGATGAGGATGTACACTTAGAATCAATTAACTTGCAAAGTTCTGTTCCTAGAAAATTAGTGAGGCCAATCTGCCAATGTGGTGAAAGGTTTCATCGACAAGGTGTTGGTCAACCTTTGAGGTGTTCTCAATGTGGTGAAAATCATGATTCTGTTTGGATTAGTGGAGAGATTCCAAAACTACATGGTTGGAAAGAACCGCCAATATCTCATCGTCGTCATCTAGCCAAACCGTTAGACCGTAATCCGAAGAGGTAATGGGGCAGATGCTTACACGCAGTCCCATGGTAGATTCTGTAAACGCAGCCTATGTGGTATTATTGATGGCTGCTGGAGCCTTGTTGTATCTAGTCTGGAAGATGGTGAAGAGGAATCAACAAACTTTCATTGAGGATAATGCTCCTGCTGTGGCGGGCGCTGATGATTTGGGTGGCCAGGCAAAAGACCCGTCGCAATTTGACGAACCAGACGAGGATGCTCTAGAAGAGATGGCTGATGTATTATCAGCAGCAGCAGAAGCACAAGGAATTGATTACGAAGAATAATCCTCTTTGTCATTGAAACCCTTCATCTGAGATAGTAAGGGAAATGTTTTCATCAGCGATAAGGAGATTTCGTTTTTGTACGCCGCCTTCTTGTATTGTCAATTTCCATGTGATGGAATCTAGTTTTTGAAGTGCCTTCTCTCCACGTACTCGCCATTCATCCTTTCCACTTGCATCACCATATAGCGAAGAAATTATCAGAATAGGGCAATTTTTACCTTCAAGGAGTTGCATAATATCTTTGATAGCGGAAATAGCCATCTTGTCCGCTTGTCCTGTACGAGGTGTCCAATCATCAATGACCACCAATTGAGGTGAGAGTCTTTCTGTTAATTTTGCTGAAGTTTGAATTCCCATGGTTAATCCCTCGCCACAAGCCATCAAGTGTAATTTGGCCAAGAAAACAACTGAAACATCTTCGAAAAGTTGGCTAAACCTTCCAGGGTCGGGTGAATTTTCACAAACCCAGATGACTCGTCCGCCATCATTTAGCACCTCTCGAGAATATTGCATAGCCATTGTCGTCCCTCCACATCCCTCAGCAACTGCGAGGTGGGTTAGAGGTGACAAATCAGGGAGGTTCACAGCGGTTCGTGGGTTCGGGGGCTATTGAAGACTTAGTTTGAAATTAGTGCATTCTTCGGTAATCGCTATGACTGTCTACCCTTTGGGGTTGTCCATGAGTGACAAGAAAGCGGGCGAAAGAATCCCTCGTCGAAGTCTTCCACCGTTTGAAGAAGTAGAGGGTGGCTTAGGTGAAGCATTGCGTACACATGGCTTGTTTGGCACTGCATTATTGGACAAAAATCAATACGGACCACAAGCAATGATTGTTCTTCTAGTTATTACTGCAACAGTCACGGGATTACTTCTCGGCGGTTTGATGCTCATCACTTGAATTGTTTGAACTCAATTAATTTGAGCACGAGCTAAAGCAACCGTTTCATCTACTAATTCTCCAGATACACCTAGATGGCTATTTGGGTCAAATAATGCATGAAGTTGGTCGCCATCAAATATGGCAGAGATTGTTGGCGTCATAGCACATACATCTTCTAGATGAATTCCTTTCTCTAATGATTCCATTGATGCAGAGCGTAATACTTCATGCGCTTCATCGCGAGGTATACCGTTGTCAACAAGTGCCAACATGATCTTTTCAGCCATAACCAAACCATTTTGATTTTCGATATTGCGGAGCATATTTTCTTTGTCAACTGCTAGTTTACTCAATACGCGATTACATTTTACCATCACATCATCAAGTAATACAACTGAATGTGAAAGGGTGAATCTTTCAGCACTTGAGTTGGCTAAGTCTCTTTCATGCCATAATAGGGCATTTTCCCAGGTGGGTAGCATCATTGAACGGACTACGCGGGCTAGGCCACAAGCATTTTCCGCAGTAATTGGGTTTCTTTTGTGAGCCATTGTTGAAGAGCCAACTTGTTTCTCTACATCGAAGTATTCTCCAACTTCAGCAATTTCTGAACGCTGTAGATTGCGGATTTCTTGAAGCACTTTTTCAATACTGGTGGCTACATTTGCCATCCATGAAACCCATTCAATATATCTGTCTCGTCCAACAACTTGAGTGGTGACAAGTGGGACGCCTAGGCCCAAGTGTGTGAGAATAAGTGATTGTAACTCGCGTGCATTTTCGCCTTGTGCTGCACCAGTACCGACAGCACCTAGGAATTTACCAACACAAACTCTGTCAGTCATCTCATCTAGTCTGATGTAATGACGGCGAAACTCATCAAGCCAGACTGCTACTTTGAGTCCGAATGTGATTGGAACTGCAGCCTGCCCATGGGTGCGGCCGATGCAGACTGTATCTCTCTCTCTTTCAGCGAGGTCAGCCATTGTTGAAATTAAAGTTGAGAGGATCTCAACTTGTTTGACAATTGAATCTCTCATTTGTAGTGCTACAGCAGTATCTACAATATCGTTTGAAGTTGCACCAAGATGGATACACCATCCAGCATCTCCTGCTTGTTCTGCCATTGCTTTTGTTAGAGCCATGATATCGTGGCGGGTTTCAGCCTCAATTTCTTCAACTCGCTCCTTTGTGACAGATGTGGGGTTGGCGATTGAAGCGACAATTTGGTAATCTTCATCACTTACTTTTCCAAGTTCTTTGTGAGCCCAAATTAGTGCTCTTTCAACCTCAAGTTGACGTGAGTGCCTTCCCAAATCGCTCCAGATATTCTTGACGTCATCGCGCCCATATCGGTAATCAAGTGGACAGAGTGCCATAGTATCCCCAAAATGGCCGAGAGGGGTCTTTGGTTTGAGGGTGACGCCACTTCAATTATTCAAGTGCGGCGTGGTTGATGGCAAAAATCCCGCTCTGTTTAGCCCAAATAGAATTTCCCTGAAGATTTATTTTTGGACCCATCCATGGGGCTGAAAGAACTGTAGTTTCAAACTCGCCGCCTTCTCCATCTATTGAAAAACGATGTTTTTTGGAGAGTTGAGTAAGTTCTTCTAAACTTTGCATACATAGTGTTCTGCCAACCCATTGTTCATCAAGGCCATCGGCTGAGACTGATGTGAACAATAATTCAAACCCGTGAGAAACTAAGTCATGCATATGTTGGTTTGGGTCATGATGCCAAAGGGGAGTGTAGGATTTTACTGCTAAAGATTCTGCCATGCGTTCAATGCGGGTCTTTTGGTAATCACTTCTTAACGCGCCTGTGACAAGTGCATCAATAGGTAGGTTTGGCGACAGGCGGAGGACACCTTCGGGCAAATCCCAATTATTAGGCCATAAATTGTTTAATTCAGTTTGATTCCATATTGATGATGAGTTGGGTTGCATAGACCCTACAATCAAGGGCTTTAATTGCGATTCAAGTTCTTGCATTTCATTATCAGGGTTGCCAGATACTGTTATTGGTAACCAAGGTATTTTTGCGGATTTTGCTTGAAGTGCTGCGATTGCAGTGGCTGGGAGTTGAAACATAAATGAATCATTGCCGCTGATATTGATAGTAACGATGCCCGCAACATCCCAACCTTTCATCAAAGCCCACCAAATAGCGTAGCAAGAATCCTTACCACCCGATGAGAGGACAAGCACTCGCATAGTTGGCGCACTAGCCGGTGGGTGAAAAAGAGGAGGTTGGTAGTGTGGCTCCACCAAAGCCATTCTCAAGGTTCATAAGAGTCCGTCCGACAGCGGCGCTTAGGTGAGCAGATGCAACCAAGCGGAAGAGGATATGACCACGGTATCACGACATTCAGTCCAGACGGCAGATTATTTCAAGTGGAATATGCAAGAGAGTCAGTCAAAAGAGGAACAACAACTGTTGGATTGAAGTATAAGTCTGGGGTTTTACTGATAGTTGACAAGCGTATTGCTAGTCGCTTGATAATCCCTGAATCTATCGATAAAGTCTACAAAATTGATGGCCACATTGGATTTGCAACATCTGGATTAGTAGCTGATGCGCGTCAACTTGTTTCAAGGGCACGTTCAGAGTGCCAAATTAACAGAATCACATATAGTGATAGAATTCCAGTTGATATCTTGACCAAGAAAATTTGCGATTTCAAACAATCATTCACACAGTATGGTGGCGTTAGGCCATTTGGAACTGCACTGCTGATTGCTGGTGTTGACCACAACGGAATCCACCTTTACGAGACAGACCCTTCTGGTGCTTACCAATCATATCACGCTGGAGCAGTAGGCAGAGGCCGAAATTCCGTTGTTGATTTCTTTGAAAGCAAGTGGAAGAAAAACATGACACTTAATGCGGCTGTCAAACTAGGTTTGGAAGCATTGCGAAATTCACTAGATGATGATCTTAACAAAAATGCTGTTGAAATCGCTGTATTGGATAAAGATGGTTACCGTTTGATGGACAGAGATGAAACAGTTGCTCACATCGAAAAACTCGCTCCCCTAGATAATTGATTTTAGGGAAGAGGCTATGGCTCTCGCCCGTCTCTCAACAAATTGAGAGGGGTTACTTTGGTCAGCATGGATGACGCCGTCATTGCACGATTAGAGAAAGGTGGTAAGCGTTACGAGGTATTGGTTGACCCTAACCTAGTCAATCAGTGGAAGGAGGACCACGACAGCGTCTCTTTAGACAATTTACTCGCTACTGATGAAATATGGCACGATGTCAAAAATGGTGAGAGGCCTACTACTGATAAGTTGGAGGCGGTTTTTGGTACAACTGAACTTGCCCCCTGTGTTGAGAAAATTATTCACGAAGGGAGTATTCAACTTACTACTGACCAGCGGAAAAAGATGATCCAAGATAAAACAAGACAGGTCATTGCAGATATCTGCATGTTGGGTATTGACCCTCAAACAAAAATGCCACATCCACCCCAAAGAGTAGAAAATGCTCTCATTGAAGCACGATTCAAAGCCGACCCGTTCAAACCAGTTGAAAAGCAAGTGAAAGATGCTGTTGCAATGATAAGAGAATTGATTCCAATTTCCTTTACAACAATTCGTTTGGCGTTTAAAATCCCTGGAGTGAATTATGGTGCTGTATTTTCAGTAGTCAGAGAGGACATTTTGAAAGAGGATTGGCTTGCAAACGGTGATTGGGCATTTACTGTTGAAATCCCTGCTGGTATGAAAGCCGATTACATCGCAAAAATTGGAAAAAGAGCCCCAGATGTGGTAGTTAAAGAATTGAAATGAGTCATTGGATTTTTTTCATTGCTATGCAATGGTTATAGAGGGGGGGCCGGTCGGCCGGCTCGGAGATAAACATGAGTGATAGTGGCGCCTCGGATGGGCGCACTTCGGCTGCATCCGGCAGCCTGGTGATACCCGGCGATAAAATTAGTTCAGATACCGGTGGTCAAATCGGCCACGGTGTAATGAAAAAAGATGGTTCTTTGATTGCAACGAAACTTGGATACCTTGTTGAAAAGGGTGGAGAATTTTCGGTTTCACCAATTCATACAACTTACTTTCCCCGACCTGGAGACCTTGTTATTGGATATATTGAAGGTATGCGAGCAAATATTTGGTTCATTGACCTAAATGCTCCATTCAATGCAATTCTTCCTATGAGTCTCGCACCGATGAAAGTTGAGTACGGGGCGACAAGAGATGCCATGAACGTAGGCACAACAATACTTTGTCGTGTTCAAGAGGTTGATGAATCACATTCTTCAGTTGTAACAATGAAGGGAATGGGCCTAAGAAAGGTCAATTCTGGTTTTGTTGACACTATACCACCTCATTTGGTAGGTAAGGTTGCAAGTGGAGCTAATTCAATCATCAATCAAATTAAGGATTCAAGCAATTGTAGAATTATCCTTGGTGCGAATGGACGCATTTGGGTTGATGGTGATTCAAATGGAATTAGGGTTGTTAGAGATGCCCTTTCCTTTGTTAGAGAAAATGAGCATTCAACAGATTTGAATGGCGATGTAGCCAAATATCTGGTTAACGGAAATGGAGAGTGATAAAATGGGAGGATATGGAGACATCCAGATGATAGATGAAAATGGTGTTCGAGTTGACGGCCGTAAGGCTGGAGATTTGCGCCCTATTGAGATAGAACTTGGCGTCGTGCCAGTAGCAGATGGTTCAGCAAGCATGCGCTGGGGAACAAATTACGTTATTGCTGCGGTTTATGGCCCAATGGAAGCGCACCCAAGAAAGATTCAGCGTCAAGAACGAGCAGTTCTAGATGTTAGATACAACATGGCGCCCTTCTCTACAACAGATAGATTCCGTCCTGGCTTCAACAGAAGAAGTCGTGAAATTAGTAAGGTTACAGCAGATGCACTAGAATCTGTGGTTCAACTTGAATTATTCCCACGTAGTAAGATACGTGTTGAAATCGAAGTTATCTGCGCAGAAGCAGGAACTCGCTGCGTAGGTCTAACTGCTGCATCACTTGCTTTAGCAGATGCTGGTATCCCAATGTCTGACATGGTTGTAAGCGTTGCAAGCGGCAAAGTCAACGATGTGGTTGTTTGCGACCTTAACAAGGAAGAGGACAACTACGGTGAAGCGGATTTGCCAATGGGTATTTTGCCAAATAGCGGAGAACTTGTGTTCTTGCAAATGGATGGAGATCTTTCTCCAGCAGAATTTCAAGAGGCATGGGATTACAATATGGCTGCTGCTATGAATGTTCATGAAATCATGAAAGAAGCAATTGCAAAGAAGTATGGAGGTGAATCGTAATGGGACAACCACTTGTTTCAGAGCTTTTGAGAGACCATCTCCAAGAACTTGCAAATCGAGATGAGAGAGCAGACGGAAGAACTCAATGGCAAGGAAGAGACCTTTCTGTTGAAATCGGTGTTCTTGAGAGAGCAGAAGGTAGTGCAAAAGTTGTCATGGGTGATACTATTGTATATGCTGGTATCAAATTTCAACTTCAAACACCATACCCTGACAGGCCAGATGAAGGCGGATTAATGACAAGCGCTGAATTAAGGCCACTTGCAGGTAGACATCACGAACCAGGGCCACCAAGCCCCCTGAGCATTGAAATGGGACGTGTGGTTGATCGTGGTATCCGTGAATCTGGATGTATTAACACAAAGGACCTTTGTATTATTCCTGGTGAAAAGGTTTGGCAGGTCATCATCGATTGTTTTGCTATCAGTGATGACGGCAATATGTTTGATGCATTTGCGTTAGCAGCAATCGCTGCACTTCAAAACTCAACTTTACCTGGTGAGCGCTTTGATGTTGGTGAAGATAGACCACTTCCAGTAAACAAAACCCCAATTATGTGTTCGTTCCAAAAGGTTGGTGGACGCTTTGTATATGATGCAAATCGCGAGGAAGAAGTTGGTGGAGATGAGAGGATTCACATTACTCTTGGAGAGGGCGACCATGTTCATTCATTGCAGAAGGGATTAAAGGGAGTGTTCTCGGCGAGCGAATTTGCTGAAATCATGGACGCGGCCAAAGTTCGGTGTGCAGAGTTGAGAAAAATAGTAGATTCTTTGTGAGGTGTTTAGATGTCAAAGAGAACCCAAAAAGCAGGTTTAGAAGCAAGATTTGGCGCAAGATACGGTGTCAGTGTTCGTCGTCGTTCAGCAGCAGCATTGCGCAAGGTGAAGCGTGAATATTCCTGCCCCGTCTGTCAATATCAGAAGGTTCGGCGCGAAGCAGCTGGTATCTGGGCTTGCCGTAAGTGCGGTCACGAGTTCGCTGGTGGCGTTTGGCAACCATTCACACGTGCATCAGATGCAAACAACAGAATCATCCGCCGTTCAATTGAAGGTGCTACCGCAACTGACATGGCATTAATCGCACAAAACGCAGCCATCGAGTTCGAGAAGAACATCGCTGCTGAAAGTGAGGATGCACCTGTTGCTGAGATTACCACCGAAGGAGATGGTGATGATGGCAGCGAAGAAGAGTGATGCTTGCACAGCAACACTTACTCTTGATGATTCAATTGACGCTTCTGCTATAGAAGCGGCACTAGCAACAGAAGATGTCTTGATTAGCAGAGATGATTCTGGAATTTCAATTCAAGTCAGTGGAGGGAACATTACTGACTTACGAGCGAGGCTCAATACCGCGTTGCGTTCTTTACAAGCCGCTTCCGAGTCCCTTATTGAGGTTGAGCGCTCCGCCTAAAACAGAGGGATTACAATGGTTACAGAAGATGTCAGGCAAAGATTGCAATTAATCGTCTCGGAATTACAAAACGCGGCTCAACAAGTTGCAGCAGTCAGCGGTCAAATAAAGGAACTTGAAGGTACAATTGAATTACTTGCAAGCCAAGAAGATGACCGAGCTGTTTATCGGCAGTCAGGGCCACTATTGTTGGAAGTAAAGGATAGAGAACAACTCAAAGAAGATCTTCGAACTAGTGTTGATACATTGAAAGAGCATGCAGAGAGATTAACTTCTCAAGAAGAAAACTTCCGCCAACAATATGATGAAATGGTGAAGCAATTCGAGGGTTCATAGTGACAAATTTTGAAACAGATTTAGCTAACCTAAATCAGTGGATAACTTCCAAAAGAGAAGAGGGTGCAATAGCCGTCCTAGCCCATAAGAATGGGGATATGGATACAATTGGTTCTGCAGTTGTTTTGGCGTCAATAATTGGCCCCTCTGCTCGTGCATGTGGACTTCACGTCTCAAAGGTCGCCCAGAGAGTGCTTGAACAGGTTGATGGCACATTTCACCTAATGGATGAAAAGAAACCGATGTGGCCTAGAACTCTTGCTGGGATTATCGTAGTGGACAGCGCTTCAGTATCTCAAACAGGGTTGACTCTACCCGAAGGAATACCTGTGTGTGCAATAGATCATCATGAAGGAGGGAGTGATTGGGATGATGCGGATTTGGCAATCTGTTGGAAAGTCTCTTCTACTGCTGAAATGATTCATCAGTATTCTATGGAGTATCATTCCGAAGAGATGGATAGTGGGAATGCGACATTGCTAGTTGCAGGAATCATAACCGATACTGGACGCTTCAAACACGCTGCTGCAGGCTCATTTACTGCTGCTGGTGAATTGATTAGTACTTACAATCTAGATTACGCTGAATTTGTTGAGTCACTTGAAAGGGAGGAATTGAATCATTCTCAAAGAATGGCAATTGCAAAGGCACTTTCTCGTTTAGAGGCAATAGATGCAGGTGAATGGTTTCTACTTCACACACAAGGAAGTACAAATGAAGGTGTGACAGCACATTCACTTCTAGCAGCAGGTGCAGAGGTTGCTTTAGTGGTCCGAAGAGCAAAGGACGAGACACGACTAATCGGCAGAGCGAATCGTGCTGCCGTGTTAGATGGTGTACATCTTGGAGATTTGATGGCTAGTCTTTGTGATACATTAGGGGGTGAAGGTGGTGGCCACCCTGGTGCAGCTGGTTGGTCAGGGGAAGTTCCAGCCATCACTGCTCGTTCAGGATTTATCGCCGCTCTTTCGGCTGCAGAGAGGGTGAGGAGATGAAGTCGGCACACCAGATGTATGAGCGGCACGTAAAATCACCACTTTCCGCGGATGATATTGACCAGTTTGAAGATAAATTAGGCTTGGCAGAATCTGCAATAATGGCTTCAGATTTGCAATTTCTAGGTCTTGTTCAGAAATCATTAACAGAAGCAGAATTAGCCTTTTCAAATTTTAGATTAGCGCAATTAAACAATGATTTTGATACTGCTCAGGAGCAACTGAAAATTTCTGTTGAATCAAGTCGTAAGAGTGATTCGCGAGATCATATTCTTGAAGCTAGGTCACGCATGGAATGGGGTCTATTGCGATTTACCCAAGGTGAAGAAGAACAAGCAGGGGTAGACTTACGTTGGGCGATGGAACGTTTGAAGGCACTTTCCGAAGGCAGCCTTTACCATGGTTTGGCAATCCTCAATATGGCTGAGTGGCATGTTTCACAAAACCAATCAATCATGGCAATGGTAATACTATCTGGGATTGATAGAGAGGGGCCTCATGCAGAAGAGATAATTGCAACTAGCCGATTAAGCACTTCAAAATTGCATTTTGAGGTTGGCGACTATGTCGCTAGTCAACGTCATGCTTGGGTTGCCTTTACTGGTTGCGCCAATAATGAAATGATTGAATCTGCAATCGAATCAGGTTTGATTTGGTTGGACTTAAGTCTTAACGAAATAACTGATGATGCTGAAAGAATGGCCTCTATTGTTGCCAACGCAGCGCCAAGGAATGTTGGTGAAAATCCTGAATTACGCGCTCATCCTGAAGATGTAAAAATTGTATTAGATTGGTTCCAGAATCACTGGGATATTGACTATTCAGGTGAATCTAGGCCCGATTTAGCAGTATTGATTGAAGCAGAAAAGGTAATTGATGAACCTTATTTTACCTCAATAATATCAAATTCAGCAGATATTGAGGATATTGAAATCATCAATTTGTTGAACCAGTAAGTTTTGTTTGTGCAGCATCCAAGTATTCTTGTGCCCACGCCTCACCATTAGTGACTAGGCGGCGAGCAAGGAAAAAGGCTGATGAGTACTCTTTTGTTTCCATTAACATCTTCAAATTCTCTTCATCGCTTCCAATAGTTTCAACGGTTTCAGTTGTAACAGTAGAGACTGAAGGTGCTGGTTTAACTCTGAGGGCCAACTCTTCCATTTTCTTTAGGAAAGTTGTTCTGCTAGCATTGTCAGGGGTTGCCCATGATGTTTTGAGTCCATCAAGTCTCTTTTCCATTCGTTCTCTAAACAAATTTCGTGCTTTGATTTGTGGAAAGTGAGATTGTGCTTGGTCGTAACAAAACCATGCTTCATCGTATTCTTTTCTCTTTTCATGAAGGTGCCCTAATTCAATCCATGCTTCATGGTTGAAGGGACGCTGAGCGAGAAGGCGGCGTACTAGTCGGATGAATAGTTCCTCATCTATTGTCCTGATTCGTTCTAACCTTCTTCCAAATAGGACGTTTGCCCGAGGGTCTGATAGGTCTAATTCAAAAAATCGTTGTTCAAGTTCTTGCAAAAATTCAGTATTGATGTGTTCTGACCAATATTCTGGGTCAAGTGGGTCTGCAGCCAAAGAGGCAGATAGAAGTTGAAAACCATGTTCTAGCATATTTACGCCGGCTAATTGTTCAAGTTGCTCAGGATCTCTGCCTAATACCGTGAAGAGGTCTTCAAGTACCGCTCTAAGACCAATTTCATCACCAGCTAAAGTTTTGATTTCTGCTAAGACGCGCCAATTTTCTTCATGTGTAAAATCATGCAAAACGGCTTGGCGTGCGCTCTGTTCAGCCCATTTTAGGTTCTGAGGTGATGAAGTTTCATCCTGTTTTGCTAAATTGAGAAACTTTTCTGCTTGCGAGCGATGGCGATTCCCTAGGCTCCTCCGTGGATGCTGCAAGTCAGCCCCGCTACTATTCGCCACGTCATGCTCTTATGGTGGCTACCATTGAAGTTTGCCAACAGATGAGTGCTTCAAAGAACAGATGTGAAGGCCTTCTTGTCACTGCCAAAAGGGATTGTGGCATCATAGCCAATTTTGGAAGTCATTCCATCATCTGTACGAGTTGGGTCAAGGCTGCTACCTCTTTGATTACTGAGGATTATTGTATCTTTATCCGGCTGCCAACGGGTCATTAACGCCCATTCTACTCTAACTGGGTCGGCTGGATTAATATCGGTGTCAACTATTGTGACAGCCTTCATTGAAGGGTGTCCAGCAAAAGCAGCCATGATGGCATTTTTTGCATCATCAGCATTTGAAGGCACAATTTGGACAACAGCAGCAAGCCATCCTGAACCACCAGATGTCATTACTACGTCTCGACAATCACAAACTTCTGAAACCGCTGCTAGAATGGTCGGTGCTCGCGGTAATCCCATCAAGGCGTGATGTTCTGCTAATCCAGGTAGTAGTGCATGGTAAACGGGGTTATTTCGGTGGTGAATTGAGTGAACCTCAATCACAGGTTCCTGTCTAACATCGTCAACTGTGCCTGTGATGTCAATGTAGGGGCCTTCGTCATCATCATCGCAAGTGATTGTTGCACACATCGCATATTCAGCATCAACTGGGACAGGTACTCCGTTGGCTAATTCAATTATTTCCATCGGTTTACCATAGAATTTCTCGTAAAGAGCGGATGCTACAGTCAATTCATCAATCGGTTCATTGAATGACATTGCTGCAGCAAGAAGCAGACACGGGTCAGCGCCATTTACAATTGCAATATCAATAGTTTCACCTTCGGCACGCGCCTCATCAACCATTGTCCTTAGGTGGCGAGGAACTAACCTCGCGACAATGTGTGAGTCATCACGTATGAATTGTCTATGGAAAGAAACATTTCTTCTCCCTGCCCATTGTGCTATTATGATACTAGCCGACATGTAACGTCCACGATCTTGAGGGTAATGATGAGGGATGGGTAACATGGAAAGGTTGGCTGGTTGGATAGTATTCTCCATCACAGGAGGGGGCGTGGCGCATTTAACCGGCTCACTTCTATTTTTCATCGCCCATTCTAGTGTAGTTAGAAGTTCATGGGGTTGAATTCCAAATTCTCTAGCCATATTTTCACGTAGGCAGACGTTTGCAGCCGCCGAGTGATTGGGCGCGCCATCAACATTTTCAAAGAGTATGGTTTTTGTCGGATTTGCCTCAATTTGCAACCGCATCGCATTAATTGGGTCAACTTGGTTGATTCTGAGGGCGTTGTTCAGATGGTCCCTGAATGCCATTAGTGACGGGACTTAGACACATCGCTTGAAGGTTGGGGGAGGACTAGATTGCATAGTTGGTAAACAGTAGGCTGTGCGCTGGTGTGGTGTGGCTGTGCCGATGTACTCATATATGCGGGGTAGGTCGGCGGGTTGCTTCAAGGTGTGACCATGGGTAGAGGACTCTTCGCTGGCTCAAAAATGAAGCGGGATCGTCAACGTTTTCGTTGGAAGGATCGAGGATACAAAAAACGAGTTCTCAAGCTCAAGCAAAAGTCTGACCCACTTGGTGGTTCAGCACAAGCAAAGGGCATCGTTATCGAGAAGGTTGGTATTGAAGCCAAGCAGCCAAACTCTGGAATTCGCAAGGCTGTCAAAATTAGTTTAATCCGAACTGGTAACAAACTAACCGCATTCGCTCCAGGTGATGGTGCAATCAATTTCATTGATGAACACGATGAAGTAATGGTTGAAGGAATCGGTGGACGCATGGGTCGTTCTTATGGAGATATTCCTGGTGTTAGATTCAAGGTTATCAAGGTAAATGGCGTTTCATTGAATGAAATGGTCCGTGGCCGTAAAGAGAAGCCAATTCGCTGAGGTGTTTAGATGAGTGATGAAGAAGTTGTTGAAGAGGCGCCAGCCCCTGCTCCTGAAGAGCCAGTCAACGAATCTCCAATCGCTGGAATCGGCACCTTAGTTTTTGGAAAGTGGGATGCTACTGAAGTATCCTGTGAAGACCCAGGTATTGCCCCATATATCAATCTCAAAACAGTAGGTGTCCCTCACACAGGTGGGCGCCACGCAAATGCTTGGTTTGGAAAATCAAAGTTATCAATTGTTGAAAGATTCATTAACAGTTTGATGCGAACTGGAAAGTATTCTGGAAAGAAGACCGCTGCTACCAAAGCATTCGAAGCAGCGCTTGACCGTATCGCAGATAGAGATGATACAAATCCTTTGCAAACATTCGTTGATGCTGTAGCAAATGCTGCTCCAATGGAAGAAATTACTCGAATTAAGTTTGGAGCAGTTAGTCAGCCCAAAGCGGTAGATAGCGCTCCAAGCCGTCGAATTGATGTTGCACTTCGTCACTTGGCAACAGGTTCAACTCAAGCTACTCGAAAGAGTACCAAAACATTGTCACAAGGCATAGTTACTGAAATCTCTAAGGCAGCAAATGGAGATGTAACATCATTTGCTATTGGCAAGAGAGAAGAAGTAGAAAGAATCGCAGCATCTGCTCGATGATTTCGCATACTTTTTCATTTCATGAAATACAACTGTAATGATAGTTGTATTCCTTAACTTAATAGTGCTAATAGAATATCAGTATAACTACTTACAAACTACTTGGTGATAATTTGGTCAATTCAGAAGTAATTAAGAAACCAATAAAAATCAATTGGATAAATACTCTTTTTCTTACAATTACGCTAGTATTGGCCGTATTCGGTTCGATTTGGCACGGATTTACATATGGAATTACATGGGTTGAATTTGCTATTTTCTTTTTTTGGTATTTTGCTTGTGGCCTATCAATAACTGTGGGCTACCATAGGTTGTTTTCTCACCGTAGCCATCAGGCGATATTGCCGCTTCGGATTTCGTACGCATTATTTGGCGCAGGCGCATTTCAAAACTCTATATTAGAATGGAGTAGTGACCATCGTAGACATCACAAAGAGACCGATAAAGAGGGCGATCCATACAACGCATCAAGAGGATTTTGGTGGAGTCATTTCTTTTGGATAATGGTGGATGAAGAGGATGGTGTTGTAGATTATTCTAATGTTCCAGATTTGCAAAAGGATTGGGTTGTAAGGATTCAACATAGATTCATTTTTACGATTGGCTTTTTGATTGGCATGGTTGCACCTGCGATTATTGGTTATATTATTGGAGGTATACCAACTGCAATAGGCGGGTTTGTTTGGGGAGGTTTAGTTCGTACAGTATTTGTTCATCATGGCACCTTTTTGATTAATTCTGCCGCTCATGTATGGGGTAAACAATCCTATACAACAGATAATAGCAGCAAGGATTCTTTGTGGCTTGCGTTCTTTACTTTTGGAGAAGGGTATCATAATTTTCACCACGCGTTTCAAGCCGATTATCGTAATGGATTCAAATGGTGGCAGTGGGATCCCTCAAAATGGTGGATTAGTGCTTGGGCTTTAATCAAATTTAATTCCAAATTAAAAAGAACTTCACAATCATCTATTGAGGCTGCGAAAATGAAAACAAAGTTTTCAATAATAGTTGAAAAATCCGAGCCGATACATGATAAGAAAAAGATGGAAATTTTTGAAATGAGATGCAAAGAATATATTGTATCCATGAAAAAAACACTGAGGAGTTTAGATGAAAAACGCGAACAAATGCGTAACGCTAGTTCAAGAACACGTAGTAACATATCTAGTCAAATTTCTCAAACAAAGGAAGCAATTGCTCGGATCAATATTGATTTTCAGAAACTACTAGATGATATGATGCTACCTTCATTTCATCATTCTGTTTGAAGGACTGGGATGATATCTGGCCCAATGCTTGCTACATTTCACAAATATCGCGGCGGTGCCCTTTATGAACCAAGGTCAGGTCGGCCGCATCACCAAAGGTGATACCTCATGGGACGTAAAGAAGACAACATCGCAAAAGCGACTGAAGTGATGCACGTAAGAGACCAAATTCGGAACCTCTGTATCGCGGCTCACATTGATCACGGAAAGACCACGCTTTCAGACAATTTGATTGCTGGAGCAGGTATGATGAGTGAAGAATTAGCAGGTAAAAGTCGTGTTCTAGATTTTGACGAACAGGAAGCTGCTCGCGGAATCACCATTAATGCCGCATCCGCTTCAATGGTCCACAATGTTGAAGGCGTAGATTTTCTCATTAATCTCATTGACACACCTGGTCACGTTGATTTCGGTGGTGACGTAACTCGTGCAATGCGTGCTGTTGACGGTTGTTTCATCCTTACTTGTGCTGTAGAAGGTGCTATGCCTCAGACTGAGACTGTTGTTCGTCAAGCACTCAAAGAGAAGGTGAAGCCAGTGTTGTTTATCAACAAGGTTGACAGACTTATCAACGAACTACAAGTTACTCCAGAAGACATGCAACAGAGATTTATGGAGCAAATTACTAAGGTTAACAAATTAATTAGGCAATTCGCTCCTGAAGAGTACAAAAAAGAGTGGCAAGTCAGTGTTGCTGATGGAACTGTAGCATTTGGTTCAGCGTACCATAACTGGGGAATTACTGTACCTTACATGAAGAAGAGTGGAATTTCATTCAAGGATATTTTTGATTACTGTAACAATGAACAACAGAGAGAATTGGCAAAGAAAGCACCTGTGCACGCTGTTCTTCTAGACATGGCTGTTAGCCAATTACCTTCACCGGTTGTTGCTCAGCCATATCGTATCCCTAATATTTGGACTGGAGACTTAGATTCAGAACTTGGGAAGGCAATGATGGAGTGTGACCCTGAAGGGCCATTAGCTCTAATGATTACAAAGATCTGGATGGACCCACATGCTGGAGAAGTCGCCGTAGGAAGAATGTACTCTGGTACCATCGAGCACGGAGAGAGCCTTTGGGCGATTGGAGGAAGTAAGGCTGAACGCGTTCAACAAGTCAGTATGATGGTTGGAGGCGACAGGATTGCAATTCCAAAGATTGTTTCTGGAAACATTGCTGCATTGACTGGTATTAGGTCAGCAGCAGCCGGTGTAACTGTTGCCCGCGACAAAGATATTGTCCCCTTTGAAGCAATTAGACACTATTCTGAACCTGTAGTAACTGTTGCAGTCGAGCCGAAATCAATGAAGGACCTTCCAAAGTTCATTGATGCTCTTCGTTCACTTGCTAAGGCGGACGCATCTTTGCAAGTAACTACTAACCAAGAAACTGGTGAAGCACTTCTAGCAGGTATGGGTGAATTACATCTTGAAATTACTACATATCGAATTGAAGAGGAACAGAACATCAAAGTTTCAGTCTCTGAACCTATTGTGGTTTACCGTGAAACAACTTCTGGCGATAACAAAGGACACGCCTTTGAGGGTAAGTCACCAAACCGTCACAACAGATTCTACATTGAAGTTGAACAACTTTCTGAAGAGGTTGTACAAGGTCTACGTGAAGGAGTATTCGGTAGTGGCACAATTAGGCCAAACGATGGTAAGGAAGTAGGTCGTAAGTTCGGTGAATATGGAATGGACAAAGATTTGATGCGTAAGATATACGCTATCAATGGTACAAATGTTCTTGTCAACGACACAAAAGGTATCCAATACCTACACGAAACAAAAGAATTGCTTATTGAAGCATTCAATGAAGTTTGTAAGAAGGGCCCTATTGCTGAAGAACCTCTGATGAGTGTTATGGTTAGGCTAACTGATGCTAAACTTCACGAAGACGCAATTCACCGTGGACCGGCTCAAACAATTCCAGCAATGCGAAATGCAGTCAAGGGCGCACTAGTGCGTGCAAACACTGCATTGATGGAGCCTATGCAGAAGATGCACGTTTCAGTCCCTAACGATTGGCTTGGTGGGGTAACTAGAGAAATTACACAACGTCGTGGTGAAATTGAAGACATGCCATCTGATGGTGAAATTACAACAGTTATCGGAAAGGTTCCAGTCGCTGAAACATTTGGCTTCTCAAACGATATTCGTGCAGCTAGCCAAGGGCGTGCTGTGTGGAATTCAGAAAACTGTGGTTTTGAAGAACTTCCACGTTCACTTCTTGACAAGGTTGTTGGAGAAATCCGCACCCGCAAGGGAATGAAGCCAGAAATACCTGGTGAATCCTACTACGCAGATTGAAGTTATCTATTGGGCCTAAGGCTCAAGATATACGGACAAGTTGCCAATCAGTTAGTTGCCTTAGAATTTGTAGTGCGACAGAATCTGGCATATTGTCAAGACAAGCATGTGCCCTTTGGTGATATTCCATTGCTCTATCCTTTGCATAGTCAATTGAACCTGATGCGGTTAATTCTTCTAGGACTAGGTCTAGAGTTTCTTTTGGCGTATCATCATCCCCGCAGCCAAATGTCAAATTAAAGGTAGGTAGTTGTGCAGAATCTTGTTCTAACGCGTGGATTGCAATCAGGGTTCTTTTTCCCTCTACTACATCACTACAAGCAGGCTTACCTAGTGTTTCACTATCGCCAGTAGCATCAATTAAATCATCCATTAATTGGAAACATAGGCCAAGGTTTTCACCCCACGATGCCATGTTCTCAATGACATCGTTACTAGTGCCTGAAAGAATGGCGCCGGTCCTAGCACATGTGGTAAACATCGCTGCTGTTTTCCCTGAGATCATTGTGAGGTATTCCTCTTCACTAACAAAATCTCGATTCTCAAAATCCATGTCCAATTGTTGTCCTTCTGAAACTTTTCTAACCATTTTTCCAATAATTGAAATTAATGAACGGAAATTTTCATACGAAATTTCTTCGGCTTCACTCAATAGTTCAAATGATACAGCTAACATTGCATCTCCGGCGTTAATGGCGGTGGGCATATCAAAGGCAATGTGAACTGCTTCCCTCCCTCTTCTTAGTTCATCATTATCCATGATGTCGTCGTGTACGAGGGTGAAATTGTGTATAATTTCTATTGCCGCACCTAAGTCATAGAGAGAGTCAGAAGCTCCTCCACAGGCATCAGCTACTAGCCATGGCATTATTGCTCGAAGTCTTTTTCCTCCCCCCTCAATTAAGTGGAGCATCGCATTCTTTAGTTTTGCATGCTTAGTTTTCTCTAATGCTGTAATGATTCTAGTTTCCACCGCGTTTGAGTGGCATTTTAGGGCATCAAGCAATGATGCCTCATTTGTTGCGGAAACATCTCCAATATGGTGAACCACATCTTCTTGAAGAGAAGCCATCTCATCAAGATGTCCCCACCAATTTGAAACAAATCTGTCATTAATCTCCCTGAACCAAGGCGCGATATGTTGTCCATTTGTAGGGCTACCATTTACTAATTCAGCCAATTCTTGTTGATTTACCCACCTTACTTCATCAATTTCATTTGGATTAATATCTAATGTAACATCGGCTTTAATGAAAAGAATATGGTCAAGTTCATGTTCAATCCATTTTTCATCAGCCTTTGCCAAATAATGCATACGTGTAATTAGATGGAAGTCGGATAATGGTAGTTGGCTAGGTGGTATTCCCAATTCCTGTTCTATTTTCCTAACTGCTGCTCTTTTCACACCTATGTCGTCAGCCATTTCATTTTCATCATCCACATCAAGTGGATGGCTACAACAAGAATTAGCCCAAACTGATGGGAAGGTGATTTTGGATGCCGCTCTTTTTTGAATCAGCAATTTTCCCTCTGAATTGAAGATATGAATGCTAAATGCGCGGTGTAAAGAGCCGTTTCCAAGGTGGCTTTCTACTTTTGACATAGAACCAATCTGGTTATCATTTTCATCAACTAAAATGACCATTTCATCCATCATGGTAGTTTGAGTTTCATCATACTCATTGCCAAGGAATGAGTGACCTTCGCCTACCATAGTGTTCCCAGTTATTGTGAAAGGGCTTGGGTCTATAATGGGGTGGTTTAGAATCTCCTATGGAGATTCAGGTAAGATTCTAGTCCCAGTAGTTATTCCAGTAGATAATAATTCCAAGATCCTCTCGGGTTGTTCACCGTCAACAATCCAAACATGTTCTACGCTTTTTGATAATTCTGCGGACCTTTCTAATTTCAAATGGATCCCCCCCGTCACATCCATTTCAGATTTATGTTCGCCAACAAATGAATAACCCGGATGCCATATTGGTATTAGTTTTGAATTTGGGGTATCAGGTGGGGATGTAAGTAATCCAGAAGCCCCACCCATTGCAAAAACCACATGGGTCGCACCCAACTCATCACCTATTCTATAGCAAATATCGTCGCCGCTTAATATGCCAAATTCTGTAGGGCCGGAGCATTTTACCACATCTCCAAATGTGACATTGACGACACTGTTCCCACTGGCAAATCGGGCCACATCTCCTTCAAATTGAGGGCCTATTTCTTGGGCCCATATGTGTGGTGGGTGGGTTGATGTTTCGATTCCATGAGATTGTAAAATGTCACAAACAATTCCATTGAGGGTGAGCATATCCTGGCGAACAGAGTGAATGGCTTCATCTTGGCTAGATATCTCCCCCTCTTCTTTTGGGAGATTGTCAGTTACTCGCCCTAAGTGTAATTGCCATTT
Source organism: Methanobacteriota archaeon (assembly GCA_018650285.1). Classification (GTDB taxonomy): domain Archaea; phylum Thermoplasmatota; class Poseidoniia; order Poseidoniales; family Thalassarchaeaceae; genus MGIIb-Q1. The sequence continues at coordinate 33,520 of JABIGF010000015.1, forward strand.
TTTTGCTTTCAAATGGCCAAAACTACCAGCTCCATGGACGATTATCACATTATGTCTAGATTGAATTAGTTCTGCAACGGTTTTTGCTAACTTCTCTATAACAGGAATATTTGGGGTGCACATAGATTGCTTCTTGGTGATCAATCCGCCACCAAACTTGATGACAATCAGCCCTGCCATGAGACACCCGAGAAGGGCATCAATCATGTTAATTCCTATTGAGGTTAGAACAAGATGTTCCTATTACGCTCATTTTTATTCCGCCGCCTTGATTAATGGCTAGCAAGTCGCATACTCAATGGTGGAAGAGACGACGCTAGACCAATTCAGGAGATATCTCCAAGACCAATTGGTTGAAGCAGAAGAAATGTCTAACAAAAAAGAGAAAATCAAGAGAATTAAGGAAATCGAGTCTGCTCTTTTCCAAGCCATCAATTTTTCTAAATCAGTAGATGATAGAAAAATGATTGAATCAGTACTTTTTGATGAATCCTCATCTGTCAGACTACTATCATCTTCATCTACAGAAGATAGTACTACCCTTGATGGTGACACTTGTCCAAAATGCGAAGAGCCTTCAGACAACGACTTAGGTTTTTGTCAAGTTTGTGGATACAAGAAGAAGTGATTATTCTTCTTCGCCCCACTCTTCTAGCATAAGTGAATATTCGGTATCATCATATGGTACTTGAGCGCAGAATACTGGGTCAACCTTTTCAGTTAGGTAAACAGTTGTGCCGGCATGGAAAATGGTATTCCCTGAAGCAATCATTTGGATGGTATCAATTTCAACGATTGCTGGCCTAAAGTTGTGTACTGCGCCTGCGTTTGCAGCTGAAGTAATTGTTTTGGATAGATGAACCCACTTTCTTCCACCAGGATGAATACCACCCTCAAGTAATGTATCAAGTTCTTCTCTTGCACATGGGTAAAAGAGCAACTCAGGGATATTGTCAGTGGGTAGGTCAAGTTCAATTTCTACTGTGTGTGCATAAGTTGCACGAACATTACCTCCACGGATTTCATATCGCCCCTTTGGGTCAGTATCTACTACTGCCTTGATGTGTCGGTCTCTTAACCAGTGCTTACGCTTATCTTTTCGAGCGAGGGCATTGGATAGTTCACGTACACTAACCCAGCCGTTGATGTCCATTTCCAAGTCAAACTTTTCAGGGAAATGGCGTAAAATCCCAGCCATACGTCGACCAATTTGGTCGCGTTCTCTACCATTCATTACGAATTTTCCTTCGCTATTACAAGCAGGGCAAAGTTCGCCATCAAATATTCCATGCACTTCGCATTCTCTAATCATCAATGCGGCCGACTCGCGCCCTATTCATAACCGCGCCGGTTTGCCTTTCAATCGCATTTTGAAACAGTAGTTGAAAATATACAATCACAATGCCTATCAAGAGGGGCAAGTCTGAAGATTTTGATGGCATTCCGTAAGGGGCCCGTAAAAGGGACAAAAGGACTTGCTGAGGCTAAGGATAACTTAGCCGTTGAAGAAGATGGAGATTGCCCTCGTTGTGGGGGTTCATCTAACAGTTCATCAATCCCAGGTTACGTTAGTTGTGACCGTTGCAGATATGAATGGGCTGATCCAAATGCTACCACAAAAAAAAGAGGGCCGAAAGAATCTATTCATTCTCAATCAGAAATGGTTAAGCAATTCAAGGAAGAGATGGAGTCAGGTACAGGATTATCAAAAGTATTAGGGATTGAGGAAAATCTATCAAAAGAACAGCAGGAAGGCCTATCTAGGCTACAGGATAAATGGATAGATGGTATGCAAGGTCACTTTAATGCTGCAGAAGAAGAGAGAAAACCTCTGATGATTAGTTTTGATGAAGATGATAATATCCTTGAAACTCAAGTAGGGAAACTCACATTATTGAATAATGAATTTGATGGTGGGGAAGAAATACGTGTTGAATACCCTGGGAGGGGTACTGAATTTTATTTACTCAATGACCAATCAGACAAGGGATGGAGGCGCGGCAGAACAATAGGCGATACTGCTAGAAATATTGCTTCAATAATCAATAAAGAATCTGAATTTGTCTATGCCCATAATGAGGCTAACGTGGTGGTTTTTGAGTTAAGAGATAATTCATTGAATCCAGATTCTATCGTCCTATATATTGACGACCCTGGTAACAAAGATATGATTGCAGAAAAAGATGGAGTCACTCTAGATCCAGAAGCAGCATCCATTGAATCCGACTATCAAACAGCAGTTGAATTGGTACTTTCTGATGGTGTGATTACCCCTAGTGAAGACCAGTTGCTTTGGGCCATGCGCCAACACCTAGGAATATCGGAAATACGACACATGGAAATTGTAGTCACAATATTTGGGGAAAGCGTTACCAAAGAGTGTACAGGGTGTGCAAAACCTGCTCCTTTGTTCGTAGAACACAACGCTTGGTATTGTGATGGCTGTGAAATGTGGCTGTAATACCTTGTTAAATCAGATAAATGTTAGGCATTGTTGATATACCGGCCCCTGCGGAGCAGGAATGACGGTGACGCAATGGGAACAGAGACTCTCTACATTGGTGTAGACTTAGGGACATTTAGGTCAGTGATGGTATCGAACGACGGACACGATGAACAAGTATTGACTGTGATTGGGACACCAAAGGATTCTATCGCAAAAAATTTCTTGAGAAGAGATGTATTATTTGGCGAGGAAGCGCTCAAAAACAGACTCGCTCTAAACCTATATCGTCCACTTGAACACGGTGTGATTAAGGACACTGTTGAAGATAAAAAATATATTGCTCATTTCATCAATCACATGATGAATTTAGCAGACCCAGAAGATTACGACCGTGTTGTTGCTGTTATTGGCGCACCTGCTGAAGCTAGTCACGTAGATAAAACTGCAATTTTTGATGCTGCTGCTGGTACTGTCAATGCTTGTATGATTATTTCAGAACCGTTTGCGGTTGCTTATGCTCTTGATATGCTAGATCACACAATGGTTGTTGATATTGGTGCTGGAACTACAGATATTTGCCGTGTATACGGAACAATACCACGCCCAGAAGACCAATTGCACATCAACAAGGCTGGCGATTTCATTGATGCCCGATTGATTGAAGAAATCCAGCGCAAATATGTTGGCGCCCAGATTACCAAGGATATGTCAAGACGTTGGAAAGAACAATTTTCATTCACTTCTGCATCCCCGCCAAAAGACCCAGTTATTGTTGACTTTTCGATTGAAGGAAAAGCAATGTCACTCGATATTACTGATTGTCTTTCAAATGCTTGTGAAGGAATCGTTGATGGGATTGTAGCCAACATTAAGAAATTGATTTCAGACTCAAATCCTGAGTATCACGATGCATTTAGACAGAACATCATCCTTGCTGGTGGCGGTTCAGGTATCCGCGGTCTTGGTGCAACTATTGAGGAGCGCCTTTCTGACCTCGGTGAGATTACAGTTCATGTCGTTGAAGACCCCGTTAAACTTGGAGCCCATGGTGGCTTGAGATTGGCCCAAGAAGTCCCAGAGGAATACTGGAAGAACCTTACAATTTCAGACCAGTAAACCAGATTATTCTTCTTCAAGGTTGAACTTTTCAACAAAAGCTTGTGAGACAAGTCTCTCGCCACAGTTTGGACATAGGTCTTCACTACTGAGTTCTATTGGCTTCACAGCTAGAATTGAAAGACAATTTGGGCAGGCACCCATCATTTCATCATCGTTCAATTTACTTGAGGCCAAAATATTGTTTCCTTGCCCAATGTACCAAGCAACAAATAGTGGGTTGGAAAATGTGGAGAATCTCTTGACCATTCCAAAAGTAATGTAGATCAACATAGCTGCCATTATGGCCGCCATTATGTCTCCATTAATTCCCGCACGCAAATCCAATAAAGAGATTAGTGAACACACCAATATTAGGCAAATCCAATGTACAATGGCAAATTTATAGGCCCAAATTCTTCTTCTTGAGAATCCAAAATATACGGACATGCCTCCAATAAACAATGCAATGCAAAAAATACCAGGCAAACTATCAATGGTGAATCCAACATTTGATAGGAAACTCAATAGAAGAAAGAAGAAAAGGAGTGTCAACCACAATAAAGTGCTTGACATACTTCGATGCACTCTCTCAATGGTGCCAAGTTCATCCTCCATGATTATGCCGGATTGGCTACAGTAATTCATGTTGGCGGAACCGGTATGCGTAAAACAGACCACCAAACCCGCCCAATTGATGAGTGAGACGCAGGACATCGACGTTGAAGTCTCGTCCGATGCATTATTCAACAAACGTATACTTGTTGGAATATCTGGTGGCATTGCCGTTGTTGATAGTGTTAGGGTACTTAGAGAATTAAGAAGGCATGGTGCAATACCCATTGTAATAATGACACATTCTGCTCAAGAAATCATTTCTCCGTTGGCTATTGAATGGGCAAGTCAATCAGAAGTTATTACTGATTGGGATTCAGATATGACCCAATTAAGCAATGTTGATGCTGTTTTAGTCTGCCCAGCAACAAGGCATACCATTTCTAGCCATGTACATGGAATTATGGATACGCCTCTACAAATGGCATTGTCTGCTTCAAGAGGGAGAAATACCCCAATACTGTTTGTACCTAGTATGCATGGTTCACTTTCCCAAGACCCAGTGACCAGTGATTTGTGCTCAAATCTAGAGAAACAGGGCCATGATGTTCTTTGGGGTGCTAGCCAAGAAGGACGAAAAAAGCAGCCAGATGCATCAGAAATAATTGCTGAACTATGCCATATTGTCAATTCAAAATTACCTGACAGAAAGAGAATCGTAATCACATTAGGTTCTACTCGAAGTAAAATTGATGCTGTAAGATGGATTCAAAATACATCATCTGGGAAAACAGGTTTTGAAATCGCAGAATATCTCTATAGAATGGGGCATGAAGTCACAATATGCTCCGGAGTAACTACTCATCCATCTCCATCTGCAAACATCCCAACAATCTTCAGGCCAGAGCCAGAAGAGATGCTTTCAGCCTTAATGGAAATAAGTCAAAAGGAAGCAAAAACGGATTGCTGGATTCATGCAGCAGCTGTATTAGATTATGTCGTTGGTGAACCAATATCTGAAAAAACGAAATCAGGATTAGATGGTATCAATGTCAAATTAATTAATTCAAGCAAACATATTGAAGCACTTTCACAAACCTGTGCTAATTCCATTAGAATCGGATTTAAATTAGAATCGGGTATTTCTGATGAACAATTAATTGAAGCAGCATCCGATTCTTTGGCCACGTATGGATTAGATGCAGTTGTTGCAAACCACCTAGAATCTCTTGAAATCTCAGGCGCTCGGGCATTTTGGGTAACTAGCGCAACTCAATCAATTGAACTAAACGACAACTATGCAATAGCAAAGATAATTGATGCAAGACTATCACAGTAACTGAATGACTGAATCTACTGTGGGCTATTCTAGCCTTGAACCACTAACATTCTATGCAGCATATATTGGCATGATCTTGATACTCGCTGCATTTGTATTGGAAACACGCGGTGTTGTTAATAGCCGAGGAAAAAATTATCTCATTATGATGGCTATTGGGTCATCCATTCTTGGGATTAGAGCATTTCATACAGGAGAATGGGCGTTTGTTGTCCTAGAAGTTGTATGGGCATGTGCCGCCTTGCTTGCAATATTTAGTCCAAGTGCGCCTGTTTCAGATAGTTCGGCAGCGTAGTATTGAAGCAGTATGGGCAGGCCCGAGGCATCATGGGCAACCAGGGTAAGGCGAAGCGCGGAATCCCTCCAAAGAGTGATTTCAATGCGTGGTATCCTGCTATAGTTGAAATTGCTGACCTTGTCGATAAAAGATATCCAATCAAAGGAATGGATGTTTGGAGACCATATGGGTGGAAGGCGATGAAGTACATTGATGCTCTAACTCATGCGGAAATGGAGAGAACAGGTCATGATGAAGTCCACTTCCCTCTTCTTATTCCTGAAGACCTACTTGAGAAAGAAAACAGGCTTGTTGCTCATCTAAAAGCGGCACGTGAAGCTGGTGTTGACCCAAGCGAGTTGCGTTTTGATGAAGAGGTTGAAGGATTTAGCAAAGAAGTATATTGGGTAAAGCACGCAGGGGAAACTGACCTTGATGTCCCAATGTTTCTAAGGCCTACTTCTGAAACCGCAATGTACACTCTTTTCCCATTGTGGATTCGTAGCCATTCAGATCTTCCATTGAAAACCTATCAGATAGTAAATACTTTCAGATATGAGACAAAGCAAACCCGTTCTTTCATACGTGTTCGGGAAATACACTTTTTTGAAGCACATACAGCACATATAGACGAAGAATGCGCATCAAAGCAAATTGCTGAAGATTTAGAAATAGTTGGCAACATCATGTCAGACCTATCTCTCCCTGTTATTATTTCTAAGCGCCCTGTATGGGATACATTCCCTGGTGCTTGGTACACTATTGCAATTGATGTCATAATGCCTAATGGACGAACTCTACAAGTTGCCTCATGCCATCACTATCGAGACCAATGGGCTGAAGCATTTGATATGACATACGAATCAGAAGATGGCTCGCACAAGAATTGTCATCAAACAACATATGGGATGTCTGAAAGATTGCTTGGAGCTGTCGTTGGCACACATGGTGATGACAACGGATTGATTTTCCCTCCAAAATCAGCACCAATCCACGTGGTATTGATTCCTGTGGCGGCTCACAAATCTGAGGCAGTAATGGAAACAGTAAATTCGATTTCAAAATTATTACGCGAATCCGGTTTTAGAACGCATGTGGACGACCGTAACATTCGTGCTGGTCAAAAATACTATGATTGGGAAATCAAAGGCGTACCACTTAGATTAGAGATTGGGCCAAGAGATATTGAAAACGGTACCGCTTTTGCAGCAAGAAGAACCGGTGGTAAGCAACCAATTAGCATTAAAAACATCGTTTCTGAAGTAACTAATGAACTCAATGAAGTCCAACAAGAATTATCTCAGCGTACATCACAAATATTTTCTGAAATGGTCCAACCATTAACATCGTTAGATGGAGAAATTGTGGATGGAATAATCTATGAAATAGCATTTGATGGAAATGATGCTGATGCTGAATCATTAGAAAAATCAACAGGATTGACAATATTAGGAGATTGTGTTGTTCCCTTCCCAGATGAGAAACCTTGCATCATTAGCGGGCGCATGACAACAAAAAGAAATCATCTTGCCCGCATGTATTGAGATCCTCAAAATATGGCACAGTAGGATGATTAGCGCTTCATCATGATTAGAAGAAGGCCACCGAATCCAACTATTAGGATTACAATATCAGGAATCCCTAAACTTCCTTCAAGAATGGATGGAGACCAACCCCAACCAGTGTCTAGATTGCCAAGGCTTGCCCAATTGAGACGTGTTTGGCCATCACTAGGGCACCCACCTCCTGTGCATGAGTTTCCTAGAAAAGAGAGGCCGCCGAATAGGTTGATTGTGCCTAATAGTGATAATGCCATACTGATTACAAGTTTGAACTTACTCTTGGATGGTACTTGTACCACTTCAACTATGGCTGTAGGTGGAGCAAATGGTTCTAAATCAAGATGCGAGTCATCTGAAGGTATTACCTCAATCATCAATTCTTCATCTTCATCAGTAAGTGATTCTGAAAGGGCTCTTTTTGATTCACCACGCGATAAGCCCATTTTTTCTAGAAAATCCTCGCCATATATTCGCTCTGCGAGTTTAGCAAGAATGGGGTCATTTTCTAATATTTCAGCAGCTAAATCACCATCAAGCAATTGTTTCAGCCTGTCAGAATCGTCACTCATCCGAACCCCTCCATCCCCTGCCAAATGCTGACTACTCAAGAAGCCATTGCTTCGGGGCTTGTTATAACAACTATCTACTTTCTTTGTATTGCAACCTTTGATGCTTCAATAATATGGTTAATACCCATGCCAAATTTTTCCAGCAGTTCATCTCCACCACCAGATTGACCAAAGTGATCCTTCACACCGATTCTTTCAAGCGGGGCAGGGCAATTAGAACTCAAATGTTCTGCAACAGCCCCACCAAGTCCACCAATAATGGAATGGTCTTCGACAGTCACAAACGCACCACACCTAGATGCCAAATTTGAAATTAATTCGCCATCAAGTGGTTTGATTGTATGCATATCGATAACAGTTGCCTCAACTCCCTCTTTTGCCAGTTCGGCTGCAGCATCTAGTGATTTAGATACCATTACTCCGCAGGCAATAATTGCCACATCATTTCCTTCGCGAAGAGTAACACCTTTGCCGATTTCTAATCGAGATGCCGAGTCTGCATCGTAGATTCTTGGTGTTTTATTTCTAGCAGTCCTAGTATATGACGGGGAATTCATATCAGCCAATTGTATAGTAAGCATTTCAGTACTTATATCATCACTAGGGTGAATAACGAGCATATTTGGAAGTGTTCGATAAATCGCTAAATCTTCAATTGATTGTGCTGATGAACCATCAGTACCAGTATGAATTCCACCATGACTACCACAAATATGTACGGGGATGTTAGGTCTTGCAATCCCATTTCTCACCTGTTCGAATCCTCGTTCAGTAAATATTGCAAAGGTGGATGCAAATGGTTTGTATCCACTAGTTGCAAGACCGGCAGAAACTAGCATCATGTTTTGTTCTGAAATGCCTAGAGAAATCGTTCTCTCTGGATACACCTTTCTGAAATTTTGACTCTTTGTTGATTTACCCAAATCAGCTTCAACTACTACGACGGTTGGGTCGCTAGCCAATTTTAGTAAGGCCGCACCATAGCCATCTCTTGACGCCCCCATGGTCATTGCAACTCCTCCATTGCTTGTGCTAATTGTTCATCATTTGGAGCAGCACCATGGAATGCTGGATTATCTTCCATGAAAGAGACGCCTTTGCCTTTGATAGTGTGTGCGATAAGCACGGCAGGCCTATCAGTGATGGAATCCATCCATTCTAATGCGGATAGCAACTCAGACATGTTATGACCGTCACATTCGCGTACTGCCCAGCCAAATCCTTCCCATTTGGCTGCAACATCAAACAACCGTAGTTGTTTATCCATGAAATCGTCATTCTGAATCCTATTTCGGTCAACAAAGACATTTAGATTGTTTACTTCGTGGTGGACTGCAGCCATTGCGGCTTCCCAAATTTGTCCTTCTTGCAATTCACCATCACCCAACATAACATAACTTGTACGAGATGAACCATCCATTCTTGCAGCAAGAGCTGTTCCAAGGCCAAACGATAGCCCCATACCAAGACTGCCCGCGGAGAAATCAACTCCGGGAGTCCATTTCATATCGACATGCCCTTGACAAACACCACCCAGTACACGGTATGTTTCAAGGTCTGCTGAAGAGATAAAACCCATTTCATTTAGAATGGTGTATACTGCTGGAGAAGCATGCCCTTTACTCATGATAAAACGATCACGTTCTGGGTCTTTAGGATTGGACGGGTCAACATTCAGTCTAGTTTTGTATAATGCTACAAGCATATCAATTGCCGATAATGAACCACCTGGGTGGCCTGCATTAGCCCTGTGTACCATGGTAACAATTCCGCGCCGACAAAGCATTGCAGTTGCTTCCAATTCTTCGATTGAATGTATCTGTCTCCCATCACTGTCTACACTCATCACAACCTGTCCCCGTTGCCCTTGCCCTTCCGCAAGCCTTTGATGATTTCCTTAAGTGGAGAAAATCAATTTGTTTAATTTGGTTTGATTTTTTCAATCAATCTTCGGCCACCATCAAAAGCAACTTGTGCCCAATCAAACATAAGAGAGAATGGTCTTTTTCCAGGAGGGAGGCTTCTAGTTACTAACCAAGTGAATACACCAAAGAACCAAAGGAAGAAAATTAGCGAGAAGAATGGACCAAGTGTACCTAGGAAAGGTATCCAATTATTTGGAGGCGAGATAAATGGAATAATAATGATTACAGCAATCAATACGCCCATTAGGGCTTCTCCAGCAATTAGGCCGGCAGATAACAAAGTGCCACGACTAACCAATTCTTTACTTGATTTAATTGCCTTTTCAGAAGGCTTCCCACTCAAGGTTCCATCGACTCTTAGATGGGCTGTTCTACTAACGAAGTGGTTTAGTACTCCACCAAGGAATATTGTTGCAGAAAGATAGAATGGCAGATACATTCCAATAGCGATTGACATGATTGGTAGTTTTGGACCGTTAGAGCCAAGGTACCAACGGGCACCAATTATTATGGCAGCCACAGCTACTCCCAATCCTAACATTGGATAGTTGACAGAGCCACCAAACATCCCTTCAATGAGAGTACCAATGATTTCAGCCTGTGGTGCTTCTAAGACTTTACTACATCCCCATTCAGGATGTGGATTCACGGCACAATATGTTGGTGTAATTCTAAATGCCTCATTAAGAACAGTTAGAGTCAATGGGGCTACAATGGCACCAATAATGACTCCAATTAGTTCTGCTGTTTGCTGCTTCCATGGTGTCGCTCCAACTAAATGCCCTGTTTTTAGATCCTGCATTACATCTCCAGCGATTGCAGCATTAACAGCGACTACAGACGCAATGATTAGAGTGGCATACATCAAGTCCTCTTGTTCCATGTTCAATAGAACACCACCTACAAACCAAACAACAAGGCTGGTTGCCATCAAAGTAGCAATAGTCATGCCAGATACTGGAGAGTTTGAGGAGCCAACAACTCCAGCAATGTATCCGGCAACTGCAGAAAAGAAAAATGCTGTAACAGATAAGAATAGAGCACCAACAATTGCTAAGACGAGTGAATTAGTCTTCCACCAGTAGAATAAGAATGTCAAAAATGCAATAACTCCAAGAGCGATGATAGCGCGATTCATAGGGATATCCATTTCAGTTCGAATTGTTGATATTTCGGTTTCACCCATGCCTGAACTGATGGCTTTTTTCAATCCACTAGAAATTGTTCTTCGCATATCAATTAATGTCCATAATCCGCCAACAACCATACAACCTACGCCGACAAAGCGGATGTGAGTTGCCCAAAGGGTCTTGAAACCGTGAGCTAAATCAGCATCAACAGGCCAACCGTATGTAAGGCCGTAAATTGGCGTGAGTATGAATACCCCCAGAACAGCACCAAAAAAAATGTATGATGCGATATTTAGCCCGACAATCCAACCCACAGCAATCAACGATAGCGAATAGTCTAGAGATGAATATATTCGCATCCCAATAACTTCTCCTGCGACTTCAATCTTTGCTTGAGTTAATTCAAATCCTTTGACCATCCACCCATATAGAGCACCTAATCCTAGAGCATAAAGAATTACGACAAGTTGTGACCCTCCCTTTTCACCCGCGACCAATACTTCCTCACAAGCGATTCCTTCTGGATAGAGAAGGGCTTCTTCAATGATGAATACTCTTCTCAAAGTAATGGTGAAGATTGTGCCTAAAATCCCTCCAAGAATGGCGACAATGAATGTGGTGAGTGTGTCCATTTCTCGACCCATTACTAGGAGCGCAGGCATAGTGAATATTACGCCAGCAGCAAGGCTTTCACCAGCTGAAGTCATAGTTTGAACAATGTTGTTTTCTAGAATACTTACATCCTTAAAACGCAGCATACGCAACAGAAGCATAGACATTACAGCGGCTGGAATTGATGCAGAAACGGTCATACCGATGTATAATCCCAAGTATGTGTTTGCTGCTGTCATCAAAGCGCCAAGAACAATTCCAAGAATTAGGGCGCGCTTAGTTAATTCGGGCAAAGTAACTGACGCGGGAATGTACGGTTCAAACTCGCCCATGCGCCCCGCAGGGGCAATAGGTTGTCAATGCTATGGGTGAATCGCCTTCTACAGTAAATGGAGAGAAGACCCGCGTCTACAAATAGGACTCCCAATCTGCTCCACATGAGCGAGCGTATGCCTTCCCCAGCATCAGAAGAGGAAACTGCCTCTGTAGAAGAGGTTCATCCTTGGCATTTCTTCAATGTTGATGAAGTATTATCTACCCTAAATTCCAGCACAAATGGTCTTTCAAGTGAAGAGGTTGAGCGGCGTAAATTGATGTACGGAGAGAACAAACTCAAAGGAAAAAAACCACGCCATCCTCTACTAAAATTACTAGATCATTTCAGAGACCCCATGGTATATCTTCTTTTGATAGCAGCAATAATTGCTTTCATTGTTGATAGAGATGATATTGGTACACCAATCTTCATCTGTTTCGCATTGACATTAAATGCTGTCTTTTCATTTATCCAGGAAAATAAAGCCGAAGAAGCAATGAATTCACTAAAAAAGATGTTAGTCAGTTATTGTATTGTATTACGCGATGGGATGGAACATCGCCTATCTACTGAAGATTTAGTGCCAGGGGATATTGTTTGGTTGGAAGAGGGCCTTAATGTGCCTGCGGATGTTAGATTGTTAGAAGTTCATCAACTTGCCATTAATGAATCTTCATTGACTGGTGAATCAGATGTTGTCTATAAAATAATTGACAGTTGTGCTGAAGATTCAATTCTTCAAGAAATGGAAAATATGGCATTCATGGGTACAGTAGTATCTGCTGGACGAGGCCTAGGTATTGTAGTGAAAACTGGAATGATGACGCAGTTAGGCGATATTGCATCGGGACTTTCCGATGTAGAAACGCCTCCAACTCCCTTAGAAGTGAAACTTAATTCACTAGGTAGGTTCCTTGGACAAATAGCCATTTTTACAGCATTAGCCTTAGTTGGAATCAATGTAATTGGGTCATTAATTGATGGAGCAAGTACTGCCGAACTAAAAGCTATAGTTTCAGAACAGTTTCTGATTGCAGTTGCCATTTTTGTAGCCATAGTTCCAGAAGGGCTCCCTATTATTCTAGTAATTACATTAGCCCTTGGTATGCAAAATATGTCTGCAAAAAATGCTATCGTATCACGTATGAAAGTTGTAGAAACATTAGGTTCAGCAACAATCATTTGCACTGACAAAACTGGTACCCTTACTAGAAATGAAATGTCTGTAAGGTCATTTTTCTGCGGGGAGCATGTATATTCTGTTTCTGGCTCGGGATTTAACCCCACAACTGGTTCACTGAGAATTGGTGAAAAGGCAAATATCCCTGAAAATGAATTAGCTGAATTAAAGGTTGACAAGGGATTCAAATTAGCTACTGCCTGTACACTCCTTTGTCAAAACAGCACTATTCGTGAGGATGAAGGTGAATGGAAAGCGATTGGTAATCCAACTGATAGTGCGTGTGCTGTATTCGGCTGGAAGATGATTGAACCTGTAGATTCATTTAGAAGAAGTCATCCTAGATTCAAAGAATATACATTCGATAGAGTAAGAAAAAGAATGACCACTATCCATGAATATGAAGGGGAAAGGTGGGTGTTTTCAAAGGGCGCTATCGGACCATACCTCTCACGAATCTCTCATGTTGTGGAAAATGGAAAGGTAATTCCCATCAGTGATAAACATCGAAACCGTATTGGAGAGGTTAACCTTGAAATGGCTACCAAAGCACTTCGCGTAATCGCTTTGACTGCAAGGCCTCTAAGTGGTGAGGAAAATACTGAAGATATTGATTCAGTAGAATCAGGCTTAATTTTCCTTGGTCTTGTTGGTATTATGGACCCACCTAGACCAGAGGTTACTGAAGCAATTAAGACGTGCAATGCAGCAGGTATACGCGTAATGATGATTACTGGCGACCAACAGATGACTGCTATGTCTATTGGTAAAGAAATTGGTATTATCCAACCAGACTCTCAATTTGTTACTGGAAAACAGTTGAGGAATATGTCTGATGAAGAATTAGATGGGCGTCTAGACAAAATTGTGATGTTTTCTAGAGTCACGCCTGATCAGAAACTTAGGATCGTTTCTCGTCTACAACAAGCTGGCCACGTGGTAGCAATGACTGGAGATGGCGATAATGATGCACCAGCCCTCTCTAAAGCAAATATTGGTATCGCTATGGGCTTGAATGGAACAGATGTTGCTAGAGACGCTGCAGACATGGTTCTCAAAGATGATAATTTTTCAACTATTGTTGACTCTGTTGAAGAAGGGAGAAAAATATATCTCAACATTCGTAATTTTGTTAGATATCAGATTTCCACAAATGTTGCAGCAGTTTTACTCATTATTGTTGGCACATTCATTCTTGGGTGGCGACTACCTATGACGGCCACTCAATTGCTCGTAATCAATATTCTAATGGATGGCCCGCCTGCACTAGCGCTCGGTATTGAAAAGCGCCATGGAGATGTTATGAATAACCCGCCTCGTGCATTAGTGGAACCGCTCCCTAATGTGATGGATAAAAAGATAATTGGATTCTTGGGGGTCGTCATGGTGATAGGTACACTCTCCATCTTTGCACTTGCTGGCGGCGGATTAGTTACAGGAGAGGCTTGTGATGGGTTCTCTGCTGCCGATAGTCCTGATTTGTTTACAGATTCAGGTGAATGTGATGCCACTGCATGGGATACATTTTCTGAGGCGAAATTTGATTATGCAAGGACGGTTGCTTTTGCGGGCTTCATTTTGTTCCAATTGTTTAATGTCGTAAATAGTAGAAGTGTTGATGAATCTGCATTCAAACTTGGATTATTCAAAAATATTTTCATCAGTGCGTCTTTCTTCATCAGCCTATTCTCACTGGTATTAATAGTTCAAAATTCCTATGTTAATGTGCCATTTATGGACATTACAGTTGGTGATTTCCTTTCAACAATCCCGCTTGAATTATCTGATTGGGCAATGGTTTTTGTTGTAGCATCATCTGTATTCTGGATTGAAGAGTTTAGAAAATACATCTTTGCTAGACGCCATAATGAAGAATGAAATAATTCTAAGAGTCATTATAGCACACGGCTAACGCCGAGTAGTTGAGATAGATGAGTAGGCAGTCAGTAACCACGTGGACAACAACACGCGAAGAGGCTGGCCAGATCAATCAAAGAGGAGGAATCCCCACTATTTCCCTCAATGCCCATGGCATGGATGACACAGTAAAACAAATCTTAGAGAAGGTATTGCAAGGGTGTAGGATAACCACTTCTGAGGGCGAGGTGTTGTTCAATCAATGTGACCTGCCAACATTAGGTGCTGTAGCACAGCATCTCAAAGCGAGGAGATTTGGTGATAATATTTTTTACAATCGCAATCTACACATTAACCAGACAAATATTTGTGTCCTATCATGTAGATTCTGTGCTTTTCGTCGAGGGAGGAAATCGAGTGATGCTTACTCACTTTCAATTGAAGAATATATTTCAAGAATTATTCCCTTTGAACATTATATTTCGGAAGTTCATACAGTAGGGGGATTGCATCCTGATTGGGGTTTAGATTACTATGAAGAATTATTCAAAGCGGTTAAACATAGATTTCCAAATTTGTTTATCAAGGCACTTTCAGCTGTTGAAATTAAGCATCTATCTCAATTGACTGGATTATCTATTGAAACAGTATTATCTAAATTAAATGAGGCTGGCCTAGATACACTTCCTGGCGGAGGGGCAGAAATATTAGTTGATGAAGTGCGAGATAAAATTTGCAAAGGTAAAGAATCTAGCCAAGAATATCTAGATATTCACAAAGAAGCGCATTTACAAGGAATCCCCACTAACTGTACAATGTTATTTGGAACGGTTGAATCAGTATCACAACGCCTTACGCATTTAGATAAATTAAGGAAATTGCAAGATGAAACCAAGGGATTCCAATGCTTTGTGCCATATCCATTTTTACCCGACTCATCACGTCTTCTAGAAGCACAACTGGCTACTTCAAATGAGATACTACGTATGATCGCAATCTCTAGAATAATGTTGGATAATATCCCTCACATCAAGGCGTATCGGATGAATTTGGGAGATAATATCGCTTCCCTAGCATTGTTACATGGTGCCGATGATATTGATGGTACAGTTAGTCATGAAGAGATAATGCATCTAGCAGGTTCAAATGCGCCACTAGAAGATAGGGATACCAACCTAATTACCCTCATAGAATCCATTGGGGGGGTTGCAGTTGAGAGAAACACTGACTACACTCAATTCAATAATCAGAGAACTAACCGCCCTTCACGGCGTAAGGGATTACCGGTAGCACATAGTTGAGGGGAGGGGTTGTATTGACTAATTGGACAGAAGTAATTGGCCGGGTATCTTTCGTTAATTGCGACCCACTATTTCATACAATAAGCGATGGTTGGGCTGTATTACCTGCACCACCAGCCTGGTTAACTGGCCATTTATTGAAAAATGATTGCTTAGTTGCACCTATACCTGCTGCGGATTTTGCAGAACATATTGATGAACTTCTATTGTTGCCTGACATTGGGATTGCATCTGATGGTAGCGTTGGCAGCGTTCTATTGTTTAGCAAGAAGGAATTGGCTGAAATCAAAGATATTGCAATGCCAACTGATTCATCAACATCTAGAAAGTTAGCGTTATATCTTCTTGCTCAGAGAGGGATTACACCTGATGTTAGTGAAATGGGCCCAGACTTAGATGAAATGCTAGGAAGGTGTGATTCTGCTCTTTTAATTGGTGACCGAGCACTAGATGAGGCACAGCGAAATCCAGATTATGTGAAAATGGATTTAGGATTAGAATGGAAGCAATTAACTGGTTTGCCAATGGTTTTTGGTGTATTTGCTGCATCCAAGAGTGCGCCAAAAAACAAACTAAAAAGCGCACATCAAGAACTATATTCCAATGTCACAAATTTCTATGAAAGTCAATTGATTAAAGAAAAAGTGATTGATGAAACATCAATGCGTAGCGGCTTTTCTAAATCGCGGGTAAGAGATTATTTTTCAGAGGTTACCAATTTGTTGGATGGGTCATCTATTGCAGGCCTAGAAAAATTTCTGACTGAAGTGTGTGAAGTCAATTTGGAAATTGAATGGTTAGAAGTATAATTACTTCTTTCTTCTCTTCACCTTTCTACGAGTTTTCTTATCTCCATCCGATGCGGTGGAAGTCTTTGTACCAGTCAACATGGACAATGCCTCGTCCATTTTTTCATCAGTTGAAGCTTCCTTAGATTCTCTTTCTTTTGTTTCGGCAGCAATTTCCTCAGCAATATCCAAGGTGTCTTTTTCTTCATCATGGTACTCTTTCACCTCTCCATAAGGGTCTTCTGCGCTTGGATCATCTGAATCCCAATAAGCGCCATGTTCCGAATAATCCCATTCTTTACCCTCAGGTGCATCTCCTGATTGAATAGATGAACCGGGGGTCTTACGAACCCGCCTAACCGGGCGTTTGTCAGGAGTTGAGGTTGGTTGTTTCCTTCTTGAAACAGTCTGAGGGGGTTGGAATGGTTGTGGCCTTTTAGAAGATGTTCTTCTATCTGGGGGCCTTTCAGGTTGAGGGCGTTTTGATTTTCTTCTTTTGGTAACAACATTTTCGTACTCTTCTTCATCATCAAAATCAAAAAGATTTTGATTTCTTCGTCGTTCAATTACAAGATATAGGACGACAATAGAGATGATAATTAATGATGGTATCCAAAAATATTCAATCAACCAAGATATTGACAGGTCAACAATGGTTGGGTCTGGGGCAGGTAGTAAATCTACATCAATTTGAAAACTTGATTCAGTTGAGAAAGTTGGAGAATCATAGTATATCAAGTCGCTTTCAAAGAAGACGGATATGGTAAAAGGTGATGATGGGGCAATTTGTGCAGTAGTATGTTGAGGTGGTTCAATGCTTGGATCAACAGTCATGTTGAAGGGCCTATCGACATCGTTTGCTAAATTAATTTCAATAAACCATCGTAATTGAATTCTAGTTTTTGAATCAACACGCTCTGTATCACTTAATCCCAACTTTGCATCGCACCATACAGTTGATGACATTACTGCTGAATTATTTATTTTTACAGCATCCATCCATGCTTGAGATAATTCCCCCTCATTAGTCCCTCCGCACAATACTTTCTCCATTCTTGTTGCTTCACCTGTATCAACATAAGAGTCCGCGTGTACTGAAGATGAGGCTAATTGCCTAATTGGGGCGCTTTGACTGGCATTTAACTGGTATCGGTCTTCAATCGTTATTTTATCTCCTTGAATTTGAATTGAGACCTGTCTAACTAGATCTTTGTCAGGATGTAAACTACATTCAGTAACTTCAGGACATGAGAACTCAAAGTTATCGCCAATCCCATCACCATCATCATCACTGTCATAATTGTCTGGAGTTCCGTCTCCATCTGTATCTACCCCTGGTAAACCTGCAAATGGTTGCCAAGGCGTCTCCTTGAAAATAGTGATATATCCGGTATTTGATGAAACAATAAATTCTGCTTCAGCGGGGGCTTTAGCAAATTTTGAAACCTGTTGCCCAAGAAACAATGAATTTATCACTTGGTAATTTGAGCTATTGAAAATCAAAAGAGTTGGGGATGACGCCTGAACCAATACCCACAATTCTTCTCCAGTTGAATCCCATTCTAATTGAATACCATCGGCTTCAATACTAAGTGAACTAATGTATTCACCACCAGGTAGACTACGAACCTGAAGGAGAGAGTCTGCTATCCATGCCAATTGAGTTCCATCGGGTGATATAGAACAATCTGTAATACTAAATTGGACGTCCCATGAAAAGTCTGGTGTAATCGTAGTTCGGTTCCAAAGGTGGACAAAACCATCTTTACCTCCAGTCACTAATTGTTGCCCATTTGGTGAATGGTCAAGACAAGTAACATCGTCTGTATGTACGCCATCATAGGTATTTACGGCATTTGTTGAATCTGAAATATAATACTCAGCAGCACCATTGTTTTCAATAGAAGAAGCAAACAATTCGCTATTTGGTAACATGCTAATATCAGTGACTTCTTTTCCATCTTCATTCAAACTAGTTCTTTCCCATGACACAGTATTGTAAATGGCAATAGACATGCTACTGCTATAGGGGCTATCTAAACCAACTAATAATGATGAATCATCATTTGAAAAAGTTAAGGAAAGTATGGTGCTACCTACATCAACATAAGTGACAAATGTTCTAGAACTAGAATCAATAATTGCAAATTTATTCAAATACGCGACTGCCATCAATTGGCCATCATTTGAATATGACAGAGAATCTGAGCCTGATAATGAATAAGGATTAGAAAGAATGCCACTTAGAGGGATATTCTCTTCTGATGAAGCAGATGCAAATGGCAAAGGGATAGATGACAATAGTAACCCTAGCACGACTAGAATAATCGCAACAACCGATTTAGATACCCTTGGCATCAAGTCGCCGATACCGTCACTTATCAAAGAACTATCCTTATAGATGTTTGATTTCACTCATATTCAAAGGATTCACTAGTTATCCAGTTTAACAAATCTAACGCTACTTCACAAGATTGTGACACGACGATTGATGGGTCTGATTCAAATTCTTCTAGGGCCGGTCTTGCCTTTTGGTCACCAATCGCACCAAGAGCTTCTGCGGCTTCATGACGGACAATTGCATCCTCTTCTATGTCTGAAAGTCTGTCTATTAATGCAGGTACTGCATGTGGGTTTTGCATCTGCCCCAATACATATGCAATTTCATGCTTAAGTAAAGCCGATGAACTTGAGAATCCATCAATTAATCCATCAACTGCATCTTCACCTTCAATATTTCTCAATGAAAAAAGTGCCCTCATTCGAATAAACATTCTTTCATCTTCATCACATAATGTGGATGATAGATCAGATATTGATTTTTCATTACCTGCTGGAGCAGGGTCAATCGAACCAAAACGGCTTGGTTCGAGTTGCTTGAAATCTAATTCTTCTTGAGACATCATTAAGCACCTATGAATTTAATTTTTTGAGGATCAAAATCAGATTGAATCATACCAATTTGTATGCCTTCATCCAAAAATTGGCGCACACTTGTTCTTCCATCATCACCATAATCAATTGTTCTAGAATTGACATACATTTGAACAAACTTAGAATTGGTTTCTTCATCAATTCCTCTGCCCCATTGTCTAGCAAACTCTAGTGCCCCTTCAGGATTATCTATTGCTACCTCTATGCTTTGTTTAACCCACTCTGTGATTTTCTCGCATAGTTCCTCACCTAGGTCATTTCGTACAACATTTCCACCTAATGGTAATGGGAGCCCTGCTGTTCTTTCATTCCACCAAATCCCTAAATCTAGTAAAAGATTCATGCCGTGCGATTCCCAAGTTAATTGCCCCTCATGGATAATTACTCCACTATCAAATTCTCCACTTTCAATTCTAGGCATTATTTCATCAAATGGAACAATAACTGTTTCAACATCTCCAACTGCCATTTTTAGGGCAAGATGTGCTGATGTTTTCTCACCAGGTATTGCAATTGGTTTAGCACACGCCTCCTCAAGTGTCATCTGTTTGTAACTGACTAGCATAGGACCGTAACCCTCGCCCATACTTGCACCGCAATTCATTAGTGTGTAATTATCTGCAATCAGTGGAAACGCGTGAATACTAACAGCACTTACTTCATATTCCTCAGCCATCGCTTTTTCGTTCAATGTTTCAATATCTAACAATACATGTTCAAACTTGAAACCAGGTGTATCAATTAATCCAGTAGTTAATGCATGGAACATAAACGCATCGTCAGGGTCTGGAGAATGGCCTACTCGGACTATACGGGTTGCTTCGGTCATGGACTGCGCGACGGCGATTTGGTTGTGAACCTTATGCATTGGTAATTTCGTAATTAGTAAGCGCTCAAGCAGTAGCCTCAAAGACTACTTTCTCCCGCCCTAGTCATAGTGAGAACATGCCGGATGTGTCAAGACTAGGAATTCATCAGGGTCAAATCGGGCCTATCTGTGATTATTGCGGGGCGCGATTGACTTTTGGACAATCAATTCCCGTTGATAAAAAATATGCGTGCTATGAATGCTACCAAAAGGAAACGGGCGTTTCATCTTCAACTGAAGGAAAATCGGTCCAAGGCCTAACATTGGAATAAGCGCGCCGTTCAAGTGCCGTCGCTTCATGGCCCACCCTGAGAGTCATGGTTGAGAGTAATTGGGCGCGTGCTGCTCACCGCTTTTCTAAGTGGTACTCTCACCTTTCAGAGGATGATTATTGGTTCCCTCCTAGGCTACGTACAAGAGAATGCATGTTTCAAGGTTGGGCATCAAATTTATTTGATCGCCACATCAATTTTGATACGCCAAAAGGAGTATTACAATACCTGCAACAAAGAGGCCCCAAAAGTTGTTTTTACTCAACTGCATATTATGGCAAACCGCTTGAAAGAAAAATGGCTGACAAAGATTGGAAAGGTGCTGATTTGATTTTTGATTTGGACGGGGACCATTTGGCTCATGTAGACCCGTATAATTTTCCCGAAATGCTAGAAATCATTCAACAACAAGCATGGGATCTATGGCATGAATTCTTACAACCAGAATTTGGTTTTTCTGAAGATTATCTTCATGTCACCTTTTCAGGTCATCGCGGGTTCCACTTACATTATCGTGAACCATCAACCCTAGGCCTTGATAGCGCAGCTAGAAGGGAATTAGTTAACCACATTAGGGGAGAAGGAGTAGAGGTTAGTGCATTAATGAATAATTCAGCCCATACAGGGTGGAAAAATAGGTTGGATTCTGGAACAAATTCAATCTTAGATAAATTGGATATTGCAAACCAAGATAATGCAGATGGAAGAAAAATGCTGAAAGAATTGTGTGACATTATCAAACAACAATCTCAATCCCCAAGTAGTCAAGTCAAATCTTGCGGCCCTACAAAAATGGCGACTATTGCCGCCTCAGTTCAGCACCGAGAAAGAAGAGCAAATATTGCAAGTGGGAATTTTCATGGTTTGGGAAAAAATGCTCATGTTTTTCTTGAATTAGTTAAAGGTGATCGTTCACTAATTCTTGGTTCTGCTGGTGAAACTGATGAAGCCGTGACTGTGGATATCAAAAGACAAATCCGTTGGCCAAATAGTTTGAATGGAAAGTGTGGGATGCAGGTAGTTACACTGCCACTTGAAAGACTACTGCCAGATGGGCCAAACGCTTTTGATGCGATTGAGGAAGCATTACCTTACTTTGATGATAAATCGCGTGAAATTCAAATTACAGTTGAGAGATGTATCCTCAAAATTGATGGGGAAACACAGGAATTCTCTCAAGGAGATACATTGATTGCCAATTCAAATATTGACACATTTTTGACATTGAAAGGTTGGGGTCGGCCAATTTGACATAGTCAAACTGACGAAATTACTGATTACACATCAAGCCAATGTTAAAGGCAGATTGTTTGTCACCACGAATCAACCGGGTGACACCATGGCGTTCCGTAAGGGCAAGAAGAAGGATTTACCGCCGCCTCCGGGTTCACTCCCGATGCCACCTCCACCTGGGGAAATGCCACCTCCACCTAGTGGTCTTCCAACTCCCCCGCCTCTCCCAGAAGAACCTGCGCCATTGCCTGAGCCGCCTGCACCTCAACTACCACCTGCCCCAGCACCCCCTGCTGAGCCGATGGATGCTCCTGAAATTGAAGAGACAATTGTTGAAGATGAAATTGAAGTAGTTGTTGAATCTGATGAAGGGGAGAATTACGCAGATATGTGGAAGAACCGAACTGAAAAATCACTTCAACAGATGTATGGTCACATTGATCGTATCGGTTCAAGTGACGTTGGTAGTCTACTAGAAAGATACGCTGACCGATTTGGACATGATTTGGATAGAGAAATCATTGTAATGCGAAAATCGGAAAAGGAAACCACAAGAGAATCAGCCCCTGTTGTAGAATTGATTTCAGTGCCTGATGAAGAAAGTGATGACGAAGAAGGTGACACTTCATCTGATTTAGAAGAGAGGCTTTCAGCGCTTGAATCTGAAATGAGGCCGCTGAAAAAGAAGTTTGATGCTGCTAAATCAAAGAAGAAGCAAGCTGCTATTGCTAAATTTGGCAATATGCTCAAACCTATGGTTGAAGAGAGAAAATTGCTGAAGGGTATTATCTCAGGTGACATTGACATTTCTGAACTTGAGGAATTTGATTCTGAAGAAGAAATTGACGAAGATGAGGGAGATGATACTGATAACTTTGGTGAATTCTTTTCTGTTGTCAATAATCTTCTTGGTGAGATGCCTGAAGATTTCGTCAATAATTTCATCGCCTCAAAGAATTTCAAACTCTTTGAAAAGGTTGGAGAAGACCCTGATGGAACTTCTGATTCAATGCGCAAAAAATTCTTCAAGATGGTTAACCAAGAACTTGGTACAATACCAGATGATAAACTTCAGGAATTTATGGCGACACCAGACTTCCAGTTATTCATTGAAATGAGTGAAATATATGGAGAGTGATATGAATGGGATTACTTGAAAAGGCAGGACAAATGCAAGATGGCGGTGCTTCAAAGCCTGCGAAAAAGAGTAAAGTAGCAAAAGCTAAGCCTGCAAAGGCAAAACCTGTTGCAAAGAAATCACTCCGCCGCGCTAAGAAAGTATCTGACGATTTGGATGATTTTGAAGTTGCTCCACGAGTTGCAAAAACTCTACCTGACGAATATGAAATCTCTAAGAAACCTGCTCGTTTTGCACGAAGTCTAGTTGATTTTATTGTTTCTTATGGCTGGGCCGCACCAATAGTTGGAATAAACCTCTATGGAAGTAATTTTGATGGCACATACTTCATTATCGGGGGTGCTCTACTACTAATTTTCAATGTTATTGCCATGCCAATAATGACAAATCGAACTGTTGGCAATTATGCTTCACTAACAAAATATGTGACTCATAAAGGAGCGGCACCATTTTTCCTACATCAAACATTCAAGGCATTGACAGTACTTTTCCTTTCAATGGGTGCATTTATGATTCTATCAGCCGGCATTGGTACAACAGCTGGAGTAAATACAGTAAACCTTGGAATCGGATTTGGTATTCTTCTACTTCCTATTTCAGATTGGATTATTGCTAAAGTTCGTCACGAAACAAAACAGGGGCTTTGGGACTCAATGTTCTTCGCATACATGGTTAGCCACACACGTTCTGATGACGCTGAAGCAACTGGATTCTTCGGAAAGTTAGAATCCTCTGGAGACTGGTTGAAAGACAAAGGTTGGCTTGGAGACGAAAAGTCAGAGGATTAGAGTTATTCCTCTATTTTTTGTTTAGCGAATTCTCGCATATCTTCTGCAGTTGTACCTTCGGCGATGCCTTCTTGGTCTGTTTCATCAACAATCTCTCGACCAAGTAATGTTTCGATAATATCTTCAATAGTAATGATACCTGTTGTACCACCAAATTCATCCTTAACAATCAACAATTGTTCTTTATGATCTAGTAAAATGTCTAAGGCCACATCAACTGATTGGCTAGGGCTCACAGGATGAATTGGACGCATGATATCTGCCATCTTTACGTCAAATCGGTCATCAGCTGCAGTTTTCAAAATATTGCTTCGAAGTACTAATCCTTTGACATCATCTATTGTGTCTCCATGAACAGGCATTCTACCATGGACCATTATTGGAATTTCATCCATTACTTGTTTGACAGTATGTGATGCAGGAACTGAAGATAATACCACTCTAGGAGTCATAATGTCTGCAACTTCAATATCACGCAGTTTCAATAAATTATGAATTACTTGCTCTTCATCAGTTTCAATTGTTTTCTCTTCCTCAGCAACATCAACCAAAGCCGCTAATTCATCACGAGTCACAGTTTCCTGTTCTGGTACTGGGAAGAGTTTTCGTGTCCATTCAATTGGTGCAACTATCCAAATTAGTACAATGATTAATATTTGTAGAACAAAAGCAGTAGGGATTGCCAATTTCTTAGAATAGATTGTTCCAATTGTTTTTGGCAATATCTCAGAAAATAGTAACACACCAAGTGTCAATATTGCAGATGCAACACCCATTATAATGTCTAAATCGGGGCTATTTGCATATAATTTTGCAACTTCAGTACCTACTCCAAGAGCGCCAACTGTATGGGCAATGGTGTTCAACGTTAGAATAGCAGTCAGGGGTCTTTCCGGCTCATTCTTGAAGGCGCGCCATTTGGATGCAAAACGGCGTTTTTCTGCTTCCATTACTGCAACATTTGAAACAGATGTTGAAAGCAATACTGCTTCTAAAATGCTGCAAATGAAAGAAATACCAATTGCCACTATGGCAAATGTGATGAGTAGAGTATAACTCATTAAAGTTCGATTCTCCACCGACGCATTACACGCACGACACCAACGCCAACAAGCGATACTCTTTCAAATTACCTAGCCGTTATTACATCAATAATTGCCATATCTTGCTTCAACCTAGCATCTGTTAGGTAATTGCCATTAATGACCGCTGTCGCCCAACACCTGTGGAACAACCCGAACATGTCCTCATCTGCGTTGCTTGGCCCTATGCAAACGGGCCACTGCATCTTGGGCATGTCGCTGGCTGCTATCTCCCTCCAGATATTCATCTTCGATTTGAAAGAGCGTTTGGCAATCGCGTTTTACTCGTTAGTGGTAGTGATGAACATGGCACACCAATCACTGTTACAGCAGAACAACAAGGAGTTGAACCACAAGCTATCGTTGACCAATATCACGCTATCAACAAGCAAGCATTACTAGACTTAGGTTGTGCATGGGAACCAAATATTGACCCTAGAGGGATTGAATACGGTGGGGCTTTGTTTAACCGAACTTCAGACCCTAGGCATAAAAAAATAGTTCAAGAGAATTTTTTAGATCTACATAATTCAGGTATGTTTGAGAAAAAAACAATGCAACAATATTACGAAATTCGAAGTGATGGAGGAGGAAGATTTCTCCCCGACAGATACATTGAAGGGGTATGTCCAAATTGTGATTTTGAATCTGCTAGAGGAGACCAGTGTGACGAGTGCGGGACTACTTACGAAGCATCAGAACTATCAATGCCAAAGTCAAAAATGAACCCTGGCGCAGATATTGAAGTCAGAGATACTGAACATTTCTTCTACCGTCTTGATTTGTTCCAGAAATCATTAGAATTACATTCAAAGGAACGCTGGGATGATTGGAAAAATAACGTCCGTTCAATGACCAAGAATTGGTTAGATATGGGCTTAAGGCCACGTGCAGTAACTAGAGATTTGTCTTGGGGAATTGAATTACCTCTTGAAGGCGATGAATGGGATGGCAAGTGTGTATATGTATGGTTTGAAGCTGTTCAAGGATACTACTCTTGCGCCAAGATTTGGGCTGAAGAATTTGCAAAAGACTTGCATCCTGATGCTGAAATGGCTTGGGAAAATTGGTGGCGTAATCCAGTAGATGGGCCGCAGCCACGCCATCTATATTTCCTAGGAAAGGATAACATACCGTTCCACACAGTTATTTGGCCAGCCATCATCATGGGCTTGAACAATGTTGGCAATGAGGTATCACCGACTGACGATTTAAGGCCTGGCCCAGGCGATTTACATTTGGAAGATAATGTTCCAGCCATGGAATATCTGATGCTTTCAGGCGGTCAATTTTCAAAAAGCAGAAAGCATGCAGTTTGGCTGCCTTCATTTTTAGATAAATTCCAACCAGATACATTGAGATATTATTTATCAATTAATATGCCTGAGAATCATGATACTGATTTTAATTGGCCTGATTTCGTAGAGAAGGTCAACAATGAATTAATTGGCACTTATGGAAATTTTGTTCATCGCGTCATGACATTATCTGCAAGATTAGATGATGGTAGTGGCGTAAATCCATTATCCGCATATGACGACATTACTCTTGCAGAAGAAGAAATTGCAAAGATTTCTGAATTGCATTCAGATGTCACCAGTAGTCTTCAGAGGCATAGATACAAAGAAGCTCTTAGAAGTGCTATGAATATTGCACAATTGGGCAATCAAATGCTACAAGAGGCTACACCTTGGAAATATCTCAAGGTGCCAGATGATGCTGATGAAACATGGTATGCTTCTAGACATAAATCATTAGCAAAGCTTGCATTCGGATGGAGGATATCACGTACTCTAGCAATTATCACACAACCATTCATTCCTTTTAGTGCACAACAATCTTGGGAAAACATTGGTCAATTAGGCCAAGTTTCCTTGGCTTCATGGAGTGATGCACTTGATTGGGAATCACCTATGACGTATGCAAGTGGGGAACCAACACCATTATTCACAAAATTAGATTTAGATGAAATCTTGAAACAGGAACAAGAATTAGCCGATTCGGCATCAAACGATGCATCGAATGACCCTACCCACGGGGTAAAGGGTGGAAAGAAAAAGGAGAATGAAAAGATGAGCGAAGCACCAGAGGGGGTAACATACCTAGATTTTGAAACCTTCATGAAGGTAGAATTGAGAACTGGGAAAATAACGAATGTTCAGGATCATCCTGACGCAGATAAACTGTATGTTGTATCAGTTGATGATGGTAGTGAGAGTGGCAGAACCGTTTGCGCGGGGCTAAAACCATACTATTCTGCTGATGAAATGGTGGGGAAATCTGTTGTATTTGTAGCCAATCTAAAACCAAGAAAATTACGTGGAGTGATGAGCGAGGGGATGTTGTTAGCGGCAGATGATGGAAATGATAATGTCAAATTAATTTCTATTGATGGAGATATTCAGGTTGGTTCTGAAGTTAGGTGAGAGCATGAAACTCTATCATAACCCGCGCTGTTCTAAAAGCAGAAAGACTGTTGAAATTACAGAAAACCAACAACCAGAAATTGTTCTATACCTAAATCAACCACCAACAAAAGGTGACCTTACTTCTTTGATAGAACGCTTTGATGCACCTGTTGAAGAGTTGGTTCGGTGGAATGATAATGACGCACCAGCAAAACCAGAAGTCATTACATCAGAGATTATTCTTGATATTTTACTAAAATATCCCAAATATATGCAACGACCTATTCTAGATGATGGGGAGATTGCAATAATTTGTCGACCTCCTGAACGTGCCTATGAATTAATATCATAACATTTCAGAAAGCTTTCATTATTCATCTGGTTTGTCAAAAAATTCCCATTGTAAGTCAATTAATTCGGCATTGGTTGAAGCATTTGCATACGCTTCAAGTGGTTCTTTATTGAGTTGTAAAAATTGTTCACCAAATTTGAATGGTGAGAGAATTTCTCTTGCTTGCTCCCATTTATTCAACAAAATCAGGCAAACGGCTAATGCTTCAACAGTTGATAGGCGCCCTGGTTTGCCCCAAGATACTTGATTTGCGGCTAGTACTAGTGGCAATGTTCTTGGTTTTAGCATCGGTGATTTCGCCTTAACATCATCAAAAGAGACATCACATTTTTTCCAAGAGCAATCCAAACCAACAATAGCACCTCCTCGATTAATCTCAACTAAATCATCAGGGCCAAGAATTTCTCCAGCCAGAGGGTCTAACAAAAAACCGCGCCTAGGAAGGCGCCTCATAGAATCATGAATTATGGCTAAACCCCTCTTCTGTAACTTTCGAGCGGTACATTTCTTTGGATCGTCTTGAGAGAGATGAATGATATGAAGGGGCACTTTGGTGATTAATTACTCCCCCTCTTTCCTTGCCATTTTAATTAAGTCTCCCAAGTTTAATGAGCGGGAATCATGGTTACCAACCTGTCTTTCCACGTTTATATCTTGAATTTCGCCAAAAAGTGAGATGTTTAGAATGCGTTCAAATTTCTTTAGTACTGAATCCGAAGGCCTTTGCCCCCCTTCTGTTCGCTGGATAACATTGATTTTCTCTTTCATCTTTAATGCTAGAGTGCGTTGATTCCATCCCTTTTTTTCTCTGGCTTCTCGGATTAAGGTAGGGAAATCAGTGGATAATTCCTTAGAATCTCTCATCATGATATCTTTTCCAGATGTACCTAAGCCACCATATCCGCCCGATGTTTTTGTAGAAGACTGGCGGTTAACTCGGGCAACATTTTGCGCCGCTTTGTCAGTTTCAGGATTGAAGCCCATTTTCTCTTGACATTGTTTGCAACCATCAACAAAGGCACCATGGACAGTCATTCTCTTTGTGGAAACATTGTCAACGCCACACAATTCGCAACTCGCCATGGATAAGGACCAAGGCCGACCCTATTTGAGTCCATCTAACGGTCATCAAATTAAACCTAAATAACTCAACATTAGTGCCTATAGGTCCTTAGATATTATTAGTAGTTGAACTACTCGAGGCAATTGGGATTCGGGATGGTATCTGACTCAGACGCAATTCACCCTAATGATAAAGATAAGTCAAAACACACAGTTGGAACTATTGCAGAGAAGACACTGAAAGACTTAGAAAATCAATTTGAAGAATTGCGGCAACGAACTCAACAACTTCTTACAGACAGGATTGAGCTAGAAAATCAAGTTGCAAAACAAAAGTCAAAAGTTAGTCGTCTTAATGAAGAAATTCGTTTGATGAGAATGCCTCCACATGTTATTGGTAACATCCAAGATTTATTGGATAGTGAGAGAGCTATTGTTAGATCTAGCAATGGGACAGTATTTCTTGTCACATACAATAGAGGGCTAGACCCTGAATTGATGAAACCTGGTGCACGTGTTGCCCTGAACCAAGATACACTTTCTATCATCGACGTACTTCATGATGCATGGGACCCATTAGTCATGGGTGCTGAAATGATTGAAAAACCATCAATTTCATTCAATGACCTTGGTGGTTTAGATGAGCAAATTTCATTGATTAAAGAATCAATTGAATTGCCCCTAACAAATCCTAAAGCATTCACCAATTTTGGGATTGAACCACCGGGCGGTGTAATGTTAGTTGGCCCTCCGGGTTGTGGAAAGACGATGTTGGCCAAAGCTGTTGCCAACAGTACAGACTGTACATTTATTCGACTTGTTGCAAGTGAATTAGCTCAGAAATACATTGGCGAAGGAGGTAGGATGGTTCGTGAACTATTTGACCTTGCACGTGAAAGAGCACCATCTATCGTTTTCATTGATGAAATTGATGCAATTGGTGCGAAGCGACTGGACTCTGCAACCAGTGGCGACAGAGAGGTTCAAAGAACTCTTATGCAATTATTGGCTGAATTAGATGGTTTCGATTCATTGGCAGATGTCAAATTGATCGCTGCTACAAACCGCCCAGATATCCTAGATGAAGCATTGTTGCGCCCAGGTCGATTTGACAGATTAATTGAAATTCCTCTTCCAAAAGATGAAGCGAGAGCAGCAATTCTAAAACTCCACATGGGCAAAATGCCAATTACAAAAGGTGTGACAATTGACAGCCTTGTTAATCCTACAGAAGGGTTATCTGGAGCTGAATTGAAGGCGCTTACCGTAGAAGCCGGAATGTCTGCAATCCGCGAAAACCGTAAGAAAGCAAGCAAGAGTGACTTCCATAAAGCGCTTGAAACTATTATCAAGAAGAGGAATGAAAAGAGTAGTGGCGCACCTAATTCATTGTGGTCTTGATTCCGCAATTCATTTCACCCTCCCCCAACCGCACCATGTTATGGCAGACCAACTAGTTGAGTGTGTACCAAATTTCTCAGAAGGAAAAGACAAGGAAGTAATTGATGCAATTACCGATGAAATGTTGACTGTCAGTGGAGTCAAACTTCTTGATGTTGACATGGGAGCAGATTTCCATAGAACTGTGGTGACAATTGTAGGGCCTCCTGAACAAGTGTTAGAAGCTGTCCTACGTGGTACTGGAATAGCATTATCATCTATAGACATGACAACACATAACGGAGAGCACGCTAGAATGGGTGCAATTGATGTTGTTCCTTTCATACCAGTAAGAAATATTTCCATGGATGAATGTGTAATATTAGCAGAACGTTATGGGCAACAATGCGCAGATAGATTTGGACATTCTGTCTACCTTTATGCGAAAGCAGCAAGAAGACAAGATAGAATTCGATTACCAGACATTAGAAGAGGCGAATATGAGGCATTGTCTGATAAGTTAGGTTCTGAGGAATGGGCTCCCGAATATGGCCCAAATAAATTCAATCCAACTAGTGGAGTTACTGCATCTGGAGCGCGCTCAATACTAATTGCATACAATGTGAACCTCAATACCGCGGATAAGTCAATTACTAACAACATTGCAGGTAAATTAAGGACTAGTGGTGTTCTAAAAAAGGATGAGAATGGTGAAAAAATACTTGATTCCGATGGTAAACCAGAACGGATTAATGGTAAATTTGATGCTTTGCAAGGCGCAGGTTGGATGTACGACGACCAAACTGCTCAAGTTTCTATGAACTTACTTGATTACAAAACGACGGGATTACATCAGGTAACTGATGCAATTAGAGAACTTGCATCTCAAACAAACCACCAGACCACAGCAGGCGAACTTGTCGGACTTGTCCCACTAGATGCAATTCTTGATTCTGGGCGGCATTACCATGGCAAGGATGCATCGGATGATGTACTAATCGCTTCTGCTGTTGAAGGACTGCAATTAAACAAATTAGGAGAGTTCATAGTTGAACAGCGCATCATTGAATACGCGGCAGGTGTTTGATATGACTGACTTTGGTTCAATGACTCTACGAGAATTTTCAGATGCTCTAGCATCAACTAATCCTACACCTGGAGGTGGGTCTGCCGCTGCAGTAAGCCTTTCTCAAGCAGCAGCATTGACTGTAATGGTCTCAGATATCACCTTAGGTCGAGAAAAATGGGAAAAGGGTTGGGAGGCTGCTGAAAATTCGAAATCAATTGCTACGCCTCTAATCCTAGATGGTTTGACGCTTGCTGATGAAGATACCGATTCGTTCATTTCTGTGATGGATACCTTCAAACTACCAAAAGATAGTGATCAAGAAAAAGAGAGTCGCAAACAAGCAATTCGCAATGCCACCCATAATGCCTCTCTAGTACCACTTAAGACTGCAAAACAAGCACTTCAACTATTAGAGACTCAATCAGACCTTGCCACCTATGGTAATGGTAACGCTGTAACTGATGTGGGTGTTGCCTCACTATTGGCTAGTGCCGCTTGTAAAGGCGCTCTCTTTAATGTTGAAATAAATGCCACATCCCTACCATCTGAGATGGCCGAACCATTGATGGCAGAAGTGAAAACTATCCGTGAAAGCGCACGTGAATTAAGCAGATCAGTGATGAAAGCGGTTTATGCGCGTTTAGAAAATTAATCAAATTTGATTAATTGCTTCTTCTAAACGATTCATTGCTTCAACTATTTCTTGTACAGAAACTGCACCAATAGAAATTCTAAACCAGCCAGTATCCTCTTCCAATCCAAATGCTTGGAAAGGAACTACTGCCACACCAGCTTCATCAAGTAACCATTTTCTTATCTCTTCATTTGTTTTTACATCTAATAATTCAAACAAATTGAACTGGGTTGAAAGATATATGCCTCCTTCGGGTGGTATGTAATTAACTGGTAATCCTTCTGCTTTCATCGCATCTAATCTTGAAAATAATACTTCCATCCTTTCAGAAATTTTCATATCTAAATCACTGAAATATTTTTCTAGGGTTTGAGGATTAGAATATGTCTTTGCTGCTGCAAACTGTATTGGGCGCGCTGGCCAAGAGCCCATGTGGCCAATTAATGCAATAACAGGAGGGGCAAGAACAGGGGGGATTGCCATCCACCCTAATCTCAAACCTGTTGCGGTGAGGGATTTTGAAATCGCATCTAAGGTGATAGTGAATTCAAATATCTCGGGCCTTACCTGAACAGGATGGACATGTGAAACACCCTTTGCAGTCATTGTTGAGTATACTTGGTCATAAACCAGCATTACCGGTTTGACACCGGCTACTTTTCTTTTGGAATTCTCCTCTAACACTACATCACATATTGCTGCCAATTCATTTCTAGTATAACATGTACCAGTTGGATTTAATGGGGAATTAAGAATCAAGACCCTAGTCTCAGATATTCTCTCTTTAATTCCTTCCGCGGTAGGTAAAAATCTGCTCTCAGGCGTGCCTCTAATAGGAATGTCAACTGCTGAATTAAGGTGAACATAGTAGTGATTATTCCATGCCGGGACACCATGTGCAAGTCCATCCCCTGGCTCTAAAAATAATTTGAAAGAGGAGAATAGAACTGGACGAGCACCACTCCCTACGATTATCCCGTCCGAACTTACATCCAAATCATAGCGGTGTTTCATCCAATCTGACAACTTATTTCGTAATTCTGGTAGTCCAGCAGCAGGTGGGTAATTGGTTTGATTGGCCAATACCGCATCTGATAATTCTTCAATAAATATTGGCGGGACTTCAAACTGTTCTGGTGAAAAATCACCGACAGTAAATGCTGCAACTTCCTTTCCTTCGGCTTTCATTTTTCTGACATCTGCAGCGATGGAAAGTATTCGACTTCTTTCAATGCCGTTGGCTAAATCAGAAAGGTACCACTCCCCATCTGAGGTCATCAATATCCCCTTGGAACCGCCGAAGTTCATAGACTACTCTATTGGGAATAGTCAAATCCAACCTGCACTCGCATCTATGTCATGGCAGAGTGGGACGCCCTTAGGGCTAGCATCATTGAAGGTATACCTAATACCCTGCCAGAACACCCTGGCATCGACAATAATGTCGACCATGCGCCAAAAAGGAGAGATATTCTTTCACCATCTGAGAAAAGGTTGGCACTGAGTAATGCTTTGCGATACTTCCCGAAAGAATTACACGAAACATTAGCAAAAGAATTTGCTAGTGAATTACAAAGTCATGGCCGCATATACATGCATAGATTCAGACCGACTGGGTTTGAAATAAAGGCACAGCCAATATCAGCCTATCCTGCAAAATGTACTCAAGCTGCAGCAATTATGTTAATGATTCAAAATAATCTTGATGAGAATGTAGCCCAATTCCCGCACGAATTGATTACTTATGGTGGAAACGGGGCGGTTTTCCAAAACTGGGCTCAATATAGAATGACAATGAAGTATCTCTCAGAAATGACCGACAAACAAACTTTAGTCATGTATTCGGGGCACCCCCTAGGCCTATTCCCCTCTTCAGTTGAGGCTCCAAGAGTTGTAGTAACCAATGGAATGGTTATTCCAAATTATTCATCACAAGAGGATTATGAGAGATTAAATGCTCTTGGCGTTAGCCAATATGGTCAAATGACTGCTGGTTCTTACATGTATATTGGGCCACAAGGAATTGTCCATGGCACCACTATTACTTTGCTAAATGCGGGAAGAAAATACCTCGGCATCCAAGGCGAACAAGGATTGTTTGGCAAAACCTATGTCACTAGTGGCTTAGGTGGCATGAGTGGTGCACAAGCAAAAGCAGCCGTTATTGCAGGTGCATCATCAATTATTGCTGAAGTAAACCCCGTTGCTGCATACAAACGTCAATCCCAAGGCTGGCTTGATGAAGTGATCGAAGATGTTGATGAAGCAATTGATAGAATGCTAGAATGTGCAAACAATTCTACTGCAAACAGTATTGGCTTTGTTGGCAACATTGTCAGCCTTTGGGAAAGACTAGTTGAAAGAGATGTTCGGGTTGACCTTGGCAGCGACCAAACATCTCTTCACAATCCATGGCAAGGTGGTTATTTTCCTGTCCAAATTAGTTTTGAAGAGAGTAAAACGATGATGGCTGAAGAACCAGATAAATTCAAATCATTAGTCCAAGAATCGTTAAGACGCCAATCAAATGCAATTAATTCTATGTCTAACAATGGCATGAGATTCTGGGATTACGGGAACGCCTTCCTTCTTGAGGCTAGTAGAGCAGGTGCTGAAATAGTGAATGATGATGGAACATTCCACTATCCATCGTATGTGGAAGATATTATGGGACCCATGTGCTTTGATTTTGGTTTTGGACCATTCAGGTGGGTCTGCACATCTGGTGACTCTATTGACCTAACAAAAAGTGATGAAATTGCCACACGCGTTTTACAAAAACTTGCTGATAGTAGCACCCCAGATGTCAAACAACAGATGCTTGACAATGTAAGGTGGATTACTGAAGCGGCTGAAAATGAGATGGTAGTTGGCTCGCAGGCACGCATTCTATATGCTGATGAGCAAGGGAGAAGAATGATCGCTCAAGCATTTAATGACGCAATAAATTCTGGAGTCATTTCTGCACCAATAGTATTGGGTCGAGATCATCATGATGTATCAGGGACGGATTCCCCTTACCGTGAAACTGCTAACATCAAAGATGGTTCAATGTTCACTGCTGACATGGCTGTGCACAATTTTGTGGGTGATTCATTTCGAGGTGCTACTTGGGTTAGCCTCCATAATGGTGGAGGAGTTGGTTGGGGTGAAGTCATCAATGGAGGTTTTGGATTAGTTCTAGATGGAAGTGAAGAAGCATCTATTCGGCTAAATTCTATGCTAAGTTGGGATGTAAATAACGGAATTGCTCGAAGAGCATGGGCACGAAATAAAGGCGCCGTTACTGCCGCAGAACGGGCTATGAACTCAAATAATGACTTGAATATTACAATCCCGAATCTTTGTGATGATGACCTGATATCGCAATTCTTTGAAGAGTAACTGTTTTTCATTCCTTTGAGTAGAATTATTACCCGAACCCAATTCGGGCAAATCATGACTATCGTGCTTGATGGCGACCATCTAACTATTCATGATGTTGAAGCCGTTGCTAGAGGTGGTAGAGAAGTTTCGGTCTCTGATGAAGCATGGGACAGAATCCGCATTTGTCGAGAAATGATACAGCGTAAAATCGATGACCACGAAGTGATGTATGGTGTAACAACAGGTATTGGCGAATTTAGTGAGGTTGTTTTGACACCTCCACAGGTCAAAGAATTTCAAAAATTCCTCGTTTACTCTCACGCTGCTGGCATTGGTGGACCTATGCCAATTGAGGTAGTTCGTGGTGGTATGTTGGGTCGAATTAACGTACATTGCCACGGAAATTCAGGAGGGCGTGTAGAAATAACTCAAATGCTCATTGATTTGCTCAACCTTGGAGTAACCCCTGTTGTAGCAATGAAAGGCTCTGTAGGGGCTTGTGGAGACCTTTCTCCAATGTCACAGATTGCGATGACAATGATGGGAGAAGGTGATGCATTCTACCAAGGCGAAAGAATGTCTTCCCTAGATGCGCTTTCTGCTGCAGGATTGGAACCTATTGTCTTGCAAGCAAGAGATGGTTTAGCCATCATCAATGGTAGTAATTTACTCACAGCTATGGCTGCATTGACTCTTTGTGACGCCACGCGCTGGCTCAAATACCATGATATTTCTACTGCAATGACTCTAGAAGCACTAAATGCTAACATGACACCTTATGATAATCGCCTACACGAGTTACGTGGTTTCCAAGGTTCAATTGACACCGCAGCAAATCTGCTCAAATTAACTGAAAATTCCGAAATACTTGCTTCTGGTGGGAAAAAGGTGCAAGATGCATATTCTCTTAGATCAACGCCCCAAGTGATTGGCTCACTCAAAGATGCTCTAAAATACGCACTATCCCAAGTGGAAATAGAACTCAATGGTGTAGGTGATAATCCTGTATTCTTGGTTGATGAAGAGAGAGTAATTACCGGAGCAAACTTCCAAGGCTCACCCGTAGCATTACCAATGGAAATGGTTGGAATTGGATTATCTATGGCTGCAGTTCTATCTGAGAGAAGAATGAACCGCCTAACAAATCCAGCATTATCTGGTGGCCTACCTCCATTTTTGACAGAACAACCAGGGCTACACTCTGGATTGATGGTTGCCCAATATACTGCTTGTGCGCTTGTAGCAGAAACTAGAATTCTGTCTCACCCTGCGGCAAATCAATCGATTCCTGCAGCAGCAGACCAAGAAGACTTTGTCAGTATGGGAATGACAACTACCCAAAAAACACGGCAAATAATGGAAAATTGCTTTGGTGTACTTGCAATTGAGATGATTGCCGCTTCTCAGGCAATAGATATTCGAGGAGGTGCACCTGGCAAGGGTGTAGCAATTGCACACCAAATCATTCGCCAGAATATTAAGCACTTAGGAGATGATAGAGCCCTTTTCCCTGACCATGACACCATGGTTGAGATATTACAATCTGGTGAAATGTTGAATGCCGTTGAAAAAACTGTAGGAAATCTTGGATAAAATAAATTTCTGAGTCATCTAGCCTCTTCAAGTAAGCGCTCAATTTGCCTCTCAACCTCGTCAAGGCTTGTCAATTGCATTATCTTGAAGTGTAGTTTTGTTGATTCAGTAGTAAATCCTAATGCCTCTAATTCACGAATTCTCCTTTCACATTCAGTGGCCCTACGAACTTTCTCTTCATATGAAAAATACCTCTGGTGTCTAATTGAACGGTCATTAACAAGCATAACCGGTTCAAGTTCGCTTACATCAAAACCCATCTCCTTCCACTGTTCAAGACGGCGTTGTAAAATGGCTCTTGATAAGCTCTTTTCGGGAATTCTACTCAATACATGTAGACCCGGTTCAACCTCAATAGTGGCCTCCTTTTGGGAATCATCAGAATCGTCCATTGAATCTTCTTCTGAATGGGATAGTTTGGATTCGCCACTGATAGATACGGTGTCATCGTTTTCTCCCTCCACCATAGATATGTCATAATTCGGAGCCTCTCTTCGTATTTTCGCGACATCTGTTGGTTTAAACGCCAGCGGAGAATATGGCAAAACCAAAGTCCAATCGGTGCTAGTTAGACTATCAGAAAGTGATTGAACAAAGTGCATCATTGCGTCAAACCCGTGCAGATCTGAAAGATATTCAACGGCATCCAACCAAATGATACCTGAATCCTCCAAAATACGTGAGGACAAATGATGATTTAATCTTTCTAGAGCGGGGTCAATTGCATGCTTGTCATCGTGCGAGGTAATCCAATGAAAATCAATCGAATTCAGGTCAATATACCTTGAAAGTCGCTTTGGAGAGAGACGTGAAAGAACTATCAGAGTACGATTAGTTTCTCTCATACTCTGCAGCCAGAGATACCCTTCACGTGGGTCTTCTAATTGGACACCGTAAACACGCGATGATGATGGTGGCCAATTTACGCTCATCTTCCCCAAGCACCTGTCAACCGCTCCTCTTATTGACGCCTTCGGCGTATCCGACACAATTCCTATGGATAGATAATAAATAGATATTCTCTCATGAACCATTATATCATTGACAAGTTTGGAAACTTTGCAGGCGGGAGCCATGACTGACGAAGAAGATGAATCAATTGAGCAAATTGGGACCGCACAATGTGGTGCTTGTCAAGCTGAAATTCCGGCAGATTCCAAGAGTTGTCCGGAATGTAAAGTATCATTCAGTGGATTAGAAGATGTTGATATGGGAGAATGTGGTTCATGCCAGGCAATTGTACCTCTTGATTCAAAAGCATGCCCAAGTTGTAACATCTCATTTGTATTAGATGACCTAATAAATTCACTTAAAGAATGGATGACCGAAGAACAATTATCTATTTCAGATGTATTTGGAAAATGGGATGCTAATGATGATGGTGTCCTTTCTGGTGGTGAAATCCGCGCCGGTCTTTTAGAAGCCGAATTAGCAGTGTTACCAATTAGTGAAGTAGATCGGTTTATGCACCAAGTAGATTTAAACAATGATAGTGAAATATCATTCGCTGAATTATCTGCTCTCCTCTCACTTCCTGAAATAATTGACGGAGATGATGCTGAAGAAATCTCAGAAGATGGAGAAACTTCTGAAAACGATGAAGATGAATCTGAAAATGACGAAGAAGAGGCAGATGCTGATTCTGATGACGATGATTCCGATGATGACGAAGATTCCGATGATGACGAAGATTCCGATGATGATTCTGATGACGAAGATTCCGATGATGATTCAGATGACGAAGATTCAGATGAGGCCGAAGATGATGATTCTGATGACGATGATTCCGATGATGATTCTGATGACGAAGATTCAGATGATGACGAAGATTCAGATGATGACGAAGATGCTGATTCCGTTGATGACGAAGATGAGGCCGAAGATGCTGATTCTGATGACGAAGATTCAGATGATGACGATGAACAACTCATCGACAAATTGGTTGATCTTGTGAGAGATGCTGATGAGAATATCAGGAGTGTTTTCACAGAATTTGATGATAATAATAATAACTTAATATCTCCAGAAGAGTTCAAAAAATCGATTGAAAAACATTTTGACGATGATTTTGACGATGGCGAAATAGATGAATTAATCGATGCAATTGACACTGATGAAGACGGCTTTATTGACCTCATAGAATTTGTAGATTCGATTGAATCGCCAGATGATGTTAAAGAAACAATAGAAGAAAAGAAATCAGAAGGTCCAACAAAGAATCAAATTTGGTTAATGAGAAACGAGGAGAATCTATTCCCAATTCTTTGGTCAATATTCGGCCTTGGTGCAATTATGGTCGTAGTCAATGTATTCGGATTCTTTGCTAATGTGTTTACTTGTAAAGAAGGTGATAATGCTTGGCTCCTTAACAACGATTGGTGTGCATCAAACACTAAACTCAATTTACTGGACATTTTTTCCTCAAGTGACCCTTCCTCTTGGAGTCCAAGCGGGAGTTGGGGTATACCCGATATTTTCGCAATATTGCTATGTATTGGCTTGATTATCGGCTCAATTTACTTTAGAAAAGAAGTAAAATCTTGGAAAGAACAGTACCGCAAGAAGAAGGCCTCCGAAGAAGATGAAGATTCTAGTGATGATGATTCTGAAGAAGAATCTGACGAAGATGCTGATGATGAAACTGAAGATGAAAGCGATGAAGAAGAGTCTGATGAAGATGGTGGCGATGAAGAAGAGTCTGATGAATCAGATGATGACGATGATGAAGACGACTCGGATGAAAGCGATGAAGAAATCGATGTTGGTTCCCATGTCGGCGTTGAGCACGAGGGTGAAGAGTGGTACGGCGTAATTGTCAAATTTGATGAAGACGATGATGAAGTTCTAGTCAAGGATGATGATTCTGGAGATGAATACTGGATCCCATTTGATGCCATGTTCGTGGATTGATATAATGGCTAATAAATTGTCAGAATTTATTGGTATTGAAGTATGCCCTGATTGTGGTTGCCTTACAAATAATAGTGGACTTCGATGTCCTGAATGCGGTTTGTTTCACTATGATTTAGATGCCCTTCCTGACCGAGACGCACCACCTCCCGTAGTTCAAACTGTTATTGAGAAACCAGATGTAGATCCATTACTGTATAGTTTGAATCCTGGGGCGGCCCTACCCGAAGCCGTTGAAGATGATGCGCCTGATGTGACAGTTAATTGGTCTGAATCGAATAGTGATTTCACATTTACAGATGATGAGCAATCTGTCTCCAATGGGGTTAGTGAAGATGGATGAACCACTACATATCTACAATCATCCCGCCACTAACCCACAATCGTTTGAAACAAGTATTTTGGGCATCAGCAATATTGATGGCAAATATTGGATTGAACTTGAAGAATCATATTACTACCCTGCTGGAGGTGGGCAACCCGCTGATTTGGGCACTTTAGAATTAAGTGAATGTTCAATTCCAATTATAGATGTCAGAAAAAAAGAAACCATAATTCACGAAATAATGGGTGATTTTACCCCAGATAACCTTGTTGGCAAACAGGTAGTTGCTCATTTTGATACTGAAAGAAGAAATCAATTAGCGAGAATGCATACAGCTCAACATCTAGTTTCAGCAGTTGCTGATGAACTATTCTCTGGCACCACTATTGGTAATCAAATTGGAACCGAAAAAACTAGAATTGACTTAGGCATTATTGATAGGGAGGCATTTGATAAAGAGGCATTAGTAGATGCTGTTAATTCAATAATTGAATCTAAACTAATTGTGTCAATGGATTTTCAACAACGGTCTGAATTGATATCAAATCCGCTTGTACGAGTTAACCTAGACTTGCTACCCAAGGCAATTGAAGAGTTACGAGTCATCACAATTGATGGAGTTGATATATGCCCTTGTGCAGGTAGTCATGTAGCAAATACCAGTGAAATTGGTTCTATTGAAATTGGTAGAGTCAAATCAAAAGGTGCAGGTAAATTACGCGTAGAATATAGCATTGTTGAATGATTGCCACTTATAGTGCTAAGAATACTTATCATCACTATTCAAATGACAATCATTTCTCTACCATCTGGAATTGTTTCAATATGGGCCCGGGCGGAATTGAACCGCCGATCTTCGCCATGTCAAGGCGACGTCATAGCCCCTAGACCACGAGCCCTTATGTTGATCACTCAGTAGAATCATCCGATGATTTTCGAAATCTTACCAGTGCACCCATCTTCTGAACAACGACCAGCGACTCTCTTACGACCGTTACTCATAGTTATGAGTTCACCGCCCTTAATCGGCCCGTAGGTCTTGCACTTGAGACAGAATCCTTGGTAGTCCGCCATTGCAACCGACCCGAGCACCGGCAACCCAAATATGAAACCTCCGCGTGAAGAGCTGTTTCCACACATACGATTACCAACTTCTCATCAAGAAAAAAATGATACTTGCACCCCCTAGGCTCAGAGGGGCAAATTTACAATTCTTTGAATGGCCATATGTGAATCGCCGCGTAAACGTTGCACTGCGAGCCTGCAACAAAATATCACAGGAGTTAAGCAATTTATGAAGTACTGATAATACTCCTTATCCGCCCATACGGGGTGTGCCTAATTTGGCATTTTGCCAAATCTTAACGGCCCAAATCACATTTCATGCAATTTCCCATTCTTCTCTCCTCGGGCTCACGTGGTTCGCGAGTTCCGAGAAGAATGTGACCCGTATGTCGAATACTCATTTTGTGGCGTGGTGAATTGCGCCTTGAACTTGACACGGTTAGTGCACCGGCGATAGGAGAGGGAGGTGGTGAGGCTGAGGGTCTGTGGGCTACGCCACTTTCCCTAGCCTGCGCAAACGGGTAAATCGGCTATAATCGCCTCAGCAAAAACAAGGTAAATCAACTCCACCTCAATCACAAATCTTCATCAAAATAACACACATTGGCAAAATGCTCGCCCCATTCCTGCTCAAAATCGCATAAATGGCCCGGGCCCGGGGTGGACAGGTAATATCCCTCGCGCGCGTGCACGCGAGGCTGTCCAATTTTGCAAAAATAGTAAATCAAAAGCATTCCATTTTGTGCCCGTATTCTGGCGGATAAGAAGACATTATCTCTCAGTAGCCGGAGGTTGCCATCCCATCATCGGAGGTTCGGCAGACGAAACTGCCTCATCCTACGACAACACTCCTGGGGCCCAGTCAAGCAGGCAGGACACTCCGAGATCGGAATACGAGTTCCTCTTCTTCCTCTCTCGTCGCTAACGCGTCAGGTGCGGCTGTTCGGCCTTAACGGCAAACAAGTGGCCTTGGCCTCACCGAGAGCACCTTTTGGCGTTCCTTGGCTTGTCAGCACCCCCTACAGAGGCTAATCATACATTATCAGCCCATACGGGGTGCGCGTTTAGGGTGATTTTTGAGAACGCCTAGAATCAAAACGCCGAAATCGGATTTTCAAAATTCAAAACTATGAATATTGGCAACAATTAGACCTAAGACTACTTATGTTGTTTTCTCACATTATAACGAATTTACCCATTCGCCATTTGATAGAGTTGCGGCAAAGGGTAAGTCTGGTGAATTGCACCAATCAGTAACTTTCTTGCTTGAAAGAATGTTTAGTGAACTAGGCCCTCCTTCAATAATCATACCAAGACCTGTACCTTGGCCCTCGACAAGTGATGCTGCACTATTACGAGAAGATGCAACTAAGGCAGATAGAGAAGATACGCTAGAGTGACGCATAGCTAATTGTGCAGAGAAGGGTAGAGAGAGACTTGGGCAATTTGGATTGAAGTCGGTAGCAAGTGACCAGGCCCAATCATTATCTATGCACTTCTGGAATGGCGGCCAATGGTCTAACCCCAATACATGAGGTGTGCTAGGGAGAAAGCCTTGGATTACACCTGACTTATGGCAAGCCTCTCTAGCACTATCAGAACTCCATCCGGCGTGATCTGCTGTCAGCGCCCCTAATTCAGCAGCAAGTTGTGCGCCTCCGCAATCAGCAAACTCATCAACATGTAATCTAATTTCAAGCCCCTCCGATTTTGCAGCCTTACAGATATCTTCGGTTTCTTCTAATGTAAACCAACCATCTTCACAAAATACATCGGCATATGTAGCAATACCTTGCTCAACAACTGCAGGGAGTTGTTCAGAAAGCAATTGTTCAACGTATTGACTCCTTGTCATTCCTTTTGGAACTGAATGGGCACCCAACCATGTTGCCGTTGTATGAATTGATTTTTCCTCGCCTAATTGATTAGATACATCAAGTATTTTCAATTCATCTTGTACTGTTAATCCATAACCACTTTTTGTTTCCAAAAAAGTCGAACCAAATTGTTGCGCAGTATTGACCCTTTTAAGACCCTCTTGAAG
This sequence comes from Methanobacteriota archaeon, assembly GCA_018650285.1. GTDB lineage: Archaea > Thermoplasmatota > Poseidoniia > Poseidoniales > Thalassarchaeaceae > MGIIb-Q1. Next base: position 76,995 of record JABIGF010000015.1, read on the forward strand.
AAGTAGATTATGGCTAGCCTCTCTCGTTTCTCTAACCGTTTTGTTTATTCCGCCACCCATATCAGATATTTCTCGATATGAATATCCCTGTTCACGCAAAGCCACTTCGTTTGATCTATCTCCAGTCCAAATCAAATGATTATGGCCATCAACAAGACCTGGGATGACCGCTTGACCTGCTAAATCCCAAACCTCAAACTTGCCATTTTTCAAAAGGGTTGGTTTGGCATTTCCTATTGTGACATCTGGAGAATATTCTGCTTGTAATTCCTCAGAATCGGCAATCGATTCAATCTTTGAATCAGAAGTCAGTATGGCTCTCCCTGAAGGGTGGATTAGGGCATTTTCATCGGACATTACATCCCCTGTTAAAGCGCCACTGAAGCCACTCGGAGACAAGTGAGCAATCGGGCCGGCGTTGAGAAACAGGCGTCGCATCGTATACCGCGACGCACTATAGGCTTGAAATGATGTGGCATACCCGCAAAGCATAGTGAACAGTATGGCTGGAGGGATAGTTGTTGGAATTGAATCAACAGCACACACCCTTTCTATTGGCTCGGTTGATGGGGAAGGCGAGCCGACGCCGTCATTTTCAGCCTTTTTCCGACCCGAAGAAGGGGGGATTCATCCAAGAGAGGCGGCTGACCATCATGCAGAGAATGCATCAACCTTGGTCAGGCAATTATTAGATTCTGGAATTGAAGGAAAATCAGTATCAGCTGTAGCATTTAGCCAAGGCCCAGGCCTTGGCCCGTGCCTTCGAGTTGGAGCAAGTGTTGCACGTGCATTAGCAAGTAAGTGGGATGTGCCATTAGTTGGCGTAAATCACTGTGTTGCACACATTGAAATTGGGAGACAGCAATGTAAAATGGACGACCCAGTACTACTCTATGTATCGGGTGGAAACACACAAGTCATCACACGTATGGCTGGACGATACAGAGTACTTGGGGAAACCCTTGACATCGGCATTGGGAATATGCTTGACAAATTTGCAAGAGAGCAAGGATTGCCATTCCCTGGCGGCCCGAAAATAGAGATTTTAGCCAAACAATGGTTAGATGAGAATTCAGATGCAAACTTAGACGATTACATCCTACCATATGCCGTACATGGAATGGATCTAGCCTTTTCTGGGCTATATGCTGCTGCGAGCAGACTTGTTGAGCGGGGCGCACCCCTTGGAGCTGTATGTTGGAGCCTACAAGAACATGCATTTGCAGCTTGTGTAGAAGTTGCTGAACGAGCTATGGCTCACACTGGAAAGAGGGAACTTTTGCTTGGAGGGGGTGTTGCTTGTAATCAGCGAATAAAGGAAATGGCAAATTTGATGTCAAATGAGAGAGGGGCTATTGCTGGAATTCCGCCCGCTAGATACTGTGTAGACAATGGGTCAATGATTGCTACTTTAGGAAGATTACAATACCTAAATAGTGGCCCGACGTCATTTGATGAGTCTGCTGTAAAGCAAGGGTTGAGAACCGATGAAACACAAATTTCTTGGCCCTGAATCGTTGAACTCAACCATTATACAAGACTGTAAGTGTTATGAGGGGTCGGCATCGCAGCAGCCATTAACAAGGAGGGGGAAAACGCTTGGCAAAGAAGAAATTACCATTCAATCCATTCGCTAAAGACGCAGTAAAAAAGAAAGCCTCTCAACCAAAACCACAAGGAAGAACACCCCCCCCAACCTCTCACCGCAAGGCATCACCTATTCCAACTAAAGCACCAGTAATTGAACCAAAATCGCCTAAGCCTGCGATACCTAAAGACTACCTCGCTCCATCAAAACCTAAGCCAGAAGATGAAGTCCCATCAACAAAAGAAGAAACAATTGTTGAAGATGATGTGACAGAACCGAATGATGACGAGCCTGTCATCGTAAATGACTCCTCAATTGTTGAGCCGGAAATTGCCGATGAAATACCAAAAGGGCCTGCTACTGCTCAAGGGAAAACTAGAGGCGTTGGCCTTAGCCAGCAAACGGAAATTAAATCTGATGAAAAATCAAAGACTGTTAAAGATGATAATTACACATCCACCTTGTTGGCAGAAAGCAAGGCATCTAGAACAGATGCAGTTGGAGAAAAGGCAAGCAGTAATGAAAATGTGATTACTGCTCAAAAGGCAACCATAGAAGCAAAAGGTACCCGCAAATCTGCTAGCGAAAAGGCGTTTGAAAAGCGCAACAAGATGATGCAAAAGAAACGTAAGGCACGTGCTGCTGCACCACCTATGAAAAGAGTCGTCAAGTTAAATCGGCGTAAATATATGGAATTCAAAGTTGACATTCGTGAAATATTGGTTGAAGAAGATGTTGATGAAGAACACCGGGCAAACCTACTTGGTTCCACTTGGGCTAAAGGTGAACGCCAAGGCATCGATGCCGCAATTGAATTTGTTGAAGAAAAATTAGAAGACCAAATAATCACGGAATCAACCGCTGAAAGAATTATCAAAGTCCTCAAAGGATACAGGAAAATGAGATAAATGACAACAATAGATAATGATAAAGTAGCAATGGTACACTATCGCGGGACATTTCCCGAAGATGGTGAAGAATTTGATTCAAGTCATGGATCTGATCCCTTAGGTTATTTAGTTGGCCATAAGAATATGATCCCCGGTTTTGAACGAGAAATGATGGGTGCAAAAGTAGGCGAAAAGAGAGAGTTTACCCTAATGGCTGAAGACGCATATGGTGAAGAAACCGATGAAGCGATAATGGATGTTCCAGCAACTGAATTTCCTGAAGACATGGAAATGGAGTTGGGAATGACTTTGATGTCTGCAATGGGGCCATTTAGAATAGTTGGTATTACAGACGCTCAAATCAAGTGTGATTTCAATCACCCATTAGCTGGGCGCGCCCTCAAATTTGAAGTGGAAGTTGTTGAAGTTCGAGATGCTAGTGAAGAAGAACTCGCACACGGCCATGTTCACGGAACTGGCGGCCACCATCACGAATAACCAAAAATAATGACCCCAACTAACCCCTCGGAGGTCTTGAGGGGGGCAAATGGGCGGCGACGAGAAGGATTTCCTAACCCGCGCTGGAGTACCTATTCCAAACATCCCTGATGAGGGATTTTGCCAAGATGTGAAACGGAATTCACCAGGGGAACCTCCCTATACACGCGGGATTCATAAATCGATGTATCGCGGAAAAACATGGACTATGCGGCAATATGCCGGCTTTAGTTCAGCACAAGAAACCAACAATAGATTCAGAATGTTGCTAGAAAAAGGACAATCTGGGCTTTCTGTCGCTTTTGACTTACCCACCCAATTAGGACTTGATTCTGATGACTCAATGGCAATAGGAGAAGTTGGAAAAGTGGGGGTTGCGATAGATAGCATCCATGACATGCGCCAATTGTTTGACAATATTGACACATCTAAGGTTTCTACATCAATGACAATTAATGCCCCAGCATCTATCTTGTTAGCAATGTATATTGCCGTTGCAGAAGAACGTGGATGCGATATCTCTGAATTACGAGGGACTATTCAAAACGATATTCTGAAAGAATATATTGCTCGAGGCACCTATGTATTCCCTCCTGAACAATCAATGCGTTTGATCACTGATGTGATGGCATGGTGTCAAACAAATACTCCTAAATGGAATACTATTAGCATATCTGGCTACCATATCAGAGAAGCGGGAGCAACTGCAATTGAGGAACTTGCATTCACATTAGCAAATGCGATTTCATATGTTCAAGCAGCCGTTGATGCTGGACTTGATGTTGATGATTTTGCCCCAAGGCTCTCTTTCTTCTTTGGTTGCCATAATGATTTTTTTGAAGAAGTGGCAAAATTCAGGGCTGCTAGAAAACTCTGGCATGACTTAATGCAAGAGAGATTTTCACCATCAAATCCAAAATCCTCTATGTTGAGATTCCATACGCAGACCGCGGGCGTCACATTGACTGCACAACAACCACTCAACAATATTGTGCGAGTGTCCTATCAAGCACTTTCTTCTGTTTTAGGGGGTACTCAATCACTTCATACGAACTCATTTGATGAAGCAATTGGTCTACCAACTGATGAATCATCAACAATTGCCCTTCGTACTCAACAAATATTGGCCGATGAAACGGGTATTGCTAATGTTGTTGACCCACTTGGCGGTTCATGGTTTGTTGAGGGCTTAACCGACGAATTATACAATCGCGCCCACGAATTAATTAAGCAAATAGATGGAAAAGGAGGAGCGTTGACTGCCATTGAGGCAGGATTTCAACAGCGCCTATTGCATGAATCGGCTTGGGCCGAACAAATTGCCCAAGATAAAGGTGAAATGAAGGTGATTGGTGTCAATCATGCAATCTCAAATACTGAAAATAGTGAACTAAAGGGACAATCTGTCGACTCATCCCTTGGTGATGAACAATGTGCATCATTAGCCAATATCAGAACAAACAGAGATAGTGATGCTGTCGCCACCACCTTAGCAGAAGTAAGAATATGTGCTACTGGGAACGGCAATACAATGGCTGCAATTCTAGCAGCAGTAAAGGCGGAATGTACTCTAGGTGAAATAATGAGTGCGCTCAAGGAATCATTTGGTACTTGGATGGCTCCAAGCGGGTTTTGAGGTGATGAAATGAAAGGGATTAGACTTGATCACATCGGAATTGCAGTCAATAACCTTGAAGAGGGGGCAAAATTTTGGAAATTACTTGGGTTATTGGATGATGAAGATGTGGAGGTAAACTCTGAACAAGGAGTAAAGATTCAATTCCTTTCAACCTTACAAGGGGAGCCAACACGAATTGAACTACTAGAACCAATTAATCCTGAAACCCCTGTTGGCAAATTTATTGCATCCCGTGGGGTTGGAGTTCAACAACTAGCATTTGAAGTTGAAGATATCAAAGAAACAATTGAACATCTGCTCAATAATGGGATAAAAATGATTGATGAAACGCCCAAATCTGGCGCCCATGGTTGTTTAATTGCCTTTGTCCACCCAAAGTCTTGTGGCGGCGTACTTGTTGAACTGGTTCAAAAACAACACTAACCACTTCGGAACCGTCAAAACCGAAGGGCCAATCGGCCAATTATGCAGAAGTGTATTGAGCACCTAATGGCAGCAAATAACCTGAATGCAGAGATGGTTCGTCAAGAGGTGGAATTTCTGCAAGCAACCCTTGAAAATCTTCGTTTAAATGGTACAATTTCTAACGATTCATACCTCAATGCAGGTGCTGTGGAAGGCGGTCTCTCAATGTTAGCCAACCTCATTGAACTCGGTATCCCTACGTCTGAAATAAAAGACCATTTGGACCAATTGCATGAACGCGCCGGTAGGATTGATGAAGCACACCCCAACCTTGGCCCAAGTGTAGCAGCAAGCCGCTAGAGAATGGTCCCATGTCTCAAACTCTACTATCTATCCGAGAAGTTTCAAAAAACTTCGGCGATGTTGAAGCGTTGAAATCTGTCACCCTTGACCTAAATCGTGGAGATATTGTTGGCCTTGTTGGTGGCAATGGAGCTGGGAAAACTACCCTTCTCAGACTACTATGTGGCCTATACAAGCCCAGTGTCGGCGATGTTGTGTTTTTGGACGAAGGAGGGGTTGAACACCCTGTCCATAATGTCAGAAGTAACCTAGGTGTAGTTCCAGAATCAACTGGCCTTTATGCAAGATTAACCGCCTGGGAAAACATTCGATATCACTCTAGGCTGAACAATATTAGTGATGAGGCAGCGTGGAATCGGACAATTAGGCTTGCTAGAGCTTTGGATATGGAAGATGACCTACAACGCCCGACACGTGGTTTTTCGCGCGGTATGCGCCAAAAGACGGCACTACTACGCGCTTTATCCCATGACCCTGATATCTTACTTTTAGATGAGCCTACAGGTGGCTTAGATGTCACCTCTGCTAGGCGTGTCAGAGACCTTGTTAGGAAACTAGGGGAAGATGGGCGCACCGTGATTTACAGCACTCATCAATTAAATGAGGCTGAACAAGTCTGTGACCGCATTGTAATTATTCATAATGGGACACTAAGAGCAGATGGGGCGCCTAAAGAACTGATGAATAATACGAATACCGATTCTTTAGAAGATGCTTTTGTTGAGTTGACTCAAGATGCTAGTAGAGATGTTGACTCCCCTGAGCCTGAATCAAAATTCCAACAATTATGGTCTCGACTAACTACGAGAAAAAAGAATCCACCAGTAGGAGGTGATGAAAATGCGTGATGCCTTTTCAAGAATCTGGACTGTTGCTACAAAAGAACTACTTGACTTTGTCAGAGATTGGCGAACTCTTGTCGCACTTGTTCTTGTCCCACTATTGATATTCCCTCTATTTTTTATTGCACTACCTCTATTCTTACAAGGAGAAATGGCAGAATTAGATGATTACCAATTGGATATTGAGGTCCAAATTGCTGATGGTGATATAATGCCTGAAGCATTAACACAACCTTTCATTGACTACCATCTCAACGTAACTGTGACAACTCTTGATTCACAATTAAGTAACCTCTCTGAAAGTGGAACTGATGCTGGACGCGTCAGAAGTGGCCAACTACATGCAATTTTAAGATTACAAGAAACAGATACCAATTCATCAGAATCATGGAATTATGCCGTATTATATGATGGCACATCAGAACTTTCATCCGAAGCAGATGCTAGATTATACCTTATCCTATCTGGATGGGAGAAGCAAATTATCAACCAAACATTGGCAGATGCAAACCTGACTAGAAATGAGGCACTTGACCCGATTCACTGGGATGGCGATTATGCTGATGCAAATGTTGCCACCTCTGCTCAAACTGCAGGCTTCGCCCTCTCAATGTTCATCCCCATGATTGTCGCTATATGGACTGCTTCTTCGGCTATTCAGCCATCTGTTGATCTAACAGCCGGTGAAAGAGAGAGGGGGACTATGGAGGCGCTTCTCTGTACACCAACTCGCAGAGTAGAACTTCTCTATGGAAAATGGGTTGCCGTGGGAGTTGTAGCCGCAACTAGCGTTCTTTTCCAGTTAATGGGGTTACTTTTTGCAATAGCATTCCTAATGCCCCCAGAAACCTTTGGATTACCAACTCTAAGTGCATGGTCAGTAGTAAGTTTACTTCTTTCAGTTCTTCTTTTCGCTATCTTCGTTGTAGCCATCGAATTAGCACTTGCCGTCCGTGCCCATTCTGTCAAAGAGGCTGGAACTGTACTTGGACCGATTGTTATCGCATTTATTGTCCCAGCAATGTTTGCACAATTTGTAAATTTGCAAGGAATTGAATGGTGGTGGTTTGTAGCACCTATCTTCAATGTCTGTTTAGCTATGCGTGAAGCACTCCTCAACATCAACGACCTAACACACATCGCTTTGTGGCTAGGGTCATCACTACTCTATGCTCTCTTAGCCGTAACTTGGGCGGCCCGACAATTCCAGAGAGAAGACCTCGTTGAAAGTATTAGTTGAGTATACAATCAAACTCGCATCAATAATACCCCGGTATTACTGAGCGAATACTTAAGAACGGGGTGCCACACCGAATAATCATGCCAAAGATTAGTTTGGATATGCCAAATGAATTGCTTGAGGACCTAAAGGTCCATGTTGGTGATGAAAAGAAGTTTGTCAGTGTAGCCGATGCAGTAAGAACTGCATGCAGGAAAATGCTAGACCAATTAGATGCAATAGATGCGCGCCATGGAAGAACAGGAGATGAGGCTTGATGGTTGGAATAGACGAAGCAAAGGCTGCAGTTGACACACTAGTGCGTTATATCGAGGGCACAAATGGAGATTTGAGAGAAGGGTTGGCTAGAACACCCGAAAGAGTAATTCAATCCTTTGAAGAAATCTTTGCAGGATACAACCAGGACCCTTCTGAGATCCTTGATACAACATTTAACTCTGAAGGTTATGATGGAATCGTATTGCTACGAGACATTGAATTCCATTCAACTTGTGAACACCACCTTCAGCCATTCCACGGTAAAGGCCATGTTGCATACATCCCTACTGATAGAATAGTTGGAATTAGTAAATTAGCTAGAATACTAGAACTACACGCCCGAAGGCTCCAGAATCAAGAAAGGATTACCAAAAGTATCGCTGATGACTTGGAAACTCACCTAATGCCACTGGGTTGTGCTGTTATTCTTGAAGCATCTCATGGATGCATGCAATGCCGAGGAGTAAAGAAGCAAAATTCGATAATGACTACATCGCAAATGCGTGGAGTCTTCTTTGACAAAGCAACTGCACGGACAGAACTAATGCAACTAATACGCAGCTCACCATTATCCTGAAAAAAATTCTTGTAGGTAGGTGAATAATCAATGAGTGAAAAAACACCAGAACTGATTGCACTACCTCTTGTACCAATCATTGATGAATCAATTATCCCAAATAAAACACCAACTACTGAAGACCCATTAGACCAAGTTTTTCCTATTGTCGAAATGTTTTACTCAGTACAGGGTGAGGGATTTCATGCTGGTGAACCATCAATATTCATCCGTTTCGGGGGATGTAACCTCGCATGTGAATGGTGTGATACTAAATTTGACAATTGGGAAAATATCAATTTAGGGCGAATTATCCAAGAAATTACTTCGTGGGATTGTAAACGGATTGTATTAACAGGAGGAGAGCCAGCCCTCCAAGATATTGCAACTCTTTCTTCTGTATTGCGCCCAATGGGTTATTCTCTAGCAATTGAAACAAACGGCACTATTGAAATACCAAATGATATGCTAGATTGGATTTGTGTTTCGCCGAAAGACCAAATGTATGCTTCTGTAAATATTCGTCAGCGTTCTGGTGATGAATTGAAGGTAGTATGGGTAGGCCAGTCGCTTGATATGTATGATGAATTAAAGAAAGGATTCACACATCGTTTTCTCCAACCAGTATATGACGAATCAAAAGGAGTTGAATGGAATGGGAAAAACTTCCGTACTACTTGCGAATTGGTGAAAAATAACTCTGAATGGAGATTAAGTTTGCAAACCCACAAATGGATGGTGGTTGACTAATGGCAAGAAATGTTGCCGTCATGGCGCTTAGCGGTGGTATGGATTCAACCTCATTGATGATGCGTTTACTTGCAGATGGATACGAGGTAAATGCAATTTCTTATAATTACGGACAAAAACATTTGGTTGAAGTACAGCGCGCACAAGCAAATCTCGCTTATTTATCTCAAAATGGATATCATGTAAAACATCAAATTATTGACTTAACTTCTGCCATGTCTTCTTTTCATTCAGCACTAACCGATGACTCAATCAAAATTCCAGAAGGGCACTATGAAGAGGAACAGATGAAACAAACTGTTGTACCAAATCGTAATGCTATTTTCGCTTCAATCTTGTATGGGCACGCTCTTTCCATTGCCATAAAAGAACGTGTGAATGTTGAAATTGCTCTTGGAGTTCACTCTGGTGACCATGCCATATATCCAGATTGCCGGCCACAATTCTATGCTGCACTTTCTCACGCTTTTGAAGTTGGGAACTGGGATTCGGAATTTGTTTCATTCAAATTACCTTACATCAACGGACATAAAGAGACTATTCTAAGAGATGCCGAAGCATCAATAACTACACTTGGACTAGATTTTGACACTATTTTTGCTAATACTATTACTTCATACAATCCAGATGATAAAGGCCGTTCATCAGGCACTTCTGGTTCAGATGTTGAGCGTATACTTGCATTTCATGCAATAGGTAGAACTGATCCAGTGACATATGTGAAACCGTGGGAAGAGGTCCTATTTGAAGCATTAAAAGTTGAACAAAATCATAACGGGGCGGCTCCATGAGTGATGAATTATACCTTCGTGCACTATTCATACTTGGCGCAGTTATTGCAACTTTTCCTCTGGATTGTATTCAAAAAAGGGAGTGACAAAATGACAACTAGTATTCGAAGATGGGTTGAAACTGATACAGGACACAGAGTGCCTAATCACAAGAGCAAGTGTAGACATATGCACGGACATCGCTATCGCTGGGAAGCTGAAGTAGAAGGAGATGTAGTTACACAATCAGGGGTTTCCGAAGAAGGCATGTTGATTGACTTCTCAGATATTTCTAGAATCCTTACTGAGAAAATTCACGATGTTGTAGACCACGCTTTTGTAATCTATGAAGGCGATTCAATGGCTAGCAAGGCCCTTGAATCAATGGGTGATGAGCATCGGACAGTTGTTGTGCCATTTATCCCAACTGCTGAGAATTTGGCAAAGTGGGCCTTTGAACAAGTATCTCCTCACATAGCATCAGCGTATGGCAACAGCCTGCGCCTTTCGGCATTCCATGTACGAGAAACCCCCAAATCCTGGGCAACCTGGAGACCTTGATTACTCATCTTCAAAGTGCTTTTCTCGAAGAGCATCGCGTGATTGTTTCATGACACCTAGAATTCTGTGCGCCTCATCATCTAATGGCATACCTCGCATGATAACTCTCTTCAACGTGTCAGAAATCCCCGGTCTTTTATGTTCTTGAACATTAACAACTTGCGCCAATTCTTCACTCAATGTGTGCACCATTCTCCTTAATTCTGGGTCTAATATTCTATTACCCTGTGTCGTTTTAGGCAATCCTTTTTGTTTCCCTAACTCAACTTCAATGAGTGATTTATGCAACTCATATAGAATAATTGTAACAGCGTGACTCAAATTCAAAATCGGATAACCTTCCCAAGTAGGAATCGTCACTAGAATATCGCACATTTGTAATTCTTCAGTCAGAATACCGACTCCTTCCCGGCCAAACACAATAGCAATTTTACCTGAGATATCTAATACTCGGCCACCCAATTCTTCGGGCATAACAAAATGACGGAACGCTACTTTTTCTCCAAGTTCACGTTTGCCAGACGAACCAATAACGATTGAAATATCATCCATACAAGAGTGCCAATCAGAGAACACTTCACAATTTAATAGAACACTTTTAGCATGTTTGGAACGGGCTAGTGCTTCGTCCTCAAATTCATAACCATCTTCTGCAATAATGCGCAATTCATCAAATCCAAAATTTCGCATTGAACGAGCAACCGCGCCGACATTGCCTTGAATCTCGGGCTCTATCAAGACTACAATAATCTCAGCGCTGCGCTCGGGTAGTGGTATTCGCAAATTCACACCCATCGTCATTCACCCGAATCGCTTGGAATCCAAGCTTCTAATGCAGCCCTATCTACTAGTTGATAGATGAATAGAATCCACTGACCTGTTTCATGGTCAGGTATGGGAATGCTTCGCTTCGCAACACCTTGTTCCCTCAACCAATTGAAGAATTCATCCAATACTTCTGGTGAAGGATGTCTGACAAATGGAGGTTCATGAGTCCAAACGAACTCAAGTGGTTGGACGGCCACGCGTCCACCTCGACTCAATCTACTCGGCGCTGTTTGTAGGTAGTAATGTAACCTGCAATCCAGTTACGCATGCGCTTGTTGACAAGTTTACCATCTTCGCCAACAAGATCTGTGAACTCCTCTACTAGTTTCTTGTTCACTTCGAAATCAGCACCGAATTTATCGGGGTACTCTTCGCATAATGCAATTGCTCTAATTTTGATAAATGATGGTCTAATGTTTCCCATGATATCGCCTCAGTATTTTGCCTCGTCAAGTAGAACTTGAATTCTATCGTCGCCGTCGACTCTATCAACAACAACGTGAACTCTACGAGGTGGCTTCTGAATTCCACGAGACCAAATTTTCTCATTGACTGATTCATCAATCCAGATATTTTCATCATCCTGAACCTTCATGTGTCGGCGTACGAACTTCTTGAGAACCTCAATCGCTCTTTTTGCTCTCTTTGTGCGCTGGCAAGCCCATGCTGCACGAAGTGGGACTGTGTAGTGGCGAGTGCCGTGGAATAATTTTGCGTCAGCCATAGCAATCATCTCTGTAACTTGCTCCTGCGCCAGTGATGGCGTTTCTGGTGGCTAGTAACGTTACGACTAGTACGCTGCATAACCCAGACAGGAACTCTTCGGTTTGTCTTTGTCACCTTGTTTAGGCGCTTTTTCTTTGGTCCCGGTTTATTTCTTGCCATAATATTCACCTCAAATTCTCCTAATTGTCGATTCTCGACGATTTGAATTCAATTGAACAAGTACCGCTTTGAGAGTACGGTCATCCACAGGGACAGATAAATTTCCTTGATTATGTAAATTTACTAGATGTCTCTTGACACCTTGTGCAACTTCTGGTCGTGTCAACTCTACTCGACTAAGTCTCTCTTTAGCCTCAGGAGTCAAAATGGTGCGCATTGCTTCATTGAGAACTGATGCTTCCTGCTCTGCAACTACTTGTTGCTCTTCAATCTGCATCTGCTCTTGTGCTTGAGATTCGATTTGATTCTGAATCTCTGCTCGGCGGGATGCACGAATGCGCTCAAGTTCAGAATCATCTACTGACATTGACTCTGACACCGACCCCACCTTCTTTCTCAGTACTTTGTAAGCCCTGGTGCTGCAGATTCAGCCAAAGGCCGAACTTCGTGAGCAACTTCATTGAGTAACTTTTGTCCTGCTGCAGTCAAACCTCGTCCAAGAGTGATTGTACCTAGGAGATTTGTCTTTGTTTCAACAAGACCTGCCTCTTCCAATTGCTGAAGAACTGAGCGGATAATGTGACGTGAGCCTGCCTTAGCACGACTTGGAGCACTACCTCGGTCACGAGCGCCTCCAAACATCTGTGAAAGATGATTGACCCCTACAGGTGCATGAAGACCAACCTTACGTAGTACTGCGGCTGAACGGATATCCCACCAGTTCTCTTGGGTAGGTTGTCTTTCACGGTGAACACCAGTCTTGACATGCTTTGCCCATTCAGGTTTTGAAATTTGATCCATGTCAGCCAATCTGTCAGCCAATACTGGCATCAGCAAATTAGCAGGAACGTCGTGAAATGTCGTCATGTGTACACCTGAGCATCCCGCCGACCGACCCTCCGTATATAACGCAACCGCCCCCCCTACGGGGGGTACTGCTCCGCATTAGGCGTTTTCAACTAACCAATAATTTGTTTGATTCATGGCATCAAGTTCAAGCACAATAGGTAAGTCGGGCATTCAATGGAGAAAGCATTAGCCCGCAACCCAAATCTATTGCGCACCCTCTTAGGGCTCTCATTCACATTAATTTTGGTCTTGGGGTACTCCGTATATTCCGCCACCCTTGACTCCGAATATTACATCTATGACACATCCCTAGATGAAGAAAATCTAACGCTTACTCAAACAGAAGAAGGAGAGAATAGTATGACTTGGACTAGTTCATCACATGGTCCTTATTCCTGGGTTAATTTCACTCTTACAGGAGCGCCAGCAGGAGCTACACTGACAGTCACAAGCGGTGGCGTGAAATGGTGGAGCCACCCGATGCTTGGTAGCGAGGATGCAGTTAATTTCAATTGCCTTGAACCAAATTCTGATTTCGAATTAGTCAACCAATGTGAGCACCGATTCACCCATTCTGCTATTGTTGAAGAAGATGGAAATGTCACACTTCATGGACTATTATCAGACCAACTTCCATTAGTTGGAAAAGGTACAATTAGAGCGGATAATTTGACTGCGGCGACCACAGAAGCAGAAGATATAATATTCAATTCAAATATGAGTGCTACTTGGTTGATTAAACTACATTCAAACGATGCTATAGACAACCAGACTGCATCCATAAAAACTACTGTAGTATCGCATCAATTATTGGACACATATCAGTTCCAATTGAACCCAATAGTAGAATCAATTTGGTCACTTACAGCCTTGATGAGTTGCTTCGCAATGATTCTTGCCTTACCGCTAGGAATTTATTACGCTAGCAGAAAGCGAGAACAACGTATCAACAAACTCCGAGAAGTTAATGATGAATCTGAATAATTTCAGTTTCTGAATATATATTATCAATATAGGCGCCGGGAGGTAATCTATGATTCCCTCCCTAAAGACCGGCGACTTCAAATAATGACTAGAGGGTTTGCTGCTGAAGCATATGCCTCGCTCACCCACTCGGATGACTTTGCTTGTTGTCTTATTGATGATGATGATTAGTTTCTCCAACATCATATCTAGCGTTGTTATTGAAGAAGTTGAGGCGGCGAGTGGGATTGATGTCAAGCCTGTTGGTTTCGACATCACCTACACAAATTCAGCTGACAATACAAAATATCGACTTCTTTCGAGCCACGACCCGTCGGGAACTGGATTTAATCGCCCACTCAGCCTCTTTGTGATTGATGGGATGCTAAATGTTTCTTCACAAATACAAGTCACAGTTCAAAATGTTGGCAATACAGCAAGTGGAGCATTTACAATGCGCTTGGTAGTAATTCACAACGAATATGCTGGATTTGAAATATTAAACACGACGCTGAATGTCAATTCAATTGGCGCTGGATCCTCAACAACGTCATCTACAACATGGGTCCCAAGATATGGTGGCAATCACACTATGGTGGCAACTACTCTGATTGCCAATGACGACAATAAAGGGAACGACGGGCTTTCTCGCTCCTTAGCAATTGGCCAATCATACGATAATGCAGATGCTCAAGGTTCATGGAATCTTGCACAAGGTTGGCAATTAGACTCAGCAGTATCTCTTTCTAACTCTGCGTTTGGAGTTGGTAGCGGTGGCACTAGTAGCGTATATGGAGCGAATTGGGACCGGTCACTTACTAGTCCGGTTTACAACTTTGCAAACGCTCATCCAAGTCCAAACACTTACGGGAAACTGGGATTCTTTTACACCGGTTCTGCAGGAAGTGGTGATGGAATTAGAATTGAATGGTACGAAGCTTCTTCGGGCAACTGGGTGAACACAGTAAACAATGGTTTTTCATTCGACGGTGTTGTTGATGATGACCTAAATGATGGGACAAGTTGGCTAATTCAAAGTGAAATAAATAAAGCAGGCGGTTCAATCAGACCGGGGTATATTATCCCAACATCTGTTTTAAGTTCTCAAACACAATTCCGATTTAGATTCTTATCTGATGCAATCAACCAAGGTCAAGGGTATTGGATTGAAGATATCGTGATGATTTACGAGGAAAAAGCATGGCCTGAAGAATTTCAAGTTTCTATGAGTACGGGAGTTAATGGCCACGCTCGCAGAAACCATTGGGCCGACCACGTTGTTTCCATAACTAATGACGGTAACTTGACAGATTATTATCAACCATCAATTACAGGCTTACCTAATGATTGGGATTATCAATTTGTTCACATGTCAGGAACAACAATCCTCCCTTCTATGACATTACAAGTTGAGCCGGGTGAAACGTTCAATTATCGAATTCAAATCAAACCGGGGCCAAATGCGCCTGTTGGGAGCCAATTATCTACTGCCATTATCAGTTCAACTTTAGAATCTACATCATTTGCTAGTGTCACACTCAATACCCTAGTTGACCCAGAATACATCCCTGATTGGGATGTGATTCCATCAACTCATTATTGCCTCCCGGGAAATTCTTGCGAATTTTCCATCAATCTGTCTAATATTGGTGATGGCTCTGATACTTTTGCAGTATCTGCAATACCCGTCATCCAATGGGGAAATTGGACTTTTGATGTTTCTTATAATCAACCACCTACTGTTACTATTGCTCCTGGTGCTAACTCAGGTGTTCTTCTCCAAGCAGATATCCCTTCAACTGCATTACCAGGCCAAACAGCATCAATAGATGTCACCGCTATTAGCCAAGCAGATAATAGCGTCACTGATACTATACGAGTCAATCTGACTGCGTCGATGATATCCGATGCTGGAGTTGGTGTAAACCCTGATGATATCCCTGAAAATGGATGGTGGGTTGAACCACTTGAATCGGTAATTGTGCCATTTACTGTGTGGAATAATGCCACAAGTCAGGACACATTTTCTTTTTCTTTAGACTCAACCAATATGAGAGGATGGAATGCTACATTGCCACCAATGACTACCCTTGTTGTAAGGTCTGGTGAAACCGGCCGGATTCTTGTCACTTTAACAGCACCAGAAAGTGCACAATCAGGCGACCCTGCGCCACTCCTAACACCTATCGTGACTAGCACCACGTCTGGAGCAACTGCTTTGGCAAATCCGTATGGAGGAGTTCGTGTAACCATGCTACACGACTTGATATTGAGGCCTCTTGGCACCCCTGAAACCATCACCCCTGGAGAAAACAGCGTAGCTAGTTACGAAGTTGAAAACATTGGCAACGGACCAGAGCATGCGATTATCACTGTACAAGGAATTCCCTCCACATGGGATTACCATATTGAGGTTGGAGCAACTGTACTTACTGGGCCTATTTCTCTATCACCTGCATACGATGGCAACCATATTGTCCAAGTTCAAGTTATCATCACTCCACCGGGTGGTGAAGAGGCTAATTTGGAAATTGACATTGTTGTAAATGTCAACCCTTCCGAAGGCGTTGATCTTAATCCCGATGATAATTCAGATAGTTTTGCAGTTAGAACTGAAAGGGTAACTAAACCTGTATTATTGTTGAATACCACTTCGTTAGATGTTCGTACCGATTCACTACATCTGATTGAACTTGGGGTACTAAATGATGGGAATTATGTTGATGGCTCTATGAGAATTAGAATTGTTGCAGACACAATGCTCCCTGGAGTCACCTCAACTTTGTTAAATGGCGGGCAAAATGTTGACCTTAATCACTGGCTTGATTTGCAAATGCCACCACAACAAGAACTTGGGCTGGAGTGGTTGATTAGCGTAGCATCGGATGTTCCAGTTGGTAGCCGGATATTATTCTCAGTAGTATTTGAGGGCAGCCCAGATATGTCAGGTAACCCTCAAATTATCAACCACACAGTAGTTTTGACTATCACTTCCCATCGCGAACTAGTATTCCAGCACACTTTACTAGATATCGGTGAACTTGAACCTAGTCAACGGACTCTATTCTATGTGAATGCCACCAGTCATTCTTCATTCACCGAAGAATTAGAATTGAATATTATTGGTGGCGATGCGTGGTCAATAATTTGCAAAAATCAAGAGGAAAGCACATACACTTGGTCTGCAGTCATTCCTTCAACAAATGACCCAGCAGGTAGAGTCCACTCATGGGACTGTGAATTGACAGCCCCATCAGTATCAGATGTTACTCCGCTTGAAATTAATATCAATTCAGATAACTCTTCTCTTTGGTATATTAGCCACCAATTATCAGTTAAAGAACTAACAACTGAAGATGGAGGGCTATTCCTTGGGTTCGGGAGTTCAGATGAACAATTACCAATGATGATTGGTGCAGTGGCTCTACTCTTCCTAATATTTGTTGTAGGAATGGTAGTGGCCATCAATAGAAACAGAAAGACGATTTCATATGACGATGAAGAAGAGTATGAAGAGGAGGAAGAAAGGCAAGTAATCCCTCAACAAATTGCACAACCAGTAGTGCAAACAATGCCGGTAGCCCCTGTGCAACCTCAGCCAAGTGGATTTACAGATGAACAATATAGAGCAGCTGGATGGTCGGAAGATAAGATTGGAAATTTACGGCGACAAGAAACAAATGAATATGCTGAAATTATTGCCGCCCAAGAAGCCGCAAATAAACAGGCACAATATACAGCACAGATGCATCAACAACAATTTCCTGCTGCTACACCGATTCCGCCCACGCAACCAATCCCTACATCCAATAATGTTCAATATCAACAACCTGCTGAATCTGACAAGTTATCATCTGCATTTGGAAGCCTTGGGGTGGTTGCTGAAACGCCTGTAGAGGAAACTTCGCCTGAACTACCTGATACTGCATCGGCCCTAGCCTCTCTTGGTGGGCAAGTTCAATCAGAACCAGAAGAAGATACAATAGTTGAACAAAAAGAAGAGGAAGGTGCGGCGGCTGACACCAGCAATCTCCCACAAGTCAGTTGTGGGTTCTGCCAGAAAAATTTGACTCTACAAGACCAATGGGTAGAATGTCCAGATTGTGGGATATATAGCCACTCTACTTGCCGAAGTGGGCAACAAGTTTGTGCCAGATGCGGTAGTACAAATTGACCGATTATTCTACCAAATCGCCTTCTATTGGGCTTGTATCTAAACTATCCAAATCATGCAGCAATTCTTCAGGATCAATTCCTGGCCCTGTCAACCAAGCGTTTTGAAAATCACATTTTGAAAAGAGAATAAAACCCCTCTCGCCAAGTAATCGTAATGCGGCTTCAGTTCGTTCAGCAGCAGGAGCTACTTTCTCTGCAAACGCTTTGTCCATCAAATCAACAATTTCCTCAAATGTTCGATGCCCATCACATAATTCCCAAAGCAGACTATTCATGTCATCAAGAGGACGACGTAACTCAGAAGGCGCACGTAACAATTTTGCTAACAAACCCTCTAATCGCTTGAACGTTTTATGGTGCCTAAGTACAATAAAACGGCCTGATACACCTGGTAATTGCAAATCCACATTTGGTTCACCTCTCCGGGCCCACCAAACAGGTGCCCGAACAGGATATGAACCCGAAAGAGAAGATTCTCTCTCGTCACCACTTCCATCCACATTCCCCATGTTCACACCTACATTATTTGCCATGTCCAAAATACCAATGCAAGCATTGAAGAAATCCCAATTCCAGCAGTTAACCTCAACAATTCAACTTTCTGAGTGAAATGGCGAATGTACCATGAACCACCGCCACAAAGTGCCGTTACTAGCAAAAGAAGATACCAGCCGGGTGGCATATTTGCATCTGGCGGGGCTTGATGTTTATGAGATGTCGGAGATTGACAACTAACATGTAAATCATATTTATTGGCAATAATTATCTGAAACTATCAAAGAGGGTAAAAGATGCGTAGCATCTAGAGGGGATTAATTGAGAAGAGTGAAACACTTCTTTTTGACACTTGATGAATACCTCGCAAGTTATGGAAGAGTGTTTGGTGTTGGCATTGTCAACCCTATTCTTCGTCATGCTCTATTTCTCACTGTTTATGGTGTGATTTATGGATTGACAATATTCGGCCCTCCAATGGTTGGATTTGTAGCCCTATGGATCGGTTATATCGGCGTATTAGCAGTTGGCAGAGCGTGGGCTCAAAACGAAAGCACGCGTGCAAAAATTGCAAAAAAAATTGAAGACCTTAATCCTGATAACCTTCCAGATTTACGTATAACTGCAGCATTAGCTGCCGTGCAAATGATTCTACTCGTACCTATGCTGTTACAAACATCTCACGCCCTATTTGACCTATTTGATATGCCAAATAACGCCACTTGGAAAACATGGGCATTGTTTGCACTTGACCTTTTATTCCGCTCTTTTTTAGATTGGTCTGAAGTATACGAAGTACACATTTCTGGTGTTGGTTTGAATGCCACTGGTGGGAGGCATTTGGTAATGTTCATTCTTCTATCAATTGATTATATGATTGTTCAAACCGTTATTCGAATTGTTGGAATTAATCAAACCATACAGGAAGGAGTTTCTGTAGCAGGTAAAGATCCTGAAGTTGCATTTAGATTAGGTCAAAGAGCAACCCCTCGATTAGCGGAAATGGCATCGGATGATGAAATTGAAATTGAAGCAAGGATAAGAGTCATAGAAGCACTTGGGATGATTGGTGACAATAGAGGGGCAAACGCGTTGGTTGAATTGCTTGCTAATCAACAACTGCATACGTCAGCAACTGCATCTCTAGTCCTAATCGGGCACTTTGACTCACTAATTGCAGGAATAAGGCATGAAAACCCCCTCGTTCGTCGAGGTTGTGTAACGGCCCTAGGAAGATTAGAGGATTCGATCGCAAACGAAATACTTGCAGAGGCGATAAATGACAAGGACCCTGGTGTCAGAAAGTACGCTCACCAAGCCATAGGTAGAAGTGCACATCCATCTGATATTCCTCTTCTCCAATTTGGTTTGAATGATGAAGATATCGAAGTTAGATATTCAGCCCTGAAACAATTCAGTAACTTCACCAGTGACAGGGCCATGGCCGCCGTATTAATTGCAGTAGAAGATAAGTCAGCAAGTATTCGAAGACTTGCAGTTGAAATCCTTGCTAGATTCCCCAATCCTGCTGTTGTTCCAGCCTTAGCTAAGGCGATGCAGGATGAAGATTCAGAGGTTGCATCTGCTGCAAAAAGGTCGATTGAACACTTGGAATCATTGGTCAAAGGTGGAGCTGCATAAACCAATTTTTGGTGAGCAAAAACCGTCCTATAACAGCGAAGACTTATCCGTAATACTAGCAGGTCAGAAATTAGGTAGATGATATGGCTGACCACGGGCACGACAATTGTCCTCATTGCGAACACCAATTAGAAGGGCTAGAACCGGTCTGTCCAAAATGTGAAGGCGACTTGTTTGGAGTGCCACCAATGCGACAGATTGTCAAAGAAAAAGTTAGTGAAATGGCTCAAAAGGTTGAGTCCGAAGTTCGTGACGTCATTGCTAATGTTAGCGAACATGGAAGCCAATCTATTCAGAAGGCAAATCAACAAATTGGTGAGCATGTAATTCCTGTATTCAGTAATGTCAAAGAAGCGGGCAGCAATGCTGTAGAACGTGTCAAAGAACGAGTTAAACGGGCATCTGACAATGACAACACACCAGATGAAGAGGGAAACAGTGCAGAGGAAGACACTTGGACTGAATCAACCTCGGATGACTCAATGAGCACCAATCATGAGTCTACAGAGACGGACCTAGAATCCATGATTAATGAAGGTGAATTACTTGTTTCAGAAGGAAAGGAACAACAAGCAATGAAGATTTTCAATCAAGTTATTGCTACCGACCCAAGCAATGGAATGGCTTGGTTTAACAGAGGAGTTATTCACGAAATGAATGGCCAAGTTGAAGAGGCTACAAAGGCTTTCAAAGTCTGCCTTGATATGCAACCAGACCACGGTCCTGCTGCTGCTAATCTAGCAGTATTATTAGACCGGACTGGCGATGGTTCCGAGGCTGCTAAATTTGCTCACCGTGCACTGAAAGGATTTCCCTCACATCCTGAATTAACAAGAATCTCAACTCAAGGCCCTGCTGAAGAAGCAGCGGCTCCGGATGTAGCAGTTGTTGCCGCTGAACCAACTCCTGCTGTAGTTGAAGAGGTTGTTCAATCTGTACCTCAACCAGTTGCTGAAGCCATGCCAGCAGTAGTTGAAGAGAATACTCTTGATTTGGATTCAATTGTTGAAGATGCTGCAAATATGGTAAAGCAAAATCGGCCTGAAGATGCTTTAGAATCTCTACGTGAACTCCTACATAACGAAGCGTCAGAACACCCTCGTGCTTGGCGTATTGCCGCAGCGGCAATGGCTAGATTATCATTGGTTGACAATGCTATTGAGGCGTTCACATATGCACTTGATTTAGACAATACCGATGCTGCATCATGGTATAATCTCGGCGCACTTCACAGAAGAAATAACCATGAAGAGACTGCCGTGACCTGTTTTGATGCCGCTCTAGGATTAAAACCGGATTATACCAAAGCGTCAGCAGCGCTGGCTGAAATCCATACCGCTAATGGTTCTCTTCCATCTGCAATTGAGGCTTGGAGAGCACTCCTATCCTACCAGCCAGACCATGCTGGAGGAGTTGAATTCGCGGGAATTCTTATTGCTATTGCAGAAGGAGAAGGAGAAGTCCTTGAAATGGCATCAGAATTACCTACCACAATTCCAGAAGGTCCCGAACTTGCAAATGAAGCACTGAAGTATATTCCGGATAATAATTTGCCAGAAAATGTGATGCTAATGGCACGCGCCCAAACACTCACTAGTTCATTCCCTGAAGCAGTAAAGGCATGGAGAGCACTCATAGAAAACGACCGAGAAAACGCCGAATTGTGGAGAGGGATGATGAAGACTTTTATCGCTGCTGGCGATCAACAAACTGCAGAAAAGTGTCGTGCTAAAATCGCTTCACTTACAGGAGAAGAGGCGGCAACGCCAGTTGAAGAAGTACCATCACTCACTGTGGCTTCTGCTGCACTAACTGTAGATGAACCAATCCCTGATGAGGAAGAAGTGTCTGAACCTACACCTGAATCGGTGCTAGAAGAAGTCGTTGCACCTGCTGTTGAAGAGGTAGTCGAAACAGTACCTCAAGAAGATGATGACCCTTGGGGAAATGCCTGGGGTGATGAAGAAGATACCACTGCCGCAGAAGCAGAGCAAACACCTGAAGTTGAAGAAGTAGCACCCGAAGAAATCACTGCAGCTGAAAGTGTACTTGATAACACCCCTGAACCTGAAGAATCGTCCCCATCTGAATCATCTGAAGAGGTAAATTTAGCAAAGGCGG
This sequence comes from Methanobacteriota archaeon, assembly GCA_018650285.1. GTDB lineage: Archaea > Thermoplasmatota > Poseidoniia > Poseidoniales > Thalassarchaeaceae > MGIIb-Q1. Next base: position 99,313 of record JABIGF010000015.1, read on the forward strand.
CCCTAGATGCTCAAATGATTTCAGCACAACATGTTGAAGAACGGGGTGGCCAAATTGATAGCAGTTCAATTTCTAACCAAGACGTACAATGGTATAACAAAGGACTCACTCTTCTATCGGATGAAAAATACCAAGAAGCACTCTCATGTTTTGACCGTGCATTACCCACTTTTGTTAACGATGATGAAATGATTGTTAGAATCTTAAATGCTCGAGGAAATGCATTTTACTATTTGAAGAATTTCGGCGAGTGTATTGATGCTTACCATAAAGCAATGAAAGTTAATCCATCAGGAGTTACTGGTGCCACCCTATACAACATGGGGACCGCATATGCAGAAGTTGAAAGATACAATGATGCGATTAAATGCTTTGAAAATGGAATGAGTGAAAAGAGAGTAAAACCACTAGAGGGCGACCAAGCAAAAATGGCAAAGGAACAAATCCGCCGTTGTAAATTACTACTCAAAGAACAAGATAAGAAACTCAAGAGACTATCAAGATTGCAAGGTTGAAACACTTCAATCGCTTCTAGCCGAACTCATGTTGGCAAAATTGCTACTGCTTGAACCTTGTATTCAGGGCAATTTGTAGGGCCATCGGCTGAAGAACTCAAAACGGAATTAACCCCTACATCGGGGAAATGGAAGGTGGTGAATAGGAAACCAATTCTGACATCATCAGTCACTTTCAAAATCATCTTCACTTTATTACGTGGACTAGCAAGAAGTACTTCATCACCATCTTTGAATCCCATTCTATTTGCATCTTCTGAATTCATTTCAAGAAAATCCGAAGAATGGAATTTGACCAAGCCCGTTCTCCTTGTTTGTGTTCCAGAATTATAATGGAACAGATTGCGACCTGTTGTCAAAATGAATGGGTAATCGTCGGATGCCTGCTCATTTGGTTCAGCATATTCAGGGGCGGCAAAGTTCCCTAAACCTCGTGAAAAAGTTCCTTGATGCATAATTGAAGTGCCCAAATGATCATCTGAAGGAACTGGCCACTGAAGAGCCTTAGAAGTCTCAAGACGAGCATAATTTATTCCTCTAAAATTAGGTGTTAGGCTTGCTAACTCGTCCCAAATATCTGATACCTCATCTGAATCTACTATTGGGTGACCAAGTGCGGCGGCCAATTCTGCAACAATTACCCAATCTTGCTTCGCTTGGCCTGGGGAATTTATTGCCTTACGAATTCTTTGCACTCTTCGCTCACCATTAGTGTAAGTACCATCTGACTCAAGGAATGATGCGGCTGGAAGTATGACGTGTGCATATTTTGCTGATTCACAGAAAAAGATGTCTTGGACAATTAGTAAATCTAGCATTGATAACGCCTTTACCACTTTCAAATTATCGGGATCAGTATGAGCAATGTCGGAGCCAATCATGTACAAAGCATTGAATTCACCCTCTATCACCTTATCAATCATCACTGGATATGTGAGGCCAGGTGTGTTTGAAAGAGGGACCCCCCAAACCTTCTCATGAGCCCTTTGAACAGTCTCATTAGTGACAGATTGGTAATTTGTGTAGACATTAGGAAGAGCCCCCATATCACAAGAGCCTTGCACGTTATTTTGCCCCCTTAGGGGATTAATGCCCGTGCCTAAACGACCAACATTCCCAGTCAATAGTGCTAGACTTGAGAGTGCCATCACACCTTCAGAACCGTGGCTATGTTCAGTCATCCCTAATCCGTGAACTGCCATTGCAGCAGATGATGATGCGTAAAGATGAGCAGCTGCTTCTATTGTAGCAGCAGGAACTAATGTGATTTCTTCACACCTCTTTGGAGTCATTTTTGCAACCATTTCTTTGAATGGTTCAAGATTTTCTGTTCGATTAGACATCCAATCATCACTCGCTTGTAGCCCATCTCTAAGAATCACATGAGATAATCCTTGATAGAGTGCTACATTAGTACCTGGACGTAATTGAACATGAATATCTGCCATTTTGGCCAACGTTGTCTCCTTTGGGTCGACAACTATCATACCCATGCCACGTTTTCTAGCCCGTTTGATTCTAGCACCAGTAACAGGATGGCCATGAATGGGGTTGCACCCAGATACCAGAAGTAGGTCAGTTGCATCTATGTCTGCAAGACTGTTAGTTCCTGCACCCGCCCCAAATACTGTCATCATCCCCTTTACTGTAGCCGAATGACATACTCTAGCACAATTGTCAATATTATTGGTGCCAATAACAGCCCTCATCAATTTAGAACCGAGATAATTCAATTCGTTTGTAGATCTAGAAGAGGTTATTGCTCCTATTGAATCGGCCCCTGTTGATTCCTTGATTGATTGTATTCTTTCTGCCATGAAAGCATATACCTCGTCCCAACTAACTTCTCTGAAATCATCATCTATTGATTCTCTCATCATTGGGGTTGTCAACCGGTCTTTATGGTGCACATAAGCAGACGCAAATCTTCCCTTTACGCAACTATGACCTTGATTGACTGGTGAATCAAGAGCCGGCTTCATGGTCACTAGTTTACCACCTTTGATACCAGCATCAAATTGGCAACCAACGCCACAAAATGCACAGGTGGTTCTAACCCATTTATCTGGAATCCCCGAAGAGCGCTCAATCTTGTCTTCTAACGCTCCAACTGGGCACTCATTCACGCAAGCGCCACAAGAGACACAATCAGACTCCATAAATGATACATTGGCTCCTGAAATAATCTTGCTTGAATATCCCCTACCATCTATAGAAAGGGCATGTGTGGCTTGAATCTCATCACAAGCACGGACGCAACGTTGGCAGACAATACACTTTGATGCATCAAATGAAAAGAAGGGATTTGATATATCCATTGGAATTTCTGCACAAACAGGTTGATTGTCAAATCTAACATCACGAAGACCAACTTCTGCAGCAACATCTTGCAATTCACAATCGCCATTTGCTGTACAGGTTAGACAATCTAGTGGATGCTCACTAACATATAATTCAGTAATACCTTTTCTTAATTGCCAAAGTCTTTCAGAACCTGTTTGGACGACCATCCCATCACCTGCAACAGTGGTGCACGATGATGGTGTGCCCCTCATACCATCCACTTCAACAATACACATTCTGCACGAACCAAATGACTTCAAATGTGGAGAATCACAAAGACTAGGGATATCAATCCCATTATCCCTAGCAACTTCCATGACTGTTTGGCCACTTAATCCTTGAACTGAATTACCATTAATGGACATAGTAAATTTCTCACTCACCAGAACCACCTCCAAATGCATGGGGCCATCTTGCCATTGTTGAACGGACTGGATTCATCGCTAATCCGCCCAAAGCACATAGCGATGTCGAAGTCATCACATCATCTACATCAGCGAGTAATTCGGCATCACCTTCTTTTTCTGATTCTGTACCAATACGCATCAATAATTCAAGAGACCTTTGGGTGCCGATACGGCAAGGTGTGCACTTCCCACAACTCTCATCACGGAAGAATGTCATCCATTCAATAACCTCTAAACGTGGGTCAAAATCTTCGCCATAGCAGACAAAACCACCGTGTCCAAGAAGCCCACCAGCATCTGCTAGACCCTCAAAAGAAAGGACGATATCTGATATTTCTTCAACAGTAAAAAGTGAACCCAGTGGTCCGCCAACCTGTATTGCAGTCACACCATCAATAGAGGAATAATGGTCGAATAATTCGCCCACAGTGCCGCCAAATGGTACTTCCACACAGGTTGGTTTCCCAGTAGCCCCTACGATTTGTGCTACCACAGTGCCTTTGCTTGCATCGGTCCCAAGTGCTGCATATTTTTCAGCACCCTCTCTCATAATTGCGCCTGCCAGAGCAAATGTCAGAACATTGTTGACAATAGTTGGCTTTCCAAATAGACCTTGTTGAGTTGGATATGGTGGCCTAGCTCTAACTTCTCCCCTTCTACCTTCTAGACTTTCAAGCAACGCTGTTTCTTCACCACAAACATAAGAGCCGGCGCCAGAAGCAATTGTGATATCAAAACCATTACCCAAAATGCCAGCATCACGGGCGGAATCAATTGCATTTTGCAAAATTCGTTTCGCATCAGGATATTCGCTACGAAGGTATACCCAACCGTTAGTCGCACCGATAGTTAATGCACAAATTGCCATCCCTTCAATCAAAGAATGTGGGTCGCCTTCCATGATCATCCGGTCAATAAATGTGCCAGCATCACCCTCATCTGCATTGGCAACTACATGCTTCACTGCACTGATTTCAGATGCTGCAGAAGCCCATTTGAAATGTGTTGGAAAACCTGCCCCGCCTCTGCCCCTGAGACCAGATTCCTTTAGAGATTGAAGGACACCTTCGCTACCAACTGATTCAGCATTATCTAAACCTGAATAGGCTCCTATTTCTCTATTAGCCTCAATATCGGTTGGATTAGTAACGCCAAGTCGAGCCATCGCAAATCTAGATTGAGATTTCATCTCGGGAATTTCATTCACTTCCCCAAGATAATATTGATTTTGTGTATAATTATCACCATTCAATGAATCAATGACATCTTTCACATTACTTGGAAGAAGTGGACCAAAACCATGTCTATTACCATCAATTTCAATTTCAATCATCGGCTCAAGATGGAATAATCCACGACTACCAGTACGAATTAGTGAAACATTTTCTTGAATCAACTCATTCGCAATTAGTTCTGAGCCAAGTGCTACTGAACCACTATCTCCACTCAAGAATATGCGCTTCCCTTCACCTAATTGTCCAACTGGAATTATCGGTTCATTGTCTGAAATAATTGCTGGACCCATCGCACAAAGCCCAGCACAGTGAAGTTTTCCAACAGAAAAACCCTCTCCTTCAAGTTTTTGAATTGTCTCTTTACTTCCACGTGAACGGCACGCCTCACCAGTACAAACCCTTACTGTATGATTGTCTGGTTTAAGTTCTGCATAGTAACCAATAGCGCCACGTACCTTTGCGGGAGTTGTCCCATATTGAATTGCAATTTCACCAATTCGCTGAATCGAAAGTTCACCACTACTCTGTATTTCTAATTTCAATTGTTCTAACAATATATGGCCTGGTTTCTCAGGGTTCCAACCTCCTCCCTCGGCAACCATCTTTTGACCTCATTGTTGGAGTATGATACCTCTCCAATGGCTCCTAAAGCCTTCGGCTTTGTCAATGTTCGCGAAATCTCAAACTGCAAACAGGCAAAAATCGGCAAAGAATGAACATTCATTCAAATAGGCGCCAAGAACCAGTATAGATATTGAAACGACTAGGTTTCAAGAATCCAATGAGAGTTAAGCCAGCGGCTCTTGCTGCTTCAACCGCCATTGTTGAAGGTGCACCTAGGCCAGCGATTACGGGAATGCCAGCAAAGGCCGCCTTCTGAATTAATTCGTATCCGATTCTACCAGACAGGAGTAATATTTGCTTTTCAGCGGGCAGACTATTTGCCTGCAACCTCGCTCCAATCAGTTTGTCTAATGCATTGTGTCGCCCTACATCTTCTCGAATTTCTATTAGTTCACCATCGGCATCAAACAAAGCAGAAGCATGTAAACCGCCAGTGCTTTCAAAGAGAGATTGTGCATTAACTAATTTAGATGGCAATTGAGAGACTGTTTCTGCAGAAACCCAGCTATCACTAGATAAGGAAAGACGACTAGGAATTTCTAACCCATCTAATGTTTCACGACCACACAATCCGCAACTAGATGATATTGCAAAACGGCGCGCTGCAAGTGTATCAAGTGAGTGTTTCTTCTCGTCTAACTCAATGACGATTTGATCATCAAAATAGGTGATATCAACAATCTCTTGCAACGACTCAATTATCGCCTCACCTAGTAACCAACCAATGACGAGAACAACATCATCACCAGGTGTTCTCAATAGAATACTAAGTGGTTTTTCAACGCCACCTATTTTCATCACTATTTGTAAAGCATACTCGCTAACAAGTGTTTCCTGACTAGATGAAATATCGCCCTCAATCCAGAGTTGGATAGGCGTTGACTTGGTCGCCTCTTGAGACACAATCCTTCTGTAACAACCTCACGCCTTAATGCTTCGTTCGCGATATCCATTACATCAATTGGTTCAAAAATGAAGAGCCGGCGCCCCAATACATGTCAAACGAAGTAACCTCTCTTGTTGAGCGATTGACAGACGTGGGACTTGATGAAAAGGAAGCGGCGGCAGTCATACTTCTTTCAACATCAGAACCACTGAAAGCTAGTGAGGTTGGCGGACATGTTGGAATCAGCCGAATGGATTCATACAATACACTAAAGCGCCTTCAAGAGCGAGGTTTGGTTATGGTAACATTAGACAAGCCAATGCGTTTTACTGGACTTACCATCACAGATGTTTTTCAACAACTCATAAACCATGAAGAACAAGAACTAAGGCGCATCAGAGCACATTTTGATGAGTTTGTTGATGGAGTTAGTGGCGCCATACCAAATATCCTATCATCAAAAAAAGAGGCTACATTTTCAGTTGTCAAAGAACGAAGTTACATTCAAGCAGCAATTGAGAGAGTTATAGAAGATTCAGAAACTACAGTTTGGTTAATGTTAGGCAGATATGGTATTCTCCACCTAGTAAAAACTGGTGCATTAACTGCTGTAAATGATGCTGCTGAGAGGGGGGTGGAAATCAAAGTACTTGCAAGTATAAATAAATCCACCCTAAAATTCTTTGAGCAACTAAATGAAGAAATTGAGATCAGACACAGCGAGTCAATCTCAATGCATGGATGCATTGTTGATGGCGATGTGGCAGTACAGAATGTTGCAATGGAAGCAAACCCTGTTGGAAGAGGCAGAGATGATGCAGCATTAGTGATTGAAGCTCCTGAATTCCTAGTGGCACAAACTGATTTAATCGTCGCATCTTGGAAAAATGCAACACCGATTTCATCGACAAAAATCCTCATTGAAAAGGGCGAAACAACAGAACCACTCAATGTGAATTTAGGGGCCGGTTCATTCTATAGAAGATTCAAGGAAATCGTTGCCAAGAATGTTGCTGACCAACACCCAGATAATGAAAAATGGACTAATGCAATTCTAAGAGAAGGTGACAATATACTTACCCCTCAACCAAATCTACCGCACTTCGAATTACTCGGAATCAATGTTTCAGACTTGATGAAAGTTGTAGGGCGAAGAATTGGAGAAGAGATTTCGGCTGAGATTTCGGCCACCACAGAAACTGATGAAGAATTTTGGCATGCCCTTAGCATTGAATGGGAAAGTATGGGCATGGGAGAGATGGAAATCATTGGTACACCACCGACTTCAATCAAAGTACATGATGCTGGTTCGTGTGGTAAAGCGCCACAGTTTGGTGACCCTTTTTGCCAATTAGATGAGGGGATACTATCTGGGATAATTGAAAAGAAATTTGGAATTTCAACCTACGCAGTAAATAGAAAATGCTGGGATAATGATGAAAAACATTGCCACTTTGACATTTTGTTCAATGAAATCGATGCATGAGTTAATTTACAACGAGTGATAGGTGAATTCAATGGATTGTCCAGCAGATACAGGAGCGATCTCAGATGAGCAAGCAAATGATTCATTTGAAATTGTGCCAATTGATATCTCACTCTCAGAAATTGCAACAAATAAACTTAGAGATATTTTCAATATGGAACCTGGAGACATGGTCCTAAAAATTGAAGTTCACCGTGGAGGTTGTTCCGGATACCTCTATGATATGCAAATTATTGAACGGCCAGAAGAAGAGGGGCATCAATTTGATGAGGTTGGAGGTATTGATCTCACAATTACTGATTATGACAGCAGCCTTTTGGCAGGAATTGAAATTGACTATCAGGATTCATTGATGGGTGGGGGATTCAAAATTGAGAATCCTAATGCAAACAAAGCCTGCAGTTGTGGAAGCAGTTTTGCTTAATCATCACTCATCTTCAGACATATCGTCGCCCTTGTCTTTGAATGCTTCTGCAACAGGCGCAACGGCGCTACTAATTGGTTTCCTTGGTGGCTTTTTCGGAGGAAGCGTTACTACCCCCTCCTCAACTAATGATGGAAGAACCATCAAGTCTTCAAATCTAATTGATGCTTCCAAAGATTGTTCGGGGAATCGATGGCCATTATCAAAAAAATCCTTTAACATACAAGTCATTTTCAGATGTAGTCTACCATCTGGATCCCTAATGAAAGAATATAATTCGGGGTTTTCGTCCTCAATAATAGTGCGATGGAAGGTGTCACGAATGATTTTGGCACGACGGCCAGCTGCCCATTCAATCAAAGCACCCACAATAGTTGCAGTGTAAAGTACAACCATAATTGAGATTGCAAAAATGATTGGATTCTGCAAACCATCACCAGGATAGGTGATTGTCAAGAATACTTGGCGGCCTATCAATAGCAACAAACCAACGCCCACAACAGGTGTCAACAAATCCTGAAGTATTGTCTCAAGGGGTATTATTCTACGCTGTGCATTATCAGCGAAGGCGAGCTCACCATCAATAGCAACAGCAGTAATAATCGCTAGAGAGGCGAGTATCAAGTAAACTAAACTGGCCAATATTAGGGCGTGCAAGTCGGTCCAAGGGAGGTAATGGGCAATCAAGTAAGCAAACAATCCGAGGAATACCGTTGTAGGCATACGATGAAGGGCGTGAATCCAAACATCACCTTTGCGTGCGTCACGAGCAAGTTTTGGGACACCAATCAATTGCCAATTTGTATATTTCTTGATTAACTTAACAATACCTGCCAAGACCTTCTTGTCAATCATTACCCATTCAGTGAACCGCAATAGAGGAATTAGCGGGAGAATTAGAATCACTGCAAAAATTGAAAGAATAGGCCACAAAATCATTGATGGCAGAATCAAAAAGTGCATAGCATTCAAAGGATATAGGATATCACTTTCTAACCGACCCTGCTCCTTTTCATCTAGCCCCCAACCTCGAGCAGCCTTGTCAAGAGATGAGCGGAAAATCTGCAAAGGATAACCATGGGTCAGGATTCCATCAACCATCTTTCTGTATTTTTTATGAATTTCTGATTTCAAAACTCTTTTCTTCCAAAATCTTTGAGTTGGAATTGAAAGAAGCATTGGTGAAACAAGAACAATTACCACTACGGCAAGCGTACTCGGGTCATCAGCAGACCAGTTCACAATTGTTGGGCTAGCCAACGCATTGATGAAGAGAACGGTCTTCAACTATCAAAAAAGATGATTCTGCCAATAATTTGGTCTAATGCAACGTAGCCAAATGCGTGACTATCAGTAGAACCAATAGGGTCTGGATTATCACCTTCTAAGAAAAATTTTCCGCGCGAATCAATTTTTGTAATCCTTTTGACAATTTTTGTATTAGGTTTTAATGGATGAATAGAGAGTACTACATCACCCACATTTAGTGAAACGTCAACTTCACACGGCACTTCATCGCCATCACAAATAGTTGGCCACATACTATCTCCGCGCACTACCACATTCAATGTATCAGATGACTTAGAAGTCGTCATATTAACACTCAACTAGCACGGACCCAGGGGACTTCGCGTCCTTTAGCAGCCCAGAAAATGTTGTGGATGTTTTCACAAGCATCCATCAACTCTTGAGCATGAACTGAAGAGACTTCCACTTTGCATGCGCTGCAAAGTTTTGCAGCGTTCCAAAATACATCGTGTAGGTTTGGATTAGCCTCCAAATGATTAGGCTTGAAAAAGTCAGTCCAGAGTACCAATAACTCACTTTTGCACTTGTGAGCCTCTTCTTCCTTAATTGCTGCATATCGACTCATGGTGTTCAAGTAGGCCGCCATTGCATGTGAATCACCTGTATCAGGGCACTCTAATGCAAGCATTTTGGTAGTCATTGATTGAACTGCTTCAGCAGCAATTCTTGCTGATGCTGGATCGTAAACCCCGCATGGGCCATCACAATGTGCTTCCGCTTCAATTATTTCTCTATCATCAAACATATGTCATCACTAACTGTTCTAATGACTATTTGGCTATCAAACTTCGCGCGAATCAAATTGACAGTATGAAAATAATTAGTAGTAATCTTGATTGAAGTCCGAGTTCCGCCAATTAGCAATGGGACGGATTGCTGTTACAGACGGAATGGACCAAAACGCCATCATTCTTCTCCAAAACGCGGGGCATGAAGTGGTCTTAGAACACTATTCTGTAGATGAATTGGAAGCAGGTGCACTTTCTCAATTTGATGCTGTGGTAATTCGAAGTGCGACAAAAATGACAAAAACTGTAATCAAAGCATCATCTGGAAAAAAAGGCAACCTACGTCTGATCGGGAGAGCCGGCGTGGGTGTGGATAATATTGACATGGCAGTTGCTACAAAAATGAAAATTGCTGTTTGCAACACCCCTGGTTCATCCACTCATGCTGTTGTAGAACTTACAATCGGACATCTACTCGCTTGCACCCGCCATATTGCAACAGGGGACCGAACTCTTAGGTCAGGCGAATGGGCAAAAAAACAACTCAAAGGTACGGAACTCTCTGGTAAAAGATTAGGACTAATTGGATTTGGTAGAATTTCTCAAGGAGTGGGCCAAGCAGCAAGAGCACTAGGGATGACTCTCCACGCCTATGACCCATACCTCCCCCCTGAAATCGCTGCAGACCAACATTGTACCCTTCACGAAAATATTGACGATGTATTCAGACTCTGCACTCACATCTCAATCCATTGTAATTTATCTGATGAAACCCATCATCTAGTCAACTCTGAACGTTTAGCAATGATGCCACGTGTAGGCATTGATGGTGTTAATTGCGGCAACCATCTTGTAAATTGCGCTAGAGGTGGAATTGTAGATGAAGAAGCCGCTTTAGATGCTCTAGAGAGTGGTATTCTTGCCTCAGTAGCCCTCGATGTTTTTGAAGTTGAACCAGCAGGAGATAACCCACTACTTCAGCACCGAAACTTTCACGGGACACCACACATAGGCGCGGCAACTCTTGAAGCACAAGCACGAATCGGACAAGAGATGGCGGCCCTAATTATTGACTTCCTTGAAGGAAGAAAACCCAAGTCTATCCTCAACCCCGAAGTGATTTGATGACCTTTCATCTTTCTGAATTATTCTAATTTGTGCATAGCCGACAAATGTTCGGCGAACTCAATTAATTCACTAGGTATTTCAATCCCTGAAATCGGCTTACCACGTCCAAGCCCGGCCTCATTCTTGGCCGCCCATACATCAGAATTAAAATCAGTAATCGTATTGGTTAATGCTCGCAAAGAATGGCCTTCTTCCTCATCCCCAAGTGAATCAACAGGCAAACTAGGATACTGGCGGACGTCAACTGCAGATTCGCCATACAAAGTGGTTGAAAGATGATGACACAAGAACGGACAAATTGGGCTAAACATTGTTAGCAAGTCACGAACGATTCGATGGACTGTCCAAGCTGCTGATTGGTCGCCATCATATAATCTGGTTTTTGCCATTTCAAGCCAGTGCCCAGGGAATACTCCTGTACCAAAATTTTTGATTGATTGGGCTGCAGTGTAAATATCAATTTCCCCCCATGCTTTTCCAACGGTAATATTGACTGACGAAAATTCTGCTAAAATCCATTTGTCAGAGACTGTCAAATTGGTAGGGGGTGTGTCTAATTCAGTTGGTATTTCGAACTGGCTAGCAAATCTTGCAACATTGAATATTTTTGTCAATACGCCGTAATATTTTGCTTCAATCTCTTCGGGATTTATTTGGAAATCGTCGCCTACTTGTGCATCGCAAGCCTTCCACAATCTGAAACACTCAGAACCAATTTTATTAGCCCTCAAATTGACGGTTTTATCGGGCCCTTTGACCTTCCAAGCCCCAGTTCGGCCACCCGCTCCACATTCTAGTACAGAATCTGCATCAATTCCATTACCTAGTGATTTTGACATTTTTCTACCCCACGGGTCCATGCCAAGACCATCAATCCAAACATTTTGAAACCCTGGTTTATCAAAAAGAAGGGCTGATTTTAGTAGAGTGTAATAAAGCCAAGTTCTAACAATTTCTTTACCTTGAGGGCGTATTCCAGTAGGGAACGCTCGCTTAAATGTGGATTCTTCCTTTAGATATCCAGAAACAAATAGATTTGAGTTCGAAGAATCCATCCATGTGTCAAATACCTTTTCTTCACCAACCATTTCCCCTAATGAACTGCCTATATCCTCCCATGAACCCAAATCTTCACGAGTCTCGCGGTCAAGAACTCGGGAACCGTTTGGTGGCGAGTCCTTCCAAGGTTGCACATAGGTTCCCTCTGGCGGCACTACAACCTTAGTTTCATCTTCTGAATACCAAATGGGAATCTCAGTATGATACCAACGTCGCCTGCTTATTGGCCAATCAATGGAAATGTTATCCATCCAATCAAGTAAAAATTGTTTGTTCCTAGGTGGTATGAAATTGATTTGATCTGCTAATTCTGCCAATCGTTCTTGCTTGTGAGTTTGGCGGACATACCATTCCTTTAGAAGAATGGTTTCCACAGGATTCTTCCCTCTCTCTGAAACCGGGACTTCTTGTTGTCTCTCCTCAATTGCAACTATTCTGCCATCATTTTCTAGACTGACAATGACCGCTTCTCTTGCGGCCTTAACCGGCATTCCGGCAAGTGGGCCAGCCACTTCGGTCATACATCCATCCAAACCAATTGCTTGAAACGGTGTCAAACCAAGTTCACGGAATACCGCCACATCGTTCTGGTCTCCAAACGAACATACCATTAAGACTCCAGAACCAAAATCAGACTTGACTGAAGGATGTGCTTGAATTTCAACACTAGTAGTTCGACCTACCACTTCAACTGGAAGTTGAATTTTTTGGCCAATAAGATGCTGATATCTCTCGTCATCGGGATGTACAACAACAATACCACAAGCGCAAATTAATTCTGGTCGTGTTGTAGAAATTACAAGTTCATCGCTATTTTCGGTTGACCATTTGACATCAACAAGTTGAGTCATTCGCTGTAATCTCTCAACCTCCGCATCAGCAATCGTGGTACCTTCAACGGGGTCGTAAATATTCGGGCGTAAGTCTTCAACGATTTCACCACGCTTGAATAAATCCACGAATATTGCTTGAGTTACTGCTCGATATTCAGGTGAGTCGGTTAGGTACTCTTTAGCAAAATCACAAGAAAGCCCCACACGACTTGCAGTGTCTCTCATAGCCTGAGTGAACTCTTCTATAGTTACTTCACACAATTTGAGGAACTCTTCTCTATCGTAAGTTTTCATCTTCTTGCCACTGTTTTTCTCCACTGTGAATTCAATGTTAATTCCGTTTCTATCAACGCCCCATGGAAAGTATACTTCCTTTCCCATTAACCTCTGGCTACGAGCTATTACATCAATCATTGAATATTGAGCAACCGCACCAATATGCCATGTCCCACTTGGATAGGGAGGAGGTGTGTCAATAACGAATAATTCTTTATCGGAATCTGCATTGAAACCGTATCGAGCATTGTACGCTTCCTTATCGGCGTAATGCTCTTCCTGAATTTTCTTTTCTAGGTCAATTGTCCAACGTTTTTCGGTAATTCGCGGATCTGCCATTAATTATCCCACCAAGGCCTTCTTACACGTCAACAGCAAGCGTCCTTGTTTCCATCGCAAAGGTCTCTATTCAAGAGCATACCGATAATACAAGATTGACACTAGTACCAAAAATTATACGAATATTGTGTTGATTATCAAATCAAGTTCGATTATTCAATACAACGCATCAAACACGCGTAAGCGTGCCCATTTGTCTGAGAGATTAAAGGGTGGATTGATGGCACGCCTATTCGGTGGTAGCCATACCGGATGATGATTCAGCCGAAGAAGTGCCTTCCCCGTTAGCACCATCTAAGTTCTCAACCAAGATCTCAGATACCACATCTTTGGTTAAAGATAAGATTAGCGATTTTGATTCCGAGGTCGCAATTGAAGCAATTCTTGCAGCGCCTAGGCGACTTCGAAAAGAATTGCGAAAGATGACGGTATTTGGCACATTAACTAGATTCCCAGCACCAACAGTAGTACTGTGCCTCCTCGTCACGTCATTCTTTCTTTTCCATTCTGGAATATTGGATAAATGGACTGGAACTGCTGCACTGAATGTAAATGGAGATTTAGAAGTATATCTCCCTGATGGTTCATCTGTCAAAGATGATATCTCAACAATTGAAGAAGATTGGACCACAAATGCAATGATTATTTATGTAGAATCGGAAGAACAAGGTGTAACTAACGTTGAGATTCTCAAACAATTAGATATTATTGAAAGGCAACTGAATAAAGCCGTTTCAGATGGTGGAGAGGAAGATGGTATCATCTACGTTTTATCAATATCTACAGTTGTTAAAGAAGTGAATTCTTCTGCCCCAAGAGTCGCAAAAGCGTTTGTCACAAACGCATTGGGTGGCGATAATCTCTCTCAACAAATCAATGAACAAATTGATGACTTAGGTGATACGATTGGCGGCTATAGTATTCCAGATGACCAAAACAGAGTTAACCAAATTATTGGAGAACTGCCCCCAAACGCCCAAGACAAACTATACCGTGATGTTGGCAATAGTGCGATAGAAAAATATGGTTATCCAAATAGAGCTGTAATTATTATCGGTGTCGTTGATGAAGGATTCCTCGCAACCGAAATACCAGAAGTATGTAAGACTGGAGGGCAACGTCAAATTGAAGCATACACAGATATTATCACCTATACAGAGTGTTGGATTGAACAAATTTCATTCGAAAATAATTGGAATGAGGATACATCCGGGTGTGAAAATCCTGGACAAGGTCAAAACAGTTCGGCACCTCAATGCTTAGGATTGACAATGACTCTTACTGGACCAGTACCAATCACAAACTCAGTAACAAAATATTCATTTGTTCTCTTTTGGCAAATTTTCCCACTAGGAATCGTTGCTGTTGCCGTGGGGTTGTTTATTTTCCATTCTGATGTTATTCAAACAGGTCGAGTCCGAATAATTCAAGGAATAAAAGTCGTTATCATTTCAGGTTTGCCTACTCTATGTTCTGTTTGGTGGACTCTTGGAATTATCGGATATTTAGATTATGAAGTGACAATGACGGTGATTATTGTTGGTCCGATATTACTTGCGCTGGGTGTTTCATATGGACTTCACATAACCAACCGTTACGCAGAAGAAAGTGGGACGCCTGAAAATAAAATGGCTATTGCCTTACAATCAGTAGGGAAGGCAGTATTACTATCGGCGATTACAACAGTTATTGGTTTCATTTCCTTAGTTTCTACGCCAATGGCCCCTATTCAAACTGTAGGTATTGCTCTAGCAGCCGGCATTATTATTGTCTATTTCTTAACTATGATAATGGTGCCAAATTTAACAATGTTATTAGATTTGAAAAAGCCAAGCCATCCACCGCCTAAGATAATTGAATTCGTGGTTGAGCAACCAATTAATTGGGCAAAAACCACCCTTAGCATCTTCTTTATTCTAATGCTTCTTTCGTCAGTTTGGGCAAGACCACAAGTTGAAGAAAATATTGACCTCCTTGACATGGCCCCACAAGGTCAACCGCCAATTCTCAAAATGAAACAATACAGCGAAGAGTTCAACGCCGGACAAATAGGAATGCTGTTAGTTGAGGGGGCTATTGCAGGAGACAGGGATGATGATTCCACGGAAAACGACGACCCCTTTGCTAAATTGCAAGATATTGAAATGCTCGAAAACCGTACAGACAGAGTAGGAAGAACAAATGCCATTAGCATCGTATTCCTAATGAAATCTGTTGGTGTATCTGTCAATTTATCTGGAACTACTGTACTCCCATTTTGTAGTGCCATCCCCGGAGGAACAGGGCAAGAAGTCTGTGAAGTCATATTTGACAGAGAAAATGAACAAGATGCGACATTCTGGCGAGTGCTAACGACCTTCAATACTGAAGATGATGCAAATAAACGGGTTCAAATTTTCCTTCTCGACGTATTCTATGCCTCTTTAACACAAGAAACGAGGCAACTCTTCATCAACGAAACCTATCAAAGAAGTCTAATCTATATTGATATGCCATTCATGAATGTTCAAGAAACTCAAGCTGCTGTTGACGAAGTGAATATTTATGCGAACCAAAATTACCCTGGTGGAATTGCTTCTTCTGACTTAATTGGAGTTGCAGCGGTGACAATTGCTGTTAATGATTTGATTGTCGGCTCCCAATGGACTTCACTAGGATTCGCATTGGCTGCAACCGTACTGACTCTTGCAATTGTATTTAGAGATCCAAAATATGCTTTGTTAACGACTCTTCCTGTTGTTTTCACGGTAGCCATGCAATGGTTAGTGATGAAACAAATGGATGTCACGCTGTCACTTGTCACGGTTATGATAGGTTCCATTTTGGTTGGTGTAGGAATTGATTTCAGTATCCACATTGCCAATAGAGTTCGTGAGAATGGAGGGACTATTGAAGCGGTCAAAGAAGCATGCACAACAACAGGGATGTCACTGATAGAAGCGGTGGTCGTTACTTGTTTGGGATTAGCGACAGCTTTCTTCATACCAATTCCTGCACTGAAACCTTTCGTTAAAGTCATCATCATCCTGCTAATTGTAGCGGCATCGTCAGCCCTGTTACTTCTGCCAGCAATATTCACGATAATGATCGAAAGTGGTGCCGGTTTAGTAGGCGGTTCGGCATCTATGATAAGAGCAGCCCGCCTAATTGAGAAAGGTGAAGATGAAGAAGTAGTCTTAGCAATCCCAACCCAAAGAATTGACCATGATGCTTGGTGACATTCTATCGTGAAGGCAATAGACCTCATCGATACCGCCAATAACATGGTTGACTACTGGTTGATGAAAAGTGAACCACATGTTTACCCTTGGGAGCAATTAGTAATTGATGGTTCTACACATTGGGATGGAGTGAGAAATTATCAGGCTAGAAACTTCATGCGCGACAGTATGAAATTAGGTGACTTTGTTCTATTTTATCATTCAAATTGCAAACCACCACATATTGCAGGCATTGCAAAAGTCTGTAAAGAAGGATATCCTGACTTTACTGCTCAAGACCCAAAATCAAACTATTTTGACCCAAAAGCCACCCCTGAAAACCCACGATGGATAATGATTGATATTAAACCAGTTATCCCATTTAGTGAACCATTATCACTTCCCGACCTAAAGCAAAATATCAAGTTAGAAGGGATGCCACTTCTACAAAAAGGTCAACGACTGAGTGTACAACCAGTACCCCACAATTATTTTTCTGAAATATGTGAAATGGCAGGGGTCACTGAAGCGACACTCTGACAACCTCAACCCTAGTCAGCCAAAATGAGGGGAAAATGTGAAGCCGATTCCAGTAGCCCCCCGAGCAGCACAAATTGAGTATGCAATTCGTGATGTGGTGGTGCCAGCAACAGAACTGGAAAAGCAGGGCCACAAGATTTTGAAATTGAACATTGGAGATCCTTTGGCTTATCCTGGATTACCAACTCCCGAACACATGATTGAGGCATTCCAAAACTCGCTTGCTCGTCAAGAGAACGGATATTCTCATTCCTACGGACTCCCGCAGTTACGTGAAGCAATTTCACAAGACGAAAATGGGAAAGGTTGGCCTTGTTCAACGGATGATGTTTATGTTTGCCATGGTGTTACCGAAGCGCTGCAACTGGTTTTTGCAGCCGTATTGCAGTCGGGTGACAAAGTACTTTCACCAGGTCCTCATTACCCGCCATACATGACTTACCCGCCGCTTTTTGGCGGGACCACAGTTGAATATCGTCTTGATTCAGAAAACGGTTGGGCTCCAGACCTAGAAGATATTCAAGCTAAGATGGATGACTCTGTCAGACTCCTTGTTTTGATTAATCCAAATAACCCAACAGGTGGGATTGCAGATGAAAAAACTGTCAAGGGTATGCTAGAAATTGCTGCAGAGTGGCCAAATTGCATCATTATTGCAGATGAAATTTATGATGGTTTGAACTTTGACGACAGCCATATTTCGGTTGCTGGTATGGCAAAAGAAATTGGCAGCAGTGTACCGATATTGACGATGAATGGCGTTAGTAAAGTCTACTATGCTCCCGGATGGAGAATTGGCTACATGGCATTTTATGACCCAAATAATCGACTTTTGCTAGTGCGTGACGGGATTGAAAGGCTTCTTCGCTCAAGACTTTGCGCTTCCACCCCTGCACAAATGGGATACCTAGCAGGGCTTACTTCTGATAATTCTTGGATGGATGATTATCGTACTAAACTCCTAACCCAAAGAGACTATTGCATGAAGCGGATATCATCTATAGATGGCATGGAGGCTCAAACACCAGGTGGTGCATTTTATCTTTTCATTAAGCTAACCAACCCAAAGTGGGCTAACGATGATAAAGCGTTTGTTCTCGAATTATTACAACAAGAAAAAGTATTGATGGTACATGGTTCTGGGTTCAGCAAAGAGTATGGAAGCGGGTTTGTTCGAATGGTATACCTTCCTGATGTTGATGTTCTTTGTGAAGCATTTGACCGGATTGAAACTTTTCTTTCAAAAAATTAATTATTCCTGTCAAAAACAAACCCACCTCAGGGCCTAAGGGCCCTGAACGGCGCAAGCGATTAGTAATTGATGTCACCACTGCGACAACAATGGAGAGGGGAGGGGCATCGCTTTCGCGGACTGCAATTGCTGTAGTTGCCTTCTCCTTCATCTCATTATTGCCAACTGTTTCAGCCGCACCCACCATCATTTCGGCAGGAACTTTTCAACCAGCCCTGATGATCCCCTTAGTCATCGCAATTATTGGTGGATTGGTTCTTTGGCGCTGGCTACTTCCTCTTTCTCTTTCAAATCTACAAGTAGCATTTGAAGTAGATGAAGGATTGTATGAAGTACATCGTCTGAGTAAAAATAGAAGAGAAACGATGAAATTACTTCGAGCACCAGGAGTTAGTATTGGCTCACTAGCATATCTTTTGGCAATGACAGGGATATTATTGGTTGTAGCAGAACTATTAGTTCAACCCTCTACATTTTACCAGCCTGTCATTTACATGATGTTGATATTGATCGCTTTCCCTGTCATTATTTCTCCTTTCGTCACTTTGTATGCTCAACTCTCAAAACATTCGGTAGATAAAGGAAAACTAACTTTGTTGATGCGATTTTATGGTTCGTTTTCTACCTTTTTAGTTGTAATCGTTTCAACAGGGTTTGTACTTTTCATAGGGTATGAAAAATCCGAATTTGGCGAGAATCAAGAAGTGTTTATCCGATGGATTGGATTTGCCCTATTGACTTTCATGGCTCCAACAATCCTAGCATACGGTAGAATCATGGGTGCTTCATGGAATACTCTAATCATCAATAAATGGCGGACAATGAAGGGAAAATCCACAGCTATTGACCCCGATAGCCCAGGTGTTTTCAAAAGATTCTCGGCATTTGTCATTATTATCATCCTAGCAACTATGCCATTAACAGCCATTAATGGTATTGTCACTCTTGTCTATGTAGAATTAGAAAACCCTGTGAATTCAAATTCAATGTTAGATTTAGGTGGTATTATTGGCTGGGAAATATACCAATTTGTCGAAGATAATCCGGTGCTACAAAAGTTAATTTCACTAAAATCCCTAGAAATTGTTCTTGCATCATTTTTGATGCTAAACGTTGCAGTAGTCGGACTTGCTTTCATTTTTGAATTGACTCGTAACCTATTTCTTGGAGGACAAACATTCGCAGGCATTGGTGGCGTCATTCTTGCAAGACCAAGAGAAATACGAAGTGAAGTATCTGTACAAGGAAATGTACTATTCTTTGGATTAGCAGGATTTAGTGGCTATTCCATCTTGCTAATTATTCTTCAAACCTACAAAGAATTCAGTCACCTAATGCCGTATGGGGAATCGTCTCCGTTACTGGCTGAAGAAGTGTTACTTTCACAAACATGGCAATTTATCGCTGCCGGCCAAGCTATTTTCTTGTTAACTTGGATTCTCAGTATGAGCAGATTCTCAGTAATGAAAAATCTACGTTTTGACTTGAATCCAGATGAGCGCCGAGATGGTGCAATTCTATCTGGTGGTGGCGACTGGATGCGTGAATATGTTGAAGATGCTGCATTTAGAGATGACATTGACGCATTAAGAAGATTCCAATCAGATACCATCAAGGGAAACCAACTAATTGTCCAACTTGAAAAAAGCAGGGCGAGAATGCTTGAATGTGCAATGCGAGGATTGTGGCCAGAAGCAATAGATGTTGCTAGAAAATTATTAGCACAGCAAGGAGGCGAAGACGATGAAGCGAGAATGATTATCGCTGCAGGCCATATAGCCTCACGCCGACTTGATGCTGCAAAAGAAGCGTTGCGTGGGCTTGAACAACCCGAGGGTTATGATGAACCAGAAATCCTTTCATTTGTTGCAGAATGGCTCGACCCATGGGATGGAACTGCCACAACAGATGACTTCTATGATTGGGAGGATAGTTCAGTAATCCATTACCTCCAAGAAACTCAAAAAAGATTACTTACGTGGTCACCTGATACCTCCATACACACACTTTACCACGACCCACTGACACTTCATGCGATGGCCAGTTCAATTGCTAAACTTAGGGCACAAAGACGTCATGAGGATGCATTGGAATTAGCAATTGAGGCTATAAGACGCAACCCAAATAGTACCAAAGCAAGGATTGCAATCGCACTCTGTTTGATAGATTCAGGAGATTGGTTTGATGCTCTCAATGTTTTCGAAGAGTTGCAAATCAGTGCACCAGAAGACCCGCGCGTGAAAGCATTGGGTTCAATCCTCGGCTTTGCAGCCCCAATAAATGAGTTGGAGACTGCAATAATAGAAGCAAACCCGAAAGATAAGCGGCGTTGGATTGATGAAGCACCTGCAAATGCTATCGCCGCCCTACTATCTAAAGGAGGAGAAGATGAAGCGATTAATGCTAATATTTTCATTGCTGCTCACGAAGCGGTCCAACGAGAAGTACCACCACGCTATACTCCTCCATTTGCTTGGAGAATTTTCAATTGGTTTGTACTAGTTCCCATCTGGATAATAGGTGGGATGATTGCATACACTAGAAGTGAAAGTGAAGTTCTAAGTATTGCTATATTTATTTCATTGTGTACCCTACACTTCTTCAGTCTGCGATTTAGAAGACAACAAAGAAGAATTATCAAACATCGTGATCAAAAGGCTATGGTTACATACGCAAAGAGATTAAAAAGATATAACGTCAAATTTGACCAAAACCAAATACCCGTTGGGACTCACTTACTCCTCTCTGGTCTATTGGTGACCATAAATGGGGTTGTTTATGACCTCGGAATACCAGGCTGGTTAGTTGTTAGATTACCTAAAAAATCTACTAAATCTGTAAAAACAAATCTAGCAAAAAGACACAAGAAAATGCGAACCAAATCACTTCCACGCTGCACACCCCTACCTGTTGAGTGGTGGAATAAGAGGCCAAAACCTGTGGAAACTGGTCAACGTGCATTAGAAAGATTAGTTGGCCCTGCTGCATACCGCGGGAAAAATCTCAGAACAGCTCTTGCATCAGATAGAACTGGAAAGGATACAAGCCGTGTCCCTATCATGGAAACAGATGTTGAAGGAAAACAAGTTCCAATTCACTCAATTAAGTCTGAAAAAGCAACAATGAAACGGCCTGGGCGAAGGCCTGCGCCTAATCCTCCAAAAGGAAATGACGATGGCCCCACTTCTGGACCACCGAGATGAAAAGAACTTTCATTCACCAATAGTACTGAACTTGAATGAGAAACTACAATGGAGGTGACCCCCACAGTGGCGCTTATGCCCCTAGTTGATGAAACCTCAGATGGAGGCACTCCGTGGTTCTCTGATTTGTTAAAGAAGAGTTTTCACCCCTCCACAAGGGGACTATTGATAGAACAAGATGGTGGCAATGAACCTCATTATTTCATCTCAGTAAGTGAATTTGAATTATGGGTTGGAGAAGTAGAAAAATCACTAGGCCATCCACTTGGTCGTAAACTTGCCCATGCAGCAGCTGAATCTGAAGAATATCGATTCCTAAGAACATCTGAAGAATTAGTCAACTCATTTTTCAAAAGGAAAAGGATGCAAAAGAGATTTGAACAGGTAAATGAAAATTGGAATATTAGAGGATTTGGCCAAATTGAATTAATGAAGGAAGAAAAAAGTTCTACAAAAATAATAATTCATCACAGAGCACACTCTGCAATAGCCGCAGGATTGGCTGCAGCCACCTACGAAATCTTGACTGATTCTAGGTATCGATTCCACTGGACTGACGATGGGAATGCTGAGTGTCTTGTCACCCTTGAAACTGATAGAAGGCAGATCCCACCTGCACAAAAAGTCGATGAAAGGTGGCAAGATGATGATGCGTCTGATAGTATTGCAGAAGGTATGCACCCCCTAGAACTAGCATTTCATGAAGGGCCTGGTCAATGGTCAATTGATGGAATTAGAATGATGGGATTGCGTCGAGATATGTTTCTCAGGTTCGAAGAGAGTATTATGCCTCAGGTATTCAACCAAGAACCATCAAGCCCTGAAAGATATACATGGAATTCAATTCAAGATGAAGAAAGAAAAAAAGTGTGGTCTGGATTTGCTGAAGCGAGTAGGAAAAGATTTCTTGAAACCGATTCAATGGTGCTTGTAGCTGAATTAGATCACTGGATTCATGTTGGCCACAGATTCCTAACAAGATTAGGTTTGGGAGGGGTGAAATCTGCCGAACAAATTGACGAGGCGGGTGGGATAAAATTGCACCTCCCTGCACTCTTCCATCCGGCAATCGCTGCCGGCGTATTATCGGCCGCATGGGAGCGCGTAGAAGCGCGGCCATCGCACCTTACTTGGTCTACCTCTCATAATGGCCATTTTTTTGAAATCTCTAGCCTTCACGACCTCGCATGACCCCATTTAGACCATCCTTTTCCTTGAGCATCAGCCGCACGGCCTCGGTTAAACCTTAAACATGGCACTCTAAGTCGTGAGGAAGGATTGGCCTATGGCCAGTGGTGAAGAATATGACATTGACACATAATCAATGGGCAGTTGTAGCGATTACAGTCACTCTCTGCCTAGCAGGAACATACAGTATTGCTGGCAGCATAATGAGTACTGCAGTCGACTTTGAAGATGGTGCAGATGACATTCTCGATGATGATACTAGCCTTAACGGCGATGCTACAGATACAGATGGCGACGGACTAAGAGATAGGCTAGAAAGAAACACCTACGGCACGGACCCTAATGACGAAGATACTGATGGGGACGGAATGACTGATGGGTATGAAGTTGAAGCAGGATTAAACCCACTAGATAGTGGTGATGCTGGATTAGATGATACAATTGCTGAGACTGAAACTGACAGTGGAGACGATAACTCTGGAACTGACGAAACTTGGCCTGACCCTGACAATGGACCTCTTGGAGACCCTGACAAGGATGGACTCGTAAACCTAGAGGAAATGGAACTTGGCACTGACCCTCGAAGAAATGATACTGATGGAGACGGACTCAATGATAAGTGGGAATCACTCTATACCTTTGATATGGTCACCCAATCAGGAGAACTAACCCTCTTTGACCCTCTTGGAGCAAATTGGGATTGTGTCCTTCTTGACCCTGAATCAGAAGTCAACCTAGAACTTACCTTTGGTGAAGATTTGTGGAATGAATTGGAAAACTTTGCTGGAGGACATTCATGTGACGCTGTACTTGACTTTGATTCAGACGGGCTTCCAAATTTTGCCGAAGAGAGTTATGGGACTAATCCACTAGCAGAAGACAGTGATGGCGACCTAGTGAGTGACCAAGTTGAAGTTTCAATGGCCCAAATTGAACTCAATGTTGTTTGTGGCAAGGTAGTACTCAACGGGCCAACAAAGAACGGCCCTTTCACCACTCTCCTCAACTCATTCCCAAGTACAGTAAATCCGATGGACTGGTTCCTTGAAGATATGGATGGAGACGGTAGAAACAATGGCCCTGGTGATTGGGATACTGATGGAGATCAAATGCCAGATGGATTCGAATATTGTTACGATACTATCTTGAATCCTGCAAATGCATCAGATGCTTACGGCGATGATGATGAAGACGGCTTGAACAACAGAGCAGAATACGATGTTGCAAGAACATGGGGCCCTGCGAATTTTACCAGCCCACTAACATCAGATACAGATGAAGATGGAATGCCAGATGGCTGGGAAGCTACTAACGGCTTGAATCCAGTTGATGGTGGAAACGCTTACGAAGACCCTGACCTAGATGGCTGGGATGTTGATGGGAACGGAAATGTTGTGTATAGCGATTTGATAGGTATTGCAAGAGTATACTCAATTACTGTGGAATTAATGGATTATGTTGAGGAAAATCAAACTGTAGCATACGCAAAAATTACTCATGCAGGAGGAAGTGAAGAAACTGTTCCTCTCAAAGCACCTAGCGCAGGTTATGTTTACGAAATTCCCGCTCTATCTCTGCTCAACGGCCCAACTATTGAAAATGAAGTTACTAGCCGAAAATATGTTTGGATGGTCATCGTTGAAGATGATGAAATGTTTACCAATTTAATGGAGTACCAAGCACGTGACCGTGATAATGACGGCATTATTGATGGTCGCTCAACGGACCCACTAAAGGCAGATACTGATGGTGATGGGCTCAAAGATGGAATTGAAGTAATGGGCTGGAATATTCTAGTTGTCAGCCGAGGTGTTCACCACGTCCTAGTAACATCGGATCCAGGTGACGTCGATACTGATGATGACGGACTTACTGATTGGAGAGAGTTTGGTGAAACTTTCACTAACGCTTCAAACAAAGATACTGACAGTGATGGATTGGAAGATTATGTTGAGGCAATTGATGGTTTTCAATGGCAAGGGGAACAATACTTTACCAACGCAAGTATGTTTGATACCGATATTGATGGACTAGAAGATGGTGAAGAAGTGGTCATGGGATTGGACAACTATGTCACTCACGCAAATGATTCTGATTCTGATGATGATGGCCTAAAGGATGGGAATGAAGTCCTATACATCCCTCGCCCTTGGCAAGCAGCAACCAATCCGCTCGTAAATGATACTGACCAAGATGGAATGTTAGATGGATGGGAAATGCAAGTTCAATCCGCAATGGATAATACAAACTCACACAGCCTTTGGGTTACTACAAACAACTGGCAACCACCTGGTTGCGATGATGTTGGATGCACACGAGGGCCAGGAGGATGGTTGTGGAACAACTGGATTCAAGGATTCCAATCTGGTGCAGATATGAACAATGACGGTGAACCTGACCCCAAGTATTTCTTGTGGGAAATGAACCTTACAGATTTCTCACTACCTCAAACAGGTGGACGCTGGGCTCTTGACCCTGCTATGGGTTCCCTAGCCGATTCTGACTACGACATTGACAACGATTCGTTAGCAAATGACTTGGAGGGCCCAGATAGGTGGGATACTAACCCTGTCAACGATGATACAGACTCTGACAAACTACCAGATGGCTGGGAAGTAAAGTATAGTGCTCAAGCAATCTCTGAAGGTCTTGTAGACAACCTCACACTTGAAAATCTGGGTGCTAGGGGTCCGATGGACCCTGCGCTTGACGACAGCGACATGGATGGCATCAAAGATGGTGACGAAGACTTTGACCGAGACGGTTTGAATAGAACTGCCGAACTGAATCGGTTCTGCCCGGGATGGAATGACCCTACTTCCTCGCTTTGCCACATTGACCCAAATGACCCAGATGGTGCAAAATTCTACAATGATTTGGAAAATTATACCAATTATGAAGAGATGCTGAATGGAACTAATCCTGTTTACAATGATACTGACTTTGACAGTCTTGAAGATGGACCTGAAGTATACCATATGGATTCTGACGGCGATTCAATGTTTGACGGCTGGGAGTATTACTTCCGGTTTGACCCATTTGACGGCGCTGATGCAAAGATGGATGTTGATGGTGATGGATACGACAACGACTGTGAGCACAAATGGCACACGAACCCTAAGGAAGGAAACAGTTTCCCAGGGCAAGGGCAACATTGTGACCAGTGGGCTTGAGTAATCAATTACCTCTACAACTGAGCACTTTGCGTTAGACTTGATAGTATAGAGTCTCGTGACAATTGATTATGAAGATGCGAATCGGGTGGGTTACCCTACTCATCACATCGTTCATTCTCGCATCAATGCCTGCAACAGTCTCACAAAATAGTTCAAACCTAGAATCTACGCCACCACCCTCTCTCAGCGATAACAACCCTCAACCTACGCTTCTTATCCAAGCTGAAAATGGGGCACTATACAGTGACAACATCTCATTAAATGGAACTGTATGGGATGATACCTTCCCCACCCAACTAATTTGGCAATTGGAAAACCAAGGAGATATTGTATCTCAAGGTTCTGCCTTGAATTCATTGATTGAAAATCTGACTTGGCCAGACCCATCAACGAAATCGTGGTCATTCAATATTCAACTTAACAATAGTGAAATTACAAACTGTGCTTGTACTCTAACCGTTGCAGTGATAGATTCTGAACAACAAATTACAGAGGAACATCTTTTGTTATTCATTAATCAAGACGGTACAGCACTTCCCCCACATCTGATTATTATTGATCCCGAAATGGGGATTGATTGGCGTGGAGACATGAATATCGCAGGGGTTGCTGTTAGCCCCGTTGGTTACCAACCAACTCTAGAATGGTCGGCAATTAGGTCAAATCAGGCCAATCATTTTTGCAATCGAGGAGTATTATCTCAGTTCATTAGTGTAGAGTCCTGGAATTCAAATGGGATATCATATTCAGATAGTGAAACTTTCAACATTGAAATTCAGAGTTCACAATATGATGATGGATGGTGGTTATTTGTTGTACGAGCAGGAGATAACTCTGGAAACTATTCCTCAACAGCATGCACCGCCATTGCTTTACACAATCAACGCCCAATCGCCATACTAAGTGGTACTTCAGAAGTAAATGAATCTGAGTTGGCTCGATTCGATGCTAGCAATTCCGATGACCCTGTTTGGGGGAAGGATGGATTGAGGTTCACCTTCATAATGAGAATTGTTGGTGAAACAAATCCACCAATGGTTTATGATTTGGGAACTGAAAAAAGTTGGAACTGGTATGCAAATCAGTCCGGGACTTTTGATGTCATGGTCCTTGTCACAGATACATCTGGATTATCAAACAGCACCAATATCACATTGATTGTAAACAATATCAAACCAGTAGCAACTGCAAGTATTGAAGGTATTTCATTTGACACTAATGAGGTTATTAAATTGCCAGATGAATCAATTTGGACTGTGGATGCATCGGCTAGCCAAGATAGTGAGAATGACCTAGGAGGGCTGTCCTATGTCTGGTATGTTGATGGCGAACCAGTATCTCTTGGCAGGGAGCAAATAATGAGAAGAGTGTGGATAAAAGATGAATCACGGGTCCACCTAATTACTCTCAGTGTGACTGATGATGATGGCGACTCTGATTTCATTGAAGTTTTGGTTGGAATTGAAGGAACTCAATCAGACCCCGATTGGACTGAACCTCTAACCCTTACAGAATCGATGATTTCATCGGTCGGTGGGGAAATGAATATGATGTTTATTTTCATGGTTGTATTGGTACTATTATCTCTAATAACATTGAAAATTACACGAGATAGTAGAGAAAGCGATATCCCCAAGTGGATTCCTAAACTTTCTAGAGAAAATAGAGAAGATGAGGCTGTTGATGCTGATTTTGACAACGATGAATTAGACTGAATGCTAAATAAGAGTCGGGCTTGACGGTGTAATATGTTTGAGGGGCATGGCTTGGACCTATCCCAAACTCCTGACCACCCAACCATAGATGAATTGCGCTCCCGTCAATTAAAAATAGCCAATGTTGTGGAAAACGATTCACTATTGATCATCGTCAATAACCCTGAGTCAATTCGTAGTGCGGATGTAGAATACCCTTACCGAGCTTCTTCGGATATGCTCTATTTTGTAGGATGGAGTAAACCTGACGCCGTTTTTTGTATCTCAAATCGTGGAGGTGAAATGAAATCATTATTGTTCATCCCTCCGCGTGATACATTGAAAGAAACATGGACTGGACTGCGTATTGGATTGGATGAAGCGACAAATCAATTCCCAATTGATAGGGCAGAATCAATTGAAGATATTACTGATATTCTTGCATCTGAGTTAGAAAAAAGCACTAATGTTTACCACCAACGAGGGCTATCTGATATTGTAGACAGAGTTGTTGATGATGCATTGTTAGAAACTAGTAGAATGCGCCAGCGTACTGGGTTTGGGCCAGCAAATCTTTGCGACCCTCGGCCGGTTATCGCAGAACTAAGACTAATGAAATCAGAAACAGAGATTGCGCTGATGCGTCATTCCTGCAGAATTGGTTCTGCCGCCCATATTGAGTCCATGCAACAAGCATTTTCTGGAATGGCAGAATATCAAATTCAAGCAGTGATTGAAGGCTGTTTCATCCACAATGGAAGCCAATGGTCGTATCCAAGTATTGTAGGTGGTGGAGACAACGCAACAATTCTACATTATAATGAAAATAATTCGCCCGTAAATGATGGTGAATTGGTACTCATTGATGCTGGGTGTGAAATTGCCGGATATGCAAGCGACATTACTAGAACATGGCCGATAAATGGCAAGTTCACCGAAGCACAAGCAATCCTATACCAACTCGTACTTGATTCACAAATGGCAGCAATATCAATGTGTAAACCAGGCGCAACATTTGACGACCCGCACAACGCTGCAAAAAAAGTTCTAGCACAAGGATTACTTGACCTTGGAATTATCTCTGGGCCGACATTAGAAGAGGCTATGTCAAGTGAACAACTTGGTACTTACTTCATGCACCGAACAAGTCATTGGATAGGTTTGGATGTCCACGATGTGGGAGTATATGCGCCAGATGATACACCTCGAATACTTGAATCTGGGATGGTATTAACAATTGAACCGGGTCTATACTTTGGAGCTTGGCGACCAGATGTAGATATTGATGAAAAGTGGGCTGGAATTGGTATTCGCATTGAAGATGATGTGTTAATTACCGAAAATGGATGCGATGTTCTATCTGATGATTGCCCGAAAACCATAGCAGATTTGGAATCAATTATTGGGTCCGCCGCTTAATATTACAGAAGGTGAGCCATTGAAAAATTGGCAGGAAATTATTGAGGAGCAATCTCAATCTAATCCTCCTCGCCTCACTGTAGAAGATGCCATTATTCTCTATGACAAAGCAGATTTCAATTCATTACGACAGGTTGCACTTCACCAAAGACGGCAATTTACTGATCCAAGTGAAGCGACCTATTTGATTGACAGAAACATCAACTATGGCAATGCATGCACTATCAATTGCCAGTTCTGTTCCTTCTATAGACCGCCAGATACAGAGGGTGTATATCTTCAAACAAAAGAGCAAATTAGTGCCCGAATAAAGGAGTTAGAAGACATCGAAGGCAGTAGAATTCTAATGCAAGGAGGAGTAGACCCTGAATTACCAATTGAATGGTATGAAGAAATGTTGACATTTTTGAAAAGGAACCATCCAAGTATCCATTTAGATTGTTTTTCACCAATAGAAATTGAAGGTATTGCTAAAGTATGCGGCTTACCAACTATCGACATTCTAAAACGGCTACAAGCAGCAGGGATGCACGGATTACCTGGTGGGGGGGCAGAGATGCTAGTAGACGATGTCAGACTCGGTCTTTCTCCAAAGAAAGGTAGTGGGGAGAACTGGATAAAAGTGATGGGTGAGGCACACTCACTCGGCCTTATTACCACTGCAACAAATGTTATTGGTTTTGGAGAAACAACTGCACACCGAATAGGACACATGGAAAAAATTAGAGAATTACAAGATAATTCAAATGAACAAGGATTCCAAGGTTTTACTGCATTTATTTCTTGGACTGTACAACTAGATAACAATACATTTGGCGAGAAAAGAAAACGCAACAATCAGGACAAAAAAGTTGGACCAGCAGAATATCTTCGTCATGTTGCAATTTCTCGCCTTTTCTTTGACAACATCACTCACATTCAAGCATCGTGGCTTACAATGGGTATGGATGTAGCACAACTGGCTCTCTTTGGCGGTGCTGATGACATTGGTTCAACAATGATGGAAGAAAATGTAGTGTCTGCCGCAGGTACCACAAAGGTGCTATGCACCGAAAAAGAATTGCAATACGCAATCATTAGAGCAGGATTCAAGGCTAGAAGAAGAGATTCTGAATACAATCTTCTTGCAACACCCAACCTTGGTATTGATTCAGAATCTCTACCAGCACCACCGCCTAAGCAATAATTCATCAATCATCAATTACTGCTGCTTCCTCTTCTCTAACCAAAATAGTTTGATTGTCAACTCGCTGAATAATTGAAAGAACAGGTTCCCCAACCGAATCATCGCTGACAAAGATGGGCTGGCCAAGGTCTACAAAGTTAGGCCCTACTAGAGATGTGTTTTCATAATATACCACCCAAATAAGAGCACGAATATTCGGATTATTGCTGGTTTCAGTATATTGTTGACCATCCCATAATCCTTGGTATAACACCTCATTTTGTCCAGCCCAATTAACCCAATTAGTGATGTCAAATAACCACGGTTCAACATCTAAGCCAGGGCACCATCCAGCTCTGCCAAATGGCCATGAACCCAATTGATTTGCAACCGTGCCCATGTCAACAGTCTTCTGGCACCCTTCTTTATCGCTTGATAATGAGCCATTCCCTGCCATAGGGAAATCATGAGTCACATCGTTACCATTCAACTCAAAGAAGTGTTCATGATTACAAAATTCTGCACAATTATTTGGGTCATTGCCAAATCCATGGCCTGTCACGATAGCTGCGATCTCAACTTTATCCCACTGTGTTGTAGTATTGATATCGTATCTTCTATCATGAGCAGATTCATTGTTGTAATTACTATTGAAATAGCCACCAGTAAAAGCGACTTCTCCATGAGTAGGCCTTAACCCATCATCATCCCAATTAGAAAACATAAGAGTGGCATTCAACCAACCGCCGTTTGCACCTTGATAGGTGAAGTTCCTCAAACCACCATCTTTGATCATCCAAAGAAGAGGGGATATGTCAGTAACCCAACGACCCTCGCGACCATAGGTCGTAATGTAACGAACAAATTCGGTCCCGCAACTAGAATTAGAACCTTCATCGCAGATTTTCAAATAATGTAGGTAATCCCACTCATGGCAACCGCCATATCTATCTGCAGAACCATCACCATCATCATCAATGCCATATCTATCCCTATGTTCACTACAGGAATGTTCGAGATATACTTCCAACGTATTGAATGTTGACATCACTGAAGCGCTAGGGAGAGTTGCCGAGCCATGAGTGGTGTACCCACCACTCCAACCACCTGAATGACGGTCACCAGCAAAAATATCTACCGTAGTGATGCCAGGGTCTTCACTTCTTTTCTCCACAAAGAATTCTTCATTCCACATTCCAGCCTCATTAGCAATGTAATCAAATCTATATTCGGGCTGTGATTGAAGGGTTCTAGCCCAATTGTAGAGAGAACCAATTTCCCGCCACTGTTGGAATCGATCTATCCCATAGTAGAATTTCCCCCAAGACTGGATGACACCACCCAAACCACCACCAATTGAACCGGCTTGCTGGTTAACAAAATGCACATTTTCATCAATCCAAAGTTGTTTTTCAGATGATTGGCTACCTCTGTAATTGTTAACTCTCCCTGCCATCAAATCAACATCATTCTGCCAATCGCTATCATAGGAGCCAAAGAAAATATGACCGTTTTCAGGCATGTCACTCAAGAGGTCTCCTACATTTTGATTCCATAATGAATTCATGTAAGAATTGGAACTTTGAAGGAAAATAAACAGGTATGAACTGTTGCCATCCCATTGAGTTGAAAACTGCCAATTACCATCATATTTTGTGGCGAAATTAAAGTTTGACGCTACACCATATCTACTAGTTGAATATGGGCCTGCATCCCATGGGATTGGATACTGAATTACTGCGCAACCCAAACCATCTACAGTCCATCTATCGGGACTACTAGGGCACTGGTCAATGTTTGCAAATACGCCATCATCATCTAAGTCAGCACATCCTTGTTCATTGACATCAAGACCTGTGGGCGTACCTTGGCAGAGATCCATGTCGTCCATCACCCCGTCACCATCATCGTCCCATTCATAGGCAGCACAACCATATTCATTGACCGTGAAATTAGCCAATGTATCAGGGCAAGAATCATTCAAATCTGGCACCATGTCATTATCATCATCATCATCTTCGTCGCTATCACGACAACCATCTGAATCTTTGTCATTTGAAGAATCCGGAATCCATCCAATAACGCCATTCGGACAACTATCAACGCCATCTAAAATTGTGTCATTATCATCATCTAAATCAGCATCCAAATCACGACAACCATCACGGTCATAATCAGTAACAAAGTTAGACACCCATCCATAAGGCGAGTCAAGACAGGAATCTTCAGAATCTATTATTGAGTCACCATCATCATCTGAATCTTCTGTTTCATCCCTACAACCGTCACTATCTTTGTCTGATGCAGGTGTTGAAAGCCAACCCAACTCTCCCTTTTGGCACTCATCAAGAGTATCGCCCAAACCATCGTTATCATCATCTAAATCCTCTGAAAGATCATAACAACCATCTGCATCATAGTCTGTTGTTTGAGAAGATGAAAAAGATTCACCATCGGGGCAAGTGTCATTTTCGTCAGGAATACCATCTCCATCTTCATCAGAAACGGGCTCTACTAATGGGTTGAATGTCACCAATGAACTCTGTTGTGAACTAGAGTATCTACCGCAATTTGCGGCAACATGGCCACTACTAGTTTCGGACAACTCACCCAACGGAATTGAGAACATTCCACTTGAAGAATCGTAATTTATCGTTGTAACTACTCCTCCACCCACCCATGTAAAATTCAATTGACAAGTTTCCAAATAGGTGTGAGAAATTTGACCTGTGACAGAAGTTTCTTCTTCGACCTCAAACCATATTTCGTTACGCCAAAGAGTAATTTGCACATCTGATTCACTAGGAGGAATAACTGTGAAATTCTTGGTTATTGTTTGAGAACTTTGTTCTAAATCATCAACAGCTGTAACTGAAACAGAGTATGCACCCGGTTCTAATCCACCCATTGAATATGAGAATAAGCCGTCTGCATCTGGTACTTCATAGACAGTACCCCATGGAATAGAGAAAGCAATTGAAACTCTACCATCAGCAGGATATTCATCATCAACGACCCCACTAATTTCAACTGCTTGCCCATAAGAGATGTCAAAAACTTCATTCAATGTTATTGTTGGAGGGAGATTTACCTCATCAATTGGAACATTATCATCACTCGTAAATGGGATAGTACAACCGGAAAGTAGCATTGATGCTGTAAGCAGGAATGCTAGTAGCGCCT
The DNA here is from genome assembly GCA_018650285.1 of Methanobacteriota archaeon. Classification (GTDB taxonomy): domain Archaea; phylum Thermoplasmatota; class Poseidoniia; order Poseidoniales; family Thalassarchaeaceae; genus MGIIb-Q1. Next base: position 132,924 of record JABIGF010000015.1, read on the forward strand.
TCCGGTCCATGTATTTCCGATACCCTACTATGCCAAAGAGTTTGGTTTGAAAATCAACTTACAATCAGGTAGATTCAAGACGACCGGAATCGGCCAACAAATGAGGCACTGAATGAGATTTTCCCGATTTGACATTCAATTTTTCCACCCAATAAAGTGGGCGCCGGCCCTTGATAACAAACTTGAGAACAAGTTCCCAATTAATGTTAACATAACCACCATATTCGCACCCTGGCCACGGCCCTTCAGGAGTTTCCAATTCATGCTTAGTGCCGGATTCAATATCTTTTTTGGGTCCAGAAACTTGTATCCTCATTGGTTCTTGGAAAAGACGTGCCGGACCCCGCCCAACAACCATTGGTGTTGTCTCACCAATACCTGAGCCATCATCAGCCACCGGCATCCAACCATCTGGCAAAGGAGTTGAGAGACCCACAGGAGGTCGCCCCATTAAATTGCCAATATGTGCCGCCATCATTGCATTCCGATGCGGAGGAAGTAAACCAACTCTGACTTGACCGGTTATTTTTGATTTAGATAAAGAATTTGACAATTCAACAATAACTGATACCGGCCCTTCAGCAAAGGCTGAATCAACCTTGATTCTAGGAGAGGATGGGGGATTATCTTTGAACCGATGTTGCCGACGAATATCTTCAACATTGGCAACGACACGTAAAATAAGAGGAATCACTACAAAAGGTGCAGCCATGACAAACATGATTGGATAATCAAGTAATCCAATATTGATACTCCCTGCAAATGCTTCTGACATTATACCCCAACGAATCAATACAGGTTCTAGAACGTGAAGAACAATTGCAAGAATCAAAATCATAACGCCATATGGGATCAATTTTCTGGCAATAGAATGTAACGGATGAGGAGATAATGCCCATCCTGAGCGAGTGGCTAGAAGATTTTGGGTGGCGCTAGATGAATCAACTTCCTCCACCAATTTGGACCCTTTTGGCACTTCATTAACAAGTTCGCGACGGATGAACCAACCATTATCATCACCAATTGACAATGATGTATCATCACTTTTTGAAGGCCAGTGAACAACTGTTTCCTTCATTTCACTAGGTATGTGAGATGGGGCATCAAATGGAGGGAATCTCATCCGCAAATGTGTCCATTTTGCCATTTATTCACCCCGCAACAATGCCCATGTAGCACCTACGGCCATTCGCCTGAACTCTGGCACTTCCTTCAACATCTTGATACCTAAGGCAACAGGTTTCTCAATTTCGCCAAATTCGTTGATTAGTGAAAGCACTTCAGGCTTAGAGAAAATTGTGAAAGTATCTTCTAACTTTTCATCGTCACAATCTGTCAAGAAAAGGTCTCTCAAAATTCTTGCACGTTTCTGTTCTTTCTTCATCGCTTTCAAAGGTTTAGCAACTCTCTTCAAATTGCTTTCACTCAATTTATCAGACTTCACAGCTGATATCAATCCTTCAGCCATTGCATCGATTTGGTCAAAACCTTTGCCAATACCTCCACCAGTAGTAGGTTTGCACAAGCCAACTGCGTCTCCAAACAAGGCTATTCTCTGCTTCACCGGTTTTGAGATAATACCGCACGGCAGAGGACCACAATACCTTGCTACCTCATGTGCTCCAGCGAATCTTTCTTTCCATCTCGGGTGAGTTATTAACGCCTCGTAAAGTTGTTCTGAACTTCGGCCCTTCATATCCTTTGGGCGTGACCAAACTCCAACGCGCCACCCACGGCCACTAGGGATTGCCCAAGCGAAAAGTCCGGGTGCCACCTCTTCTCCAGTGAACATATCAAGTCGGCCAGGTGCACCTGCATAGCCAACTATCTCTGATTGAAATCCAATCATCAGTTCTTTTGGATTGCCCATTTTAAAATACCTTCGAACCCAAGAATGAGCGCCGTCTGCACCGCACAATAATGCCGCTTCAATCACTCTTTTTTCACCAGATTTGTTTACTGTGACAGATACGAGAGAATTCGTCACTACCGCCTCAACAGGTTGTGAATCAAGCCAAAGATTTGCTCCTTTGGCGAGTGCTTGCCTTACAACCCCCTCATCGAATAATTTTCTACAAACAACATGAGTTCTAATTTCACCCTCTTCTCCAACCTCCACACAAGTTCCCTTTGGGCTATGAATTCGAGCACCCCAAACTGATGAAAGAATTGATGATTCTAAACCAACTTTAGACATTGCATCGGGGGTGACAAGCCCTGCACATTGGAAAGGACGACCCACTTCTTCATGCTCTTCAATCATCAAAACATCTAATCCAGAGTCTACCAATTTAGTAGCAAGATAGCCACCAATTGGCCCTGCGCCGATGATGAGAACATCAACTCGCATGGTAGTCATCTCCCTGTGGGAGATGGCGGTTGCTATCGTAGTTTGCTACTACTGAAATCATTCTTTGGTTGATTTTTTCTTGCCCGATGATTTACCCTTGCCCTTTCCTTTACCACGGCCACGACGTCTGTTGCCACCAGTTTTCTTAATCAATTCGCCAATCAAATCGCTTGCAGTTCCCTTGCGGCCACCAGTCAATTCATCAATGGACTTTAGACCAACTAATTTGCAAATATCTTCTTCGGTACTTTCAAGTTGCTCAATCTTCTGTTTGATTAATTTGATTTGCTTGTCACTAGGTGGCCGAGGGATTTCATCTCGCTTTTCCATTAATGAATTGATTAGTGTACTTGCTTTTTCCATAGTCAAGTTCAAAATATCATCTAACTCTACACTTGCTAGTACTTCATCAAGTTCCACCCCAGGTAGGTCATCAACTAGTGAAAGAACAAATTTCACCTGTTTCTCTGTTGCAGGTGGAGAGCCCAATTCAAGTAAAGCCTTGATGAGGTCACTCATTTCGGGGCCTGAAAAATCGGAGACCTCTCTGCCACCAAGATGTTCAGATATTTCCGATGGCTCCATTCTACTCGTTAATTGATTGAATTTCCTAATCTGGTTAGGGGTTGGTGTTTCTCTTCTCAATTCTTGAGCAGCAGTATGAAGGGTTCTGAAATGATCAGTGAATCCATTCCACACAGAGGGTGCGCCACGTTGACCGAGTTCAATAAGGTCAAGGCGTTCCTCCATATCAGCGGTAAATTGAGCTGAGAAAAGGAAGGAAATATGAGACTCTTCATCCTGACTAGTATACATTGGCGCTACATCAAGCCAACATAGACGGCCATCGGCTGTTGGCTGAAGTGAACCACCTTCTTCGAGAACATATTCTCGCTCAAGCAACTTTGAGATTGTCGTAGCATAGGTGGAAGGACGACCAATTCCTCTCTCTTTCATCTCAGCAACAAGACTATGTTGACGGAATCGACGTGGTGGTTTGGTTTCATCTTCAATGAAAGTTGGATTTTCATCGCTCTTATTGATTGTAAGTAAAGAGCCTTCATCAATATCAAAATCAGGAGCAGTTGTGTTTGGCTGCGATGTTGAAATATTTTCAAAAGCGGCCTCCCAACCAGCGTGAGTGCGCCAAGAGTATGTGCCTGTAAGTGTCTTAGAGAAGCCAGAAACTTCGGCAACTAATGAACGCCTTTGATATTCTGAGTTGTTCATTTGACTCGCAGCGAAGCGCGCCCAAATAAGTTGGTAAATTTGTAACTCTTCATTACCAATTCCTTCAGGTGCAATGATTTCTGGCCTTGTTGGGCGGATAGCTTCGTGAGCATCTTGTGAACTTTCATCTTTCTTTCCCATCACACCAGAGCCGAGGTGGTCGGCACCCCATCTCTTCTCAATCAATTCCTTAATCGCAGCCCGAGCAGGTCCACTAGTACGAGTAGAATCTGTTCTGATGTAGGTGATGTGACCGGCATTATACAACTCACTTGCAACTCGCATAGTCCTACGAGGCGTCCAACCACTCCAACGACCTCCTGCCGCTTGTAGAAGTGCGTCAGTCGTGAATGGTGGCTGTGCCCTTCTTGTGTATGTAGATGGTTTGTTTTGTGATATTGAAATAGTGTCTGATGCCACTAATGAATTGTACGCTTCCTTTGCTAAATCTTCATCATTTGTTCGGCTTGAATCAAACTTCCCCTCACGATCTTTCCATGCATCATCGTCACCACTTTCGTGGAATCGTGCACTAAACGTGATGTCATTGGCATCTACTTTGACTGAAAAGTAAGGTGTTGGGATGAAAGCTTCCCTCTCCAATTCCTTGTCAACTACGAATCCTAGTGTTGGAGTCTGAACTCTACCCATTGACTTCAAACGCCATGAGCGGGCAAATTTAGAGGTGCGATAACCAACTAATCTATCCATGAATCTTCTAACTTTAGCAGCGTCAACAAGATTGTTATCAATGTCGGTTGCAGCATCCAAAGCCGCTTCAATCGCTGGCTTTGTGATTTCATGGAAAATAATACGCTTACAAGGTGCTATGTCTCCAAGTAATTCACTTAACCTCCATGCGATAAATTCCCCCTCACGGTCAGGGTCAGTAGCAAGTAGTATTTCGTCAACATTACCTTCGGATGCATCCCTTTGCAATCCTTCAACGGTTTTTTTCGCCCTTTGTGTGAAGTCCCATGGAGGAGAAGGAAGGTCATCTTCTTTAGATGCCCACATAGCTTTTCGTGCATCCTTATGTTTACCAGTGGGCAAATCTTGCACGTGACCATTACTAGCCCTCACTATGAATGACTTCCCCAGATACTTTTGGATAGTCTTCGCTTTCGCTTTTGATTCCACTATTAGCATTTTCATGATAGCACCTCAAGGTGATTTTGATGGCATCCAATAACCTGCATTATTGAAGTCGCTTCGCGTACGTGCGCACGCGAGGGAGAACGAAGCCGAGAGTAGGTTGCCCATCCCAACGACTTCTTCTGCATCCGATTCTTGCCCGCCCCATCGGCCCTTCATAAACCATGTTGAAGGATGGAAGCATAGCCCTCACGCAGGGGAACATAGTTCCCCCCGCCAAACGAGTAAAATTTCCCACATCACAGCCGGAATTAGAATTCTGCGCGCCGGGCCGCCTCATCCCATGGCTCAACTGCCGCCGGCCCGGCACAATCGATACAACCAGGATATCCAGCAGAAAGAAGGTCAGACACTATCTTATGAAAATCATTCCAAACATTTTCAATTTCACCGCGAGCAACAGGGACCCAAACTATTGCTAAATCCCCTTCACGGCCACCTATTGATGCGAGAAGGCCATTTGGCGACCAAATACGTACTACCCCTATCTCAGCACCAACCTCAACCTTTGGCTCTCGCAACAACCCAGGTAACTCATCGCTAACTTCCAAGGATAGTTTCTGAGCATCATGGACTACTTCTAGAGGCACCACAAGTCGTGAACCATCACATTTGAGAAGGCGCCGCGCCGCTTCACCTAGAGAGGCCGCCCTTGCCGTCATTGGCGCGCCGAAGCGTCGCAACGCTTGAAGAGTGCCGCCTAAGCCGCCTACTTGAGCAGGATGGCGGAACTCACTGTTGAAGTGCCCGGATTAGCGTTATCTAACCCCCTAATGCTTGCTAGTGGTATTCAAGGCGGCTCTGCTGCTGCATTACATCGAGTTGCAGCAAGTAGGTGCGGCGGACTAGTCTCGAAGAGCATTGGCCCTGAGAAAAGAGAAATATATCCTGGGCCAGTTTGTGTTGAAGCGATGGATTCGGTTGTCCTCAATGCAATGGGGCTACCAAATCCTGGAGTTGAAGCATTTACCAATATGATGAGAGAGAATGAATTCTCCAAACCAATGCTTGTCTCAATATTCGGACCCGATGCAGAATCGTTTGCTAATATTGCTACGCAGATGGAAGACGCTGGTGCAACTGCACTAGAACTAAATCTATCATGCCCACACTCAAAACCGGGAAGTAGATCGCTAATTGTGGGACAACAACCTGAACTAATCAAAGAATATGTTTCAGCAGTAAAACAAGCCGTCAATATTCCAATCTATGCTAAACTAACACCTAATACCGCCCAAATTGCTATTGAAGCGGGTGCCGCATTAGAAGCGGGAGCTGATGGCATCTCGATGATTAATACAGTTTCAGCATTGGAAGTAGACCCATACGCTGGACGACCCATCATTGGCAATCTTCTCTGTGGGATGTCCGGGCCAGCCATTAGACCCATAGCTCAGCGCAAACTTGCAGAAGTCGCTTTAGCAATGCGACGTGGCGAAATCCCAGAAGCACCTATTCTTGCCATGGGTGGAATCACAACTGGATTAGATGTGGCTCGTTTCATCATGCTTGGCGCATCAGCAGTTCAGATAGGCAGCGCACTCATTTACGGAGATGTAGCCACCTTTGGCCAAATCGAAAAGGAACTAGGGGACTTCATGGATGTCTCAGGATACAAAGACCTTGAGAGCATGAGAGGGATTGCCCTTGATTCAATGGAGGGTTTGAATTGAGCCTTCCTGCGGCACCACAAAATCGTGCAGAAGATTTTGACTTGCAAGCACTTTCCGATGCCTGTTCAGAACGTCTGAAGAGTGAATTCAATCAAGCCGGAAAAATCGCCACACCTATACCGCTCCCAATTGTTGAAGTCGTTGAAGAAGCAGAAGGTGTCGCTACAATTTGGTTACAAGTCCCAACGGAATTAGCAGCAGCATACAAACCAGGTCAATATTTCATGTGTTGGAATCCATATGATAACAAAGGGAAGATGGATAATAGAAATTTCAATTCAGAAAAACCCTACAGTGTCGGGAACATTCGAATTGATTCGACAGGAATTGATGATAAAACTGCTGCGGACGTCGGGCAACACGGCAGAACTCAAATCGGATTTACTATCAAAAATCTTGGCCGACAAAGTGGTGAATTAACCAGAATGGCTAGAGGTGACTGGCTCGCAATAAGAGGGCCATTTGGCACAACTTTCCCTACACCTCATTCGGGAAGCACATTGATTCTCGTATCTGGAGGAATTGGCTCAACACCAATGCACATGGCAGCAAAAGAAGCAAGGAACAAACTAGGAAATCGTGTCCAAATTCACGCAATAATGGGTTTCCGAAATGCTGCTGAGTCGCACTATGTGGAACTAATGGAGAAACTCTGCGATTCACTAACTATCACAACAGATGACGGTTCATTAGGAATTCATGGATATCCCACCGCACCACTTGAAGCACTTCTTCAAAGTGTTGAACCGCAACAAACCACCCTCCTAACCTGTGGACCCGAACCAATGATGAAACCTGTTCTTCAAATGGCTGTTGATTCAGGAATGTCTTGCTACGCTGCAATGGAGCGATACTTGCCTTGTAGCGTTGCTGCTTGTGGATTATGTATGGTCGGTGACAAACTAACTTGTCGTGATGGCCCAGTAATGTCTGGTGACTGGTTGTTAGCGCAGGATGATTTTGGTCAAAATCATTAACATCAGATGTGATTATTCCTAACCCAAGGCGCGACGGTTTTATCCGAACAGGGTGAATCGAAGTAATAATGGCATTGAGCAGGCGTACTCGGCTCGGCTTGATTGGCCTCTTCATTGCTACCGCCCTAACTCTCGTATTAGTTGGAAATGAACCTGAAATCCAATACGGTGTTGATGAAGTAATGGGTTCTCCAACGGATTATAATGATGATGAATTACACTTGCGAGGGACCGTTGAAATTGGCTCTTTTGATGCAAATAGTCGCAGTTTCGTGATAGTAGGCGACACACATAACCTGACAATTGATGCATCTAGCATCGCCATCCCGCCAGCCTTTGAAGAAGGTAGAGTTGTTGCTATCAAAGGTGACCTTCTAGAAATTGATGGTGAATGGACCCTAACAGCTAGTGAGATAATCACAGGATGTCCTTCAAAATATGAGTCGGATGCCTCATAGAAATACTAATGCTTTCAGCCGCACTCCATAAGTTGTGGAAAGGCAACAATACATCCCTGTATCTCGGGCTAAGGTGAAAGATGCAATATTCCAACTTGATGGAATTGACGATAGGATTCGTGACGGATTAGCAAAGGTCTCAGAGATGTTAGAGGCGATATGGCATCATTCATCTCATGCAGGTCTAGAAAATCTAAAATCATTGTACGAGAGTATGGACCCGGACCAAATTGCCGCACCTGATAGCGTTGGGAAAGAAGAATTCCTAAGTACACTAAATGAAGCACTGATAGATGGCAATTGGGAGGAGATTAGTGACGAAGAAATGCAGGATGCACTGGATGGTGAAGATGTGTTTGCAATAAGCCTAGATGTTAGATTTGATGAATATGTCACAATGAAGTTGTACAAACTTGGTGAAGTTTCAATTGAAGATGAACGCTTGTCGCTCTTTGGCTTGAAAAAAGAAACGGTCACGATAGACGCTTTTGATCGCATTATCCAAATCTTAGAATTCCAAGATGAATCATGGTTCGCAGAACGCAAAAGAATGAAACATTACCAAGGTGATGAAAGTAAAGGTCTTCACATACGCCTCTTCAAAACAGTTCCTAAACTAGACCTTGAAACCATTTTCCCTAACACCTCGCCGATGATGCGTGGCGTAGACAAAATAAAGATTGGCGCACCACTCATTGGTGGCTTAGTATCAATCGGCATGAAATTTGGACCTATTCTTTTAGGCGCATCTGCTAGTGGGAATACTTCCCTCTCACTACTTGGCGGTATCCTTGCCGCACTTGGAACCTATGTCATGAAAACCTATATGTCATATCAAAAAACAAGAGAAAAATATCAAACACAAGTATCAAAAGACCTCTATTTTAAAGGACAAGCAAACAACGCTGCCGTTCTCAATATGATTGTAGATTTGGGTGAAGAACAAGAGGTGAAAGAGGCACTATTAGCCTATACCTTCCTTCTTTTAGAATGTGAGGAAAATTATGATGAAGAGAGGTTAGACGACCGTATCGAAGGTTGGTTATTGAATACATTTGGATATGATATTGACTTTGAGGTTGATGATGCCCTAGATAAACTAGAGAAGATGCGACTACTAAGCAAAACAGAAGAAGGAATCTTGTCGGTAGCACCTATTGAGGAGGCTCTTGCTATCCTCGATGATTACTGGGACAACATCTACGATTACTGAATATGCTAAACCGTCGGATTGATATGCACCCGCTTCGGCACGGATGTTGGGCTAGGAGGGGAGTTGGCGTTCCCTGCATCACAAATCGCAACTGGTGATCCGAAGCCCGGGGGCGGCGCAGACGAGCCGTGGAAGAAGCAACCGTGGACGATGAGACCTCGCCCCCAAGTGACTCAGGTTGGAAGAACGGATTCCGGAGGGAATCTGCTAACACCTCTAGCCGGGGAATCAGGTGAGGCCAGGAATGGAGCAGCCCAACCCGGAACCTTGGGTGCCTTGGGGTACCGGGGTTGAGAAGACGGGGGCATATTCGGAAACGGAAACGAGCGTCCACCTCGGGCGCGCCCACTTTTTTTCATATATCGAAGATAACTTGGGATACCCATCCGGGGCCTTCAAAAGTAGGGATATTTGGCTCAACGCCCAATAATTGAGCACCATGTTCTACCTCTGTAAGCATTAATTCATGACGGGTTACTGCTTTAATTTCAACTTCACGCTCAACATCATCTGAATCAACATATGAGACTTGAGCAGATAACTCTTCATCATCAAACATGACTTGTAGGTCTACTAACCATCGCCCTTCAACTTCGCCTTGGTAAAGCACTTCCTCAAGCCATGCAACCATTGTATTATCAGAACTATTTGCTATTGACACCGACCATTGTCCTGTCTTTCTTGTAAGTGAACCAATGTTTTGAGCACCCATTTCAGAAAGCAGAATTGATTGCATGCCTAATGTTGTCTCTTTGATAACTGATTCTAACGAATTACCAAATGCACGTAGGCCTACATCTGCTGTTGTAGGCATTATCCACCAACTCATTTGAAATGCCTCCTGAAAAATAGGTATGAAATGATATACTCTGAATTGAGTCTTGGGCTCATCTAAGCTGCCTCAGCGATCTGAAATCTGGAAATGCCATGCTAATTCATCTAGTCGGGTCATCAGTTTCTTACGGTTGAGGACGACATGGCTTGCTTCTGCGGCTAGAATACACTCACACGCAGCATTTGCTAGCCTAGCACCTTCTGCTAAACTTCTGCCGTCACCAAGAGCATAAGCAAGTGCTGCTGCAGCTGCATCATGCAATCCTATGAGTTGTTGAGGGACTTCAACTAGACATGGCAAATAGAGTGGTTTCTCGTCTTTTTGATACAATGTAGTCCCATGTTCACCACCTAACACTAGCATCCCTTCCCAATCATGCTCTTTGATGAAGTGCGCTGCAGTAGTTTCTGCATCGGGAAGGTTATTTCTTCTTCGCAGTAATTCTAACCCCCTGATTTCGAAAAGGGATACCGTTGCTCCAACTGTACGATGCAATCCTGTCAATTTAGGGTCACAAATAACTGGGACTTCTGCAGACTTTGCAGCAGCTATGATTTCTGCGGCGCCTGAATCACTGATGACCCCTTTCCCATAATCGCTGAGAACCAAAGCACTTGAACCAGGCAAAACAGCGCATGCTGATTTGATTAATTTCTCAATGATAGAAGAAGGATACTCTTCATTCGATTCTTCATCGAATTGCAATAGCAATTGTTCACGATCTATCAAACTCTCACGGGAACCAAAAATTCTCGTCTTTGCCACCGTTTGAAGGTGGGCTGCGACTCGAATACAAGAAGTGTCAACTCTCTCTTCATGCAATTGTTGAGATATAATTTGCCCATTCTCATCACCTCCAAGAATGCAGAAGAATTTGACATCTATACCTAGATTTACTAGCCCACGAGCAATATGTGCTGCAGCACCCGCACTTTCCGACTTACTAGTCACCTTGACTACAGGGACGGGGGCAAAAGAGTTGAGATGATTTGTCCAACCGTGGAAGTACCTATCAAGAATGACGTCACCCATCAAAATTACGGGTTTTTCCGGTGGTTTTTCCATCATTATGTTAAGGGAACGCAATAAGTCAATCTCATTTTGCACTACTTCGTCAAGCACCCCAACAACCCCTCTCATGGCCTGCGAAAGGCTATCGCCAAATCAACCCACCTACTTACGAATGGTTGGCAATCCACTCTGATTGGGCCTTTGCAGCATACTCTTGGTCAATACCTAAGTTGCGTGCAAGTGAGTCAAGCATCGCTTGTTCATCATCTGAAATGAAACCATCTTGCCAAGCAACTTCAAGGACTTCAAGGAATGTCCCCATCTGTTGCTCTCTAGAATCTACTCTTTCCCCACTGACTTCAGATTCAACCTGTTCCACAACGTCTGGCTCAAGCCCAAGATGAAGTGTGATATCATCCAACATACCGCGCTCATCTTCAGTGATTTGGCCATCATTCCAAGCACGGTGGAGAACTTTTCGATACAACTCAACTGAAGGTACCTCATCCTCTAGTACACTATCATGCATAGTTGGGTCATAATGATTTGAACTGTCCAAATGACTCAATACTTGGAGATAGGGGATTGTATGTCCCGCCAATGCCCCAATTGTTGTTGGACCTTGCTCTGTCGTAATCTCGCGCATTGAAATATTCTTACGCATTGGTTCTGCTGCACTTTTACCCCTTATAGTCAAAAAATAAATGCGACATCTCTGCTTTGCACCTGCTACATGGCGAGTTTCAACTTCAATCAATTCTTGAGCCATTAATGATTTCAAAGTACGAGGCAAATGCTTCCTAGCAATACCAATTGCAACACTGATTCCTGCTTGTGTTTGCTCCTTTGACCCCTCCCATTGAGAACGATTCTTTGGATTTTCAAAGAGATGAATGAGCACCCTCTGCTCTACAGTAATGTCACCAAGTCTACCTTGAGCCGCCATGTAATCCAATACGTGGTAGTAGCCCTAACCTATCAAACTTGACGGGATAACAGGCGATTAACTCAAGTCTAAGGGCGTAAGGGCATACCATGGAGAGTGGGGCGAAGAGTGGACGCTCCATTGGGCCTTGCCGCCTAGAAGATGAAGGATGGGTACTTTCAGGACCAGCAGCACAAAGGCTGTTTGACAAGTCCGGAATTGGCATACCTTTGCCTGGAAATGAGTTACTTATGCAACCTTGTGAAGTTCTCTTTTGTGCACGGCACCGACACCTAGAATTAGAATCAGATTGGTTAGAAGGGCAATTATCAGATTCCGCTGAGTTGTTGCATGAAACAGCCGCACTAGAAGCAATGAGAGTTCCAGGAGAGCAAGTGGTCCTAGCAAACGTTGTTGGCAAAGTTTCGCCAAAAACAATTGTTTCAGATGGGAGTTGGGCATTACGGTGGTCGCGCTCCTCCAATCTCAAAACTGGCATTGCCGCATCTGAAGTGGTTTGGGTGAGAGACTTTGAACCAATTCAATGGGATTCACTATACCGTTGGGCTGCAGAAGTTACCGCTCAAGGAAGAATTGCTGAAATTTTAATCGTTGACGAAGAGATGGGTGTGACGACATACAGAGTAAATCCTGCTGAACCTGCTGGTGCACTAGCAGATATCAACTTAGAAGAAATTCTTGCTACTGAATCAAGCCTTATTGGCGGGCGTTGGGATGGTGCCTTTATGTCGAGAGATATTGAACTTCCCGAACAACTCGGCACACCACTTCCTGAAGGAAAGTGGCTTGATGAAGATGAAGTCAGAATCTTGGAAGATGCTGCTGATGAAAATGGGAGTATCTCATTGTTAAGAGATATATTAGCAAGAAAATTGCTCCCTCGCCCAGGATTCAAGTATGGTACTCGCTGGAGATTATATGAGCACTCAGTAGGAGAAGAACACGCACCGTGGTTGCTTCAACCAGAATGGTTAGCACCGCATGATTGGGCTCAAGCTTGCTTAGCAGCAAGGCTCGCTAATGGCGTACACAAAACTTGGTTATGTGGTTTTCAAATAGATGAAAAATGGTGCTACTTGGCACTTCAAAGACCTCCTGCAGAAGGGAGATGGTCTGGATTCCGTCACTAATTTTCTTGCCATCAACAGTTAGAACCCGTTTAGAGTATCAACGGCTAACACAATGTCACCCTGACCCCAAAAATCAACGGCAATGAAGTTGGCAATCTGCCCCCATTGTTGGGTGCAATTATTTGCTCTCTCAACGACAAGAGGCACTTGATTAGTGACATTAGAAGTAGATTCAGAAGAAATTGGGTCTGTAACATAGTGGTCTAGCCAACGTAGTGAACTGGAAATATTACCACGAGTTAGCTCACAATTGAAATAGGCTGTGTCATTGTAAGCCCAGTGTGTTTTTGCCATGTAATCACCATCGTAGTGATACCACGGTATGTCAATTTCTGGCCGGTCTTGACTAAACAATATTACACGCTCACCTGATTCGATTAAAGATGCGAGAGATGGCCAAATCGCACCAAGTTCTTGAGCATGGAAATAGGGAGTGAGGTGGGTTGCATCGGAAGCATTAGCAATGTCTTGAGCAGTTACATAACTCTCCAATGTGATGATTAAGACGGCAAAGGAATTATTTTCAAGAAAAGATACTATCTCAAGAAAAGCATCCTCTAATGGCCAATTTCCACTTAGAAAACAAGGATGTGCAATGTAGTCATATCCACCATGGCAAAGCATTGTCTGATTGTTGTATTCATGAACATCCAAATTGATGACCCGCACGCCACCATTCATTTGTGCCGTGATATTAGTACGTTGGCTACTGCTTATGATGTTGTGATTGCGATCAAGGGATGCATGTGAGTTGTGGGAAGTTGCCCAAACAGTTTCATTCACTCCACGCAAACACAATTCTCGAAATCGATTGCATGGGGGAGCCGAGAGAGCATCTTCGGGGTCCCAACCATTATCTAATTCCCAACCAGTAGTGAAGCCATCTCCGTCGTGGTCCAAATTACGGTCTAATGGCTCCGGTTCGGGCTCCGGTACAGGCTCATTTTCAGGCAACGGTTCGGGGATTGGTTCAGAGGTGGCGATTTCTGATGACTGTAAACAACCAACAAGCCCTGAACTAAACACAAGAAGGACTAGGGCGAGGCTCGCAACCTTTCGCATCATTCCCCCGTGAGTGTTGGATATTGTGAGGTTGTCGGCTTGAGAAATTTCATCTATGACTAATAGAAATCATCCAAATCTGGAATTTCATTAGGGTCATTAATGACGCCAACTTTGTGATGCATCGTCGGCTTATTTCCCGGCCTATCTGGGCCAGATGATATTTCCACCCCATCAGAAATACTACGTGGACGTGAATTGACATTTGCAAGTTCAAGCAATTCCTTCTCATAATCATCAGGGCCACTAACTTGATGAGTGGTTGACTGAGGTTGGGCAGAAAACTGCGATTGAGGGTTGGCTGCTGGCCTGATTTGACCACCACCCTTAGACTGAATAGCCGCTTTCTTTCTCCCTGCCGCACGTATTTTATCTACTTGAGATTTTTTAGTACGCATACCTAATAATACTGACAATGCAAGTAATCCCGCCATAGTTAGAATCAAATTTGAAGGGTCAGAAAAGAATCTTACTATCTCTCCGCCTTGCTCAAACTGTTCTGCAGTAAGAGAGATTTCAACACTTTGCTCAAGACCTTGGGAATCACGAATCACAATCTCTCCACGCGCCACCATACCAGGAACGAGCAAACCATTTGGCTCTATGGAGAGGTTAATTACAGAACCATCCCCTAGAGTTTGTGTTGTATCAGTAGTCGCAATTCTCTCAACTGGACCCTCAAGACGCACCTCCCATACTTGGTCGCCAAGCCCAGTGAACTGAAGTTGTATTTCCGAATAACTAACGCCATCTACGGCAACATCACCCGCGAATAAACCATTTTCAAGCCTCAATCCAATATTGTAGAACACGATATCCACCGATAAGTTTGGAGAAGCGCCACAAGAAAAATTTCCAGTCAATCTAGCTTCTCCTCCAACAATTCCAAAACTGTCCCAACGGATTGTTCTTATTTCAGACAGACCTGGTGTGAGTGGTGTGCTTTCAAGTATTGAGGCATTTCTTCCATCACTAGAAATCAAATTTTCTGACAGAGTACAAGCAGTGGAAGAGTTGACCGAAATCAACAAATCCTCATCTTTCAGTAATTGAATCGGTTGATGGGGTGGAAGGATTTCAAAGGTTGCAATGCCAGTGGTAGAAATTGAAATGCCGAGTGAATTTGCATCCATAGATGTAACTTCAACTGTCCAAGTGACTTGACGACCATGGTGGTCAACAAGGATGATTCCTTCGGCGCCAAACTTTTCACCAACAGTAAAGACATCAGAAGAATCACCTTCGTTATTTCCGGAAAGTAAGCCGCTATCACCATCTGCTTCTAAAACATATAACCAAGGAATTTCAGGGTTGGTATTCACTAAATTCTGCTCCATATCGCCGACCGCTAAATCCTGCACAGTGACTAACAAGCCATGCCCTGGTAACTCCTTATCAAATCCCACATCTGCGCGATATGACATCCAAACTCGTTCATTGGGAGATATCTCTATTGAAAGGCCGGTGCCGCCTGATGATAGAGGAGAAAGAAGGTATTCCTGACTTTCCCCTACCATGGAAAGGGACACCTCAGTGGCTCTCTGAACGCCGATGAGGTCCAATGTCCCGAGAGAAGGGAGAGCGGGAGTACGCCCATTGACACCATTCCAATTGCCGCCTGCCATGACATCCCAATCCCCTAATCCATTCCAATCATCAGCAGTACCTTGCCCGTGAACATCATAGAGATCAAGTGCGCCCATTTGGTGCAGCATTTCATGAACAATTGTTCCAAAACCAGAATCGAAACCTGCAATTGTGTAATGGTCTACTTTGAATCCATTTATTTCAATCATTTCAGTTAATGGCCCATAATGGCTCCAAATACTGTTTCCACCGCCACCATCTTCTTGGACATCAGCGGTATGTATTATGAGAAACCTATCAATCCAGCCATCTGAATTCAAATCATATGGGCTTAAATCAATGCCAACTAATGAATTTTTGATTACTGAAGCGGCTAAACCAGCAGGGCCGTCTGTTCCTTCTTGCCCTACATCTCTGAGATTGCCATCATCTTCGCCCCAATATGAATCATGGTTTTGAGCGTGATATACATCAGGGACGATTGAAACAGAAAGTGTTGTTGCACCGCCTGACGCTTGATTGATGTAATCGTCAGCCCCATTTGTGCCAGTCAACAGAGTATTTGCTTTGTTTACATTTCTAAATCCGTTTTCTGGTGCGTTAGGGAAATCTACTACAACTACAAGCCAACGCTCATCTTCTTGCATTTTCACCAAAGGCGCACTATTTTCTACTTGAGATGTATAATCATCAAGATATTCAAAAACGGGTCCGAGCCTTGTTGGGTCTTCACTAACATACCACCCTGCAGCCATAATCATCGCCGCAATCGGGATGGCTAGGATGGGCTTCATGCCTAATGGCTTGACCGCGTGTGTATTGAATGATACGCTAAATTGACCATCAAACCTAACGCCTTCAAGGATATTTATCCTTAATCAATAAATTGTACATCTAGCCCATTACAAAGAGATGCTGTGTGAACCCATACTTCCTCACCTTTGGGTCTAATTCCCCACGCTTGTATCCCATTTGATGAAGATATGAACGGCACACCATTGGTATTCTCCGAAATCACACGTAATTGAGCCTTGGATTGACCATTCAGAGACCATGGTGCAGATGCTCTTGCCAAATCAATGCGGTTAGCAAAATCTTGAATTGATTGATTTGCATCTGCCGAATGAATCGCAGTAGAAAGTCGATTTAATCCACTTAGTTGGCAATTTGAAGCCGCCAACGAATGTTTCAAAGTACCAGGTGTTGGCAAGCCATCGCAGCCACCGATAACAACATCTGTCAACCGTTCACGAGATACACGTTCACATAATTGCTCAACTTCATTATCAGCTAAACAAAGTGAATTTGCCACCATTACCCCTATATTATCGCTCAATAAATTTGGATTTATTCTCGGACATACATCCTCACAACTACAATCCACAAACAAGACGCGACGCTCGCCACCTTCTGCATCGAACACCGTTGTAGCCATCCGGCCACGTGGATTACCAGAAATCGGTGATAGGGATGCAATAAATTCGCTTACGAATACAAGCGTCAATATTGTCACCAAAAAGAGACCTTGGAAGGCTGGTGGCGTAACTACATACAGCATCACAATTGCAACGAAATGAAGACGTAATCGGAAAGGATCTAGTGGGTCTTCAGAAATTAGTCCAAGCGCCCTCCCAACTGTGAGAGATATTGTTAGTAAGTATAGTAGTAATACGAACCAAGTGAGTGAAAGAGCCATTGCAAAAAGTGAGACTACATCGTAGTGTGCCCCAACACCATCTATCATCCCTGCAGTATTGGCCATCTCTACAAGTCGAGGGAAACCCCACAACCAGCCAATTACTATGATTAGGGTGCCGCCAAACAAACCAGATGACACCATTGTCCCCAACCATGCTTTTTCTCGCGGCAATAGGCCTGGTTTAGCAAACTTCCACATTTCCATAGTAAGCCAAGGTAAGACTGTCCAAATAGCAAGAAGGCCTACTGCCGTCCATTTCGTATCTAGCCACGAATATGGGCTGTATATTGTCAAACTTCCAGCCCCTTCACCCAAAGGTATCATCGCTAACCAAGTAGCAAATATTTCATCAACAAAGAAGGCCCAAATAACTGCAGCAATAAGAAAACCGAAGATAACTCTCTGGATTCTGCTAGATGCCTCACCTAAATGTGAAATTAGATGCTCTTGAGAATCTGTCGGGACTACCCCGTCCAACCTAGACACCTCACATGATGTCCTTGACTGTTGGCTCTGCCTTTGCAGCAAGGGCTGTGCGATAGACGCCATAAGCAGCCCAGAAGCCACAGAAGATTGCCGGAGCATAGAGATAGGCAGCGGCACCGTCCGCCAACCAATTCAATCCAATGATGAAAAGAAGTGCAGAAATAATGCCGCGACGTAATGCTTGAGGATATGCCAATTCCTTAGCAAGATGTGCTGGGCCTGTGCCATTCTTACGCTCAAGTATCTCCATCTGGAAAACAGCAGCAACAATAAGAACACAAAGTGATGAGAAAAAGAGTGTGTTACCTGTTGAAAATACGCTGTCAGCTAATGCGAGTTGTTCTTCATGAGCAATAGCCTCAGGGTCAGGTTCACTAACAAAGAGACTTTGATAATCGCCAACACTGATTACTCGAGTTGTTGTATCTTCTTGGGCTGTAGCAGAAGATGGTGAATTGATAATGAATGAAAGAGTATTCCACGCATCTGATTCATCATTAGAACCATGGCCATCAACAGAGTTTCCAGCAAGGAAAAATCCTACATCCCCAATATCACTATCAGGTGCCGTCCAATTAAATGTCCACTCAGCAGGTTCTGTTGTCTTTGAATGAGATATATTATCACTAGTGGATGTTGCTGTCTTTGCATCATCACTATCTACATTAGGACGAATATTGAGTCCTTCTATCCAAGAAAAGGTACCAATGCCGCCAGAAGATAGCATGAATCCACCTGCGGTGTTGGATGAATGCTCTATTGTGATTGTCAATTCATATGATTCACTTACGTTATATGCATGAGGTACACCACCAATTGAAACAATTACTTCTGTTGATGGGACGCCATTATCAGGGGCACCTACTCCATGACAATTGCAACCTGCTACAATTGTTGAATCTCCCGATGCATTTTCTGACGGAGGACCCCCAGAAGATGCTAGAGCCTGCGCAGCAAGCATCAATACCAAAGAAATCACGACGATTGTTCTAACTGAATTCAGACGCATGGCTACACCTGTGAATTACTCGACCTGTGGGCGCTTCATAACGGTTACTTGCAGGCTCCCCCTAAAGGGGAGCCACCATACGCCCTTCAATGAAAATGAAATAGCAGTAACATCACAAATCTTTGAGGGCTGAATTAAGTTCATTCATCATCTTCTTTCCGTCACCAAACAGCATCATTGTTTTGTCTTCAAAGAAGAGATCATTGTCAACTCCAGCATAGCCAACATTGAGGCTGCGCTTTACGATAACAACAACACGAGCCTTGTCAGCATCAATAATTGGCATTCCACCAAGTGGACCCTCTCCTGTACGAGCAACTGGATTGACTGTATCGTTTGCACCAATCACTAGTGCAACATCACACTCCGGCAATTCTGAATTGATATCTGACATTTCAATCAACTGTTCGTATGGTACATTAGCCTCAGCAAGTAGTACATTCATGTGCCCTGGCATTCGGCCAGCTACTGGATGAATACCATACTTTACATCAACATCTTGAGACTCTAATAGGTCAGCGAATTCTTTGACTGCGTGCTGTGCTTGGCTAACTGCCATCCCATATCCTGGAATAATTACACAAGTGCTAATCCCATCACATACCATAGCCACCTCTTCGGGGTCGCTACCAACTTTTGTGCGAGTGACTGTATCACGGCCGCCGCCTCCAAATGACTTGAAGAGAACAGCAGCTAATGTTCGATTCATTGCTTTACACATGATGAATGTCAAAATCAATCCCGCTGCCCCAACCATTGAACCAGCAATTATCAAGACATTGTTACCAATTACGAATCCTGTGAACGCAGCAGCAATACCAGACATTGAATTCAACAAACTAACAACTACCGGCATATCTGCACCACCAATTGGCAGAACAAACAGGATTCCGAGCACACAAGAGGATGCCACAAGACCGTAGATGTAATCGGTATTTGTCGGCTCTTGAATTGTCAATACCACTAGAGCAAGAGAGACGAGCAACATTGCAACCTTGACGATATTCAACCATGGAGGGCCCCATGTAGGGAAATTTACCCACTTGCGACGACCGCGTGAATCCTTCTTTGTGAAAGGAATGTAAAATCCACCCATCAACTTCCCCATTGCCATTAGACTACCCGTGAGAGTTAACCAACCAACAAGTCCTGAAAGGCCAATTGCAACCCAGACAGCATACAATTCAACACCTGGTTCAGGAACATTGCCAATTTGTAGACGTGACAATACTTCAGAAAGACCAACCAGCGCTGAGGCAGCACCACCAAATCCGTTGAAGAGAGCGACTAGTTCAGGCATGCCAGTCATTTCAACACGGACTGCCATCCACCAACCGATGAGTGTTCCAAGTGCCAAACCACCGACAATTAGTTCGTAACCAATGATGCCATCAGTGTACATTTTTCCAAGTGTAACAAGAACTGCTAGAAGCATTCCTTGAGCGCCCATTTTGTTACCATCAGGGGCAGTTCTTGGACTAGATAATTTCTTGATCCCCATGATGAAAAGTGCAGCAGATAATAGATATCCAATATCCCAAACGACAGCGTCTACCATTCAAGCACCCCCCTTCTTTTTGCGCTTCCCAGCAATCATCCCCAACATCTTGTTAGTGACCATGAATCCCCCGACAACGTTGATTGTTGCCATTACCAATGCCGCAAATGCAAGCCAAGCGGCTGTGCCAGGATTGCCGTCATTGAAAGCGGCATTAGATAGGAAAAGTGCGCCAACAATTGTAATTCCTGAAATCGCATTAGCGCCAGACATCAGTGGTGTGTGCAATGTTGGAGGAACCTTACTAATCAACTCGAAACCGAGGAAGATTGCTAAAACAAAAACTGTGATGCTACCGATTAGTGCTGCTAGTGTGAGACTCATTCAACCACCTCCGCTAGACGCGATTGCTTCTCATGCATCGCTCCACCTGTGCAAATCAATACACCACCCATCCCTGGAATGTGGAAGTCGCTACCTTCTGGCGCACCAACAAGAATATCATCTTCTAAATCCAAAGTTAATTCTCCATCTTTGACTAGTGAAGTGACAAATGTAGTGAGGTTGTTTGAGTATAGCATACTAGCTGAAGATGCTAATTGGCCCGGTAAATTTGGTGTCCCAACAATTGTCACCCCGTTATCGGTAGTAATGATTTTTCCAACTTCTGTGAGTTCACAGTTTCCGCCGACATCAGCATTCATGTCAACCACAACAGAACCCGCCTTGAAGTTCTCAATAGCACTCGCTGGAACAGTAATTGGAGCAGGGCGACCAAAGATTCTAGCTGTTGTAACAATAACATCTGCATCAGATGCTACTTCACAAACTGTGTCATTGACCTTCTGAATAAATTCAGGAGTCAATGGCTTTGCATATCCTGAATCATCTTCAAAATCATCCATTCCATCAACTTCAATGAAACGGCCACCAACTGATTCAATTTGTTCAGCGGCGGATTTCCTGACATCAGAAGCATATACAATGGCGCCAAGGCGCTTTGCAGTGGCAATTGCTTGCAAACCTGCAACACCTGAGCCCATGATAACAAACTTTGCAGGTCTCACAGTACCAGCGCTAGTAGTCATCATTGGAATTCCCTTTGGCACTTGAGCAGCGCCAGTCAATACCGCTTTGTAGCCAGCGAGATTATCTTGACTGCTGTTAACATCCATCGCTTGTGCGCGAGAAAGTCTCCTAGGAATCATATCCATACTGAATAGTGTAATCTTAGCAGCCATTGCAGCCTTCACCTTTTCAGGGCATCTGAACGGATCAGATACACAAGCCACCATTTGTCCCTCTTTCATGCCATCTAATTCAGGCATGCCAATGGAAATCACAATATCAGCAGACAAGGCTGTAGTTCGGTCGCATACGGTAGCGCCCGCTTCAGAATATTGCGAATCTGAATGGTGGGCGTTTATGCCGGCTCCAGATTCGACAAGGACATCAAATCCTAACTTCTTCAATTTCTTCATTGAACCAGGAACAATAGCAACTCTCGTTTCACCATCTGCTTCTTTCACGACACCTAACTTCATGTTGTCTCACCTTGCCAAAAAAGGCGCCAAACAGGCACCCCCGAATTATCGGCACTCTTTCCGACCGGCATGAGGTTCTTGAATATGGCTCAAACACAATCAGACGGAACTTGGTGTATTTTTGACACTATCACGCCATCAAGTAGCCTAATTATGCAATTTGGCAAAGGAACAATCTGCAGCGGTGAGTATTTGGAGCCCCCCGGCCCGCCACAGTTTACACAAGGTGATACCATGGTTGAAGGGAAAACAAAAATTGCAGTAATTGGAGCAGGAAATGTCGGCGCAACTTGCGCCTTTGTTCTTGCACAAAAGAAACTCGGAGACATCGTACTGCTCGATATTTTTGAAGGGTTTGCAAAAGGAAAAGCATTGGACATGAGTCAAGGCGGACAAATTCTCAATTACGATGGCAGTATTACTGGAACTTCCGACTACGCTGACATCGCTGGTGCAGAAGTAGTAGTAGTTACATCCGGATTTCCAAGGCAACCAGGAATGAGCAGAGAAGACCTAATCGGTAAGAATGCTGATATCGTTTCCCAAGTTGGTGCTGGTATTCGTGAACACGCACCAGATTCGGTAATTGTCATGGTTACAAACCCACTAGATTTGATGACCTATCACATGCAAAAAGTGACTGGTTTCCCACCACATCGAGTAGTAGGGCAGGCCGGAATTCTTGACTCAGCTCGTATGACTCATTTTGTTGCCCAAGAGATTGGATGCTCAAACGAAGATGTTCAGGCAATGGTTCTTGGTGGCCATGGAGATACTATGGTCCCCCTCCCACGTTATACCACTGTAGGTGGCATTCCCATCACACAACTATTGGATAGCGACACAATTGACGCCATCAGTAAGCGTACTGCTGGTGGTGGCGGAGAAATTGTCAAACTTCTTGAGCGAGGTAGCGCCTTCTATGCACCCGGCTCAGCCGCTGCAATTATGGCAGAATCGGTTGTCAAAGACCGCAAGCGACTCCTCCCCTGCTCTGCTTACCTTAGTGGCCAATATGGCCTAGATGACATCTATATCGGTGTCCCAGTAACACTTGGTAAGAATGGTGTTGAAAATATCATCGAGTTGAACTTAGAAGACTCTGAACTTGAAAGCCTACAAGGATCTGCAAACTTCTACAAAGGCCAACTAACCGAACTACTTGGGTACTGATTAAGCACATATTATCGCTTAGATTGTCACACTACGACATCGGCGGTTTGATGGCATACGGGCAGGTCGCTTTACCATGGCAGAGCAGCATCTTTACCTAGAGCACGATGGGAAAGTGCTGCTAGTTGATGCAAATGGCAATGGCCCACAACTACCAATACGAGGTAGAACTTCTGTAGATTCAGACGCTACAAATGATGGATGGATATACCGATTGCCTTCAGAAGAAGAGGCTAGTAAGTTAGGACTTACTTGGCAAGTAAAGAGAGTAAACCGATTCAAATTCGGTGACGTGATTTACGAAGTCACCCACGCTCTACCAGATGTGGAATGGCCTCGCGATTGGGCATGGAAAGATAACCTGATTTCAGATTCAGGTGTACACCCTGCCGCAAGAGAGAGTGTCTATAGAACGATGCATAGGCTTGTAGCCAAAGTAGTATTGAGAAACCCTCAAGGGCAACTACTTCTTCAAAAAGTCAAGCGCGGTTTTTTCACTGGCCACTGGACATTACCGGGTGGATTCCTTGATTATGCTGAGCACCCTCGACGTGGAGCAGAACGAGAACTCTTGGAAGAACTCGGTGTGAAACTTACACTACCAGACCCTCGTGGAGAGACAGGGGAAGTCCATAGTGGCATTGACCGTTGTATAGTTCAAGAGAGGATATTCAATGCAGAAGGAATCGATTGGATTTCATTCACATATCTCGTAGATGTAGAAGAAGGGATTGAGTTTGTACTAAAACCAGACGAAGTCGAAGAAGCAAAATGGTTTGACAAAAATGACGCATTGTCGATAGGAGCATCACTATTTGATATTGAGGCTTTTAGAATATTTATTGAGGAGGAATGAGATTGATTGATGAAAATGAGAGGCGTGAAAAATTACTGAAACTTGCAATCACAGTTGTTGTAGCAACCGCAATTCTTTCACAAATCATGCTACAACTTGGAGAAGGTTCACGTAACGATGAATTGAATTTCACAGACCAATTAGATGAATTTGACCAACCAATGACATTTGAAGAGGGTTTGCCTCCTTTCATTTCCTCAGCCGGTGTTTATGCCCCAGAAAGTATTGTATTTGGGATTGGTTTTACCATTTCTGGCATATTATTCATCCTACTGGCCTATGAAATGGGTATTTGCAATCGCATTATATTATCGCGGCATGAATCTACAAAAATTCACATCTTTAGCAATAATATTGGAATGCTAGTGGGAATGTTCACCGGTGTATCGCTAGCATTGATAGCATGGACTCCGATGCACACCCAGCTGATTGCTCACATCGCCCTCGCTCTCCAAATATTCTACGGAGGCATGATATGGGCAGCATTAGTGACAATTTCTAGAGTGAAAGTTGACTCAAATGAGAGACTCAATAATATCCCCATCACCCCATTAAGATGGGGCCTAATTGCTACAGCATTTATTTCTCTACAACTATCAAGCGTAGCCATTGCAAACCATTCATTTGATCTAGCAGCCGTCTTTGAATGGGTGCTATTTTTCGCACAAGTTGGAGTCCTGTACACATTCCAGACCTCCTTCAAACCACACCACGACTCCGAGGAGGAGTGAGTGTGAACACTCTATTGATAGTATCAGAACCAGATATTGCTTCAACCATCCAAGGCGATGCACTGCTCCTTCGTGGTGGATGGCATGAGGAGGGTGAAGTAGAAGGTGGGAAAAGTTGGTCTCACGAAATTGCACCAGTCCATCTTTGGTGGTTCCCTGGCAAAGTTCTTTCAGAAGATCACTTAGACAAGCGCTACGAACAAATATCGGGGTTTGTTGTGGGTGAAGTGATTTTTCTTTCTCGTCATTTTGCTGCAAGTGGTCAACCTAGTTTGACCCTACACCCAATTGGTGTACCTGGTGAATCACCTATTGGAGAGGTCGCAGAATATGGCGGTTTCAAAGGTGATGCTGTACCGCCAAACCAGAGATTTGCAGCATGGTTTAGGCGTATGAGTCAAGCCGGCGAAGAATACGGCCTGATTCCTGAATTTGATATGACAATAGAAACTACCCATCATGGACCATTTCTTGAATCGCCAACCATGTTTGTTGAAATTGGCTCATCTGAAATGCAGTGGGGTCGCAAAGATGCTGCCGAAGCATGGGCCGATGTCATTTCCGAAGGATTAGGCCTTGATGGCGGAGATGGCCTTGGAGATTGGATGATTCTAAGTCTTGAAGAACAGAGTAATGCAAAAATCATGCTTGGCCTAGGTGGTGGCCATTATGCCCCTCGGCATACTGATGTTATCCGCAAGACAAAATGTTGGGCCGGTCATCAACTTGCCAGTTACGCCTTGGAGATGAATAAACCAGAGGACCCTGCTTGGGACCCAATATTGGGTGAACTGCCAACAGGGCAATGGAAACATGCGATTGAAATCGCCTATAACAAGACTGCTGAAGCATTTCCAAATGGTAAGATTATCGCTCATTTAGATAGAAAATCGTTCAAAGGTTGGCAACGCCAAGCCATCAAAAGATTCTGTGCCGAACTGAAAATACCCATTGGAAGAACGGCTGATTTCTACTAATCTAATATGGGTAATCGTCAAAGAGCGGGCGCGATGTTCTGCCTTCAGGGGTGGAGCCGTGGGTCTGTTCGGAAAGATGATGGTCACGCTATTGCCAATTACTCCGAAATTTATTGTTGGGTGGGTAGCAAAACGGTATGTTGCTGGCAAAGACCTGCAATCCGCTGTGGCAAAAATGAAAAAACTGGGGAAGAAAGAAGGTTGTTGTTTCACTGTTGACGTTCTTGGTGAAGAAATTTCATCACTTGAAGAGGCTGCTTTCTTTTTGGCTGAATACGAGCGCGTGATTGATGCCATCGGTGCAGAAGGACTAGACGCTAATATCTCAATCAAACCTACTGCTTTCGGACTTCTAATAGATGAAGAGGTAGCACTCTCAAATGTTCAACAATTGCTTGAAAAAGCTGCTGAACATGAGATGTTTGTCAGACTTGACATGGAAGACCATCGTGTGACTCAATCAACGATTGATGTCGTCCTAAAAATGCATGAAAGAGGTTTGACGAATGTTGGAATTGTGCTTCAAGCACGATTGTTTAGGACCATTGATGACATAAATGCAATCTCTGAAACACTGGGTGACGCCGCTGACATTCGACTCTGTAAGGGAATATATCTTGAGGGCGCTGAAATTGCCCATACCGGATATAATGATATCAACACTGCTTTCTCTGACGCTCTCAAAGTAATGTTGGCAAATGGCTCATACTGCGCCATAGCAACACATGACAAACCAGTTGTGGCCGACTCACTCAAACAATTACAAGCGATGAATATGGGGCCAACATTGGATGACCCAAGAGAAGATGCAAGGGTGACAGGGGCAGATAAGGGGCCTGGTTATGAATTCCAAATGCTTCTTGGAGTAAGAGGTGAATTGCGCCGCCAACTCCTCAAACAGGGACACCGAGTTAGAATCTACATCCCGTATGGAAAAAGATGGTACGAATACAGTATGAGGCGCCTACGAGAAAATCCTGACATCGCTTGGCATATTACCAAATCATTCCTAATGCCTTGGAGCAAATAATCGCTCAAAACAAAATCACTTGTATTTATGAGATTGATATTTGCGCTTTGAATGGATATTCTCCGTCTTAACCTTCTCTTGATGTTCATCTCGGCCTCGGAAATTTTGACCTTTCCATTTGCCGCGCTCAATCCTAGCCTCTGCTTGCCTATCTTCGTCAGTTGGTGGCAGATGTAGGAATACCCTGCGAATATCAGTAGCCTTCATTTTCCCATTCAAGGTTCTACGCTTTCCGCTGTGAAGTGCTCTAATACGCCATTTCTCTCCTGAATGTTCGTAAATAGCACCACAAGTAAATTGTTTATCAGGGTCACACATTATTGAATCTGAGAATGAATACTCACCTTCTGTAAAAGTTAATCGTACCATCACCATATCTCGACGAGCCGCCCAGACCATCAAGACATCATCAACTGAAACACGCTTAGCTGAATTGGCATCAGGCATCTCAAGACGTGTGATCTCCCAAACAGCATCTTCGTACTCAAATGTGTCACCCAGTGAAAACATTTCATCGACATCAATCTCTATTCTGACTTGACGAGAATTATGCATTTCAGAAAGAGTAAAACGAATTTCTTTTGACTTTGGAGGACGAAGTTGAATAGTCTGTACATTGTTACACTCAGAACACTGAACAAGGTGGTCAATTCCCTTACCTTTCTCCTTTGAGCGAAGAATGGCATGAGCGGTTTCTTCATCACAATGGGGGCAAAATGCGAAGTTTTCGAGTTCCTCCTCGTCCTCTAATGCCTCATCCATGAACCACGCCCGTGGCCCACCCCTCTTGAACCCGACCCTTGGGTTGCAATACTTAGGGGGGCAATCATTGAACAGCGTCTATCTATCCCATGGTATATGGAAGGAGAACTACACCCCCTTGATACACTCCTTTCAAAGAATGAAATGCTCAGCCGAAAAGAACCTGAAATTGCCGCCAATATTGGTGAACAATTACAACATATGAATCTACAATCTCTACCAATTAGTTTGCGAAGAAGAATTCGCGACATCATTGCTAGAATCAATCCGCAAACAGTGATTGAAGTTGGAGCCGGCATCGGTCATTTGTCGGCTTGGCTGTTTGATTTATGGCAAGATAACGATTTGCAACCTGAACGTTATGTGATGGTGGAATCTGGTGGTAAATTTGGTGTTATTTTGAAACGACTCGTTGAGCGCCATGATGCTAGCAAATGGAGTCAGATATTGGTGACTGATTGGACTGATTTGGTTGGGCGACAACGAGCATGGGATGCGGCACATGCTAGTAATGCGAAAGCCGCTGTTGAGATGCCGCCATTGGCTACATCAATTGACATCTGCATCATTGATGTTGGCTGGAAGAATCAGAATGAATGTATTATGGCGGCAATTCCACTACTTGGAAAAGATGGGTTGCTCCTTACTGCAGAGCCAGAAGTTCCTACTGAAAACGATTCAGATGAAGACAAAATTACAGCCTTCAATGAATGGATCACACTCATTAAATTGGTTCATGAAACACACGATGTCGGATTTGTTCCTATGTTCAACGGCACACTGGTTGGAATAAAACGCAAACAAACATGAGTTAGTACCTCAAGAATTCGCCACAGATAATAGGGACTCAGCGTTGAAAATACCATACCCTGCGTGGTCATCATGCCCCTCTTGTCCAGTTGCACTGTCTGAAAGCCACTGCTTTACATCTGAAATAGCACCACTGCCGCCTGAACTGCCATCATGTTGCAACTCTGGTTTCTCCTCTAGCAGTAGAGCGAGACCTCCGGCAACCCAAGCGGTTGCTGCTGAAGTCCCTGATGCGTATGCCCACGGCAAATATCCATCTTCGGTTTGCTCTAACGGAATCAAAATTGGCACATCTTTTCCTGGAGCTGTGATTTCAGGTTTCATATCGGGGTTACTTCGAGGAAGGATTGGAGGTAAAGGAAAAAATCGGCCGTTGTTATCTCCTTGGCTAGAACCTTCCCAAATTCCACCGTGTCTATCAATCCCACCAACACAAATTACATCTTCAACTGAACCAGGGCTTGAGACATCTCCATCATCATCGGTACCATCATTGCCTGCTGCTGCAACTACGAATACACCGCTATCAAGTGCCGATTGTACTGAATTTTCTAAAGAGTCAGTACTACTAATGAAATAATTGAAACCGGCAGCGCCACCTAATGACAAAGATATCACATCAACACCTGAATCGACACACCAATCTACTGCTGCAGCAATTGTTTCATCAACGCCTTCTCCTTCAGATGACATTGCTTTGACTACAAACAAATCAACATTTGGCGCAACTCCTTCCATCCAACCATTAGCCCATATTAATCCGGCCATAGCAGTACCATGGCCTTGGTCATCATACGGAGAATCTTGATTGTTAATCAAATCCTTCCAACCAGCCAAGGAGCGTCCTGAAAAATCGGAATGGGTCAAGTCAATTCCTGTATCAACGACACATACAGCAACACCCGAGCCTGTTGCAGTGACATTGTTTAAGCCGGTAATTGCTTGAAAATCATTCTGCCATGCCAGAAAATCATCAGGTGGCCCCATTGATTCGGCATCTTGGAAAAGATATTGATAAATTCCAATACTGGCGATTGTAACTGATGAAATAATCAACAAAGCGGAAAAAATAGAGAGGACGATGGCCATTTTTTTCTCATCAAGGCGAAATGAACGCTTTTCAGTATCTGGGAAGGCTGGCATTTCTGCCGTTTCCCAATCAACTTTGTCACCACCCCCCATGTTAACTCCAACCAATGCTGAGCATCTGCTTGATTTCAACCCGCCGCCATCACGAATAGAATGGAAACAGCAAACTTGAACAAATGAAAATGAATAATTCAAGAATTAGTGAGGGCGTCAAGTGCTTCACCAAACACTTCTACAAATTGATGCGCCTCATCTTCATTATTGTATAGATAGGCAGATGTTCGCAATGAGCCACCCGAAATCTTCTTTGCATCGAACCAACTATTGACACAATGAAATCCTGAACGCACCATTATTGAGCCTGCTTCATCAAGAATGATTGCTAAATCATGGACATCTATTCCATCAACACTCATGGCGGTAACGCCACCTCTCAATGATGGATCTTCGGGCCCAAGTATCTTAATTTGGTCTAGGTCTTTCACCCCGTCTGTGATAATTTTGTTTAACCTCACCTCATGTTCTGCCAACCAACTTTTATCAATTCTAGACAAGTATTCAATTGCGGCTTTCGCCCCAGCTATTCCGGCGTAATTTGATGAGCCACCTTCAAATCGTGATGGACCTGAAACAAAATCATAACTATCTGTTGTCATTTTACTAACAGTTTTGCCCCCTGTTCTAATTGATTCAAGATTACCAAGAGATTCCTCTTTGCCATACAACACACCTACGCCACTAGGGCCAAGCATTTTGTGAATACTAAAAGTCATGTAATCACAATCAATATCTTTGACGTCCAATTTAATGTGTGGTGCTGCTTGAGCCGAATCAAGCAAAATTTCCGCTCCGAAATCATGAGCGATTTTTGTAATCTCTTTAACAGGATTAGTGACACCATCTAAATTACTGGTGTATGGGATTGCAACAAGTCGCAAGTTACCGGCTGCTTGTGAACACGCATCTTCAAAGGCTTCCAAATCAAATGTATTATCTGAATTTGAATCAACTTGTCGATGTTCAATAAGCCCTTTTCCTTGAAGTTGTAACCATGGGACTAAATTGCTATTATGCTCTTTATCACTAGACAACACAATATCTCCTGGTTGCCATTGAATTCCTTGAGCGACTTGATTTATTCCAGTAGTTGAATTTAGTGTAAAAATAACTTCATCTTTTTCAGCAGAAAGAAAATTAGCCACTGATTTTCTTGCCTGTGCTTCCATTAATGTAACAGCATATCCCCAACGATGCGGGCTACGTCCGCCGCATGCGGGAGTCTCATTATAGTAAGATGAAACCGCATTTACCACTGAATCAGGACGCATTGTGGTACATGCATTATCTAGGTAACATACCGGATTATCCACGCGCAAAGGTGCAAAATCCTCACGGTATCTATCAGGGGGCAGAATATCACCACGCTTCATCATCAGGCAAGTGGTCACTTATTGGCGCACTTGTACCACACCCTTCGCAAGTGATTCGGTTAGGGAATACGGATGAACACTCTTCACAACGTTCACCTGGGGCTCCCACACCTTCACACTCATCACTTGGACACATTACCTCTAGAAGACCTGTAGCAAGACGGGTCACGGGAGTTATCCCACCACAAGATGGGCAATTTCCTCGCTGGCCGGCATCTCTAGATTCTTCGCCTCGCATTTCACGACTAACTTCTCGAGAGCGGTGACTTTCAATTTCAGTTCCAGTTGCACCAAGCATAATTTGTGGGAACCAAAGAAGATGTAATAATGTCCAAATTAATAGGGAGCCTGAAATGAAATATAAGAATCTGAAAATCCCCATGCCTGATGGGTCACGGTATGCGACTGAATGTGCGCCAAACCAACCGTTAATAATTGCCAATAATGACCAGCCGACAAGCACTACAACCCACGCTTGAAGACTATGGTCTCGACGAGCATCTTCCATTTTTCGAGGGTCAGGATGACTATGTTGAGTCTCCACATGCAAATCACGCGTTTGTACTACTGCTTGCCATGTATTGAATGCCAAGAAGACAAGAACTGCAATGCCAATCACTAATCCAACAAAATTCATTAATGAAGAATTAAAGGGGAAATCTGGCGCACCAGCAAGAGACATTATTATCCCACCTTGAACACAAATCAAACCGATGAAAAGGTAGAGAGTTTTTTCTCTCATCAATGGATACTCACCAAGTGTTCTCATTAGGAAAAGTGCCCACAAGGAGATACTAAGAACCATCATTGCAAATGCTTGCCATTCGACTGCTTCTATGCCATCTAAGCCCACATGCCAAATGCTGCCACCGCCTGATAATTCACCACTTGCAAGGTCTGATGAGCCGGTAAGAAATGCTAAACAACCAATGCATAGAGTGATGATAGATTGGCGACCCCAAGTTTCTCTTACTTTTTTATAATGAAATGAGAATTCAACTTTCAAATCATGCAAAGGTGCAAGCCACGGCTGATTGATAGAAAGACGCTGTTCAAGACGCATTTCAGAGAGGCGCAAGCCGGTGTGCATGAGCTCGCCTTCCTGCTGCTCAGCGAGAGGTTCCACTTCCTCCATGGGGTGGCCGAGGATTAATCTGCCATTAAGAGGCAACCCTAATTGAATTACGAATTTCGTATTTTGACACTTTCAATCATGCATCCAAGAAACTTTGCCAAGAAAGTCACAAGACGATGGTTATTCAACCATGATAATTCAGAAAAAGAGCCACTGGCGTGAATTGAACACGCGACCTCCTCATTACCAATGAGGTGCTATACCGCTAAGCCACAGTGGCGCTGTGGCGGGCGACTGACGGCCTTGATTTAACCATACCCATCACGCTATTGAGACCGTGAAAGCGGGCCTTCTTCATCGTCACCATGAAAGGGGGGTCATGGCTCCGGCGGTTTGCAGCCGAGATCGCATAGCCTGGTATCGCGCGTGACTGGAAATCACGTGGGTTCGTCCCGCCGGAGTTCAAATCTCCGTCTCGGCGCCAACAACTCAACAATATTGCAGTCTCTAAAAAAATTAAATATTGCAAATAAATAAAAAAAAAGGATTCCAACCCGCCCTACGGGCGGTAAAAGAAAAATACGAGCATTCAAGGACTTTAACAAAGTCCACAGCACTCGGAGAGTATCCTATGTCGGCAACACACAAGAGTCAGGTTAAGGCGATAGCCATCCTAGTACTAATGATTTTGACCCCCCTAAGTGCAGCCGATTTAACTCAATATTCCGGGCCAGGCGTAATTGGTTCAAACGGAAATTCACGCACGGTTGATGGCTGGACAGTACCCGGCAATGCAACAATACTTGATGGATGGTTGAACATTGAGTCAGGCAACTTCCCTAATCTTGGTAATGGCAGCGGGTGGGATGGTTCAACCGCAAATGCAAATTTCACTTCCGGAACCTATGTTGATTCAACATCTACTCACTTTGACGAGATATTATCACTTGACACAAATGGCTCATATGGCAATATTGATGAATTCAATGAAGCCCCTGTCTTGAGTTTAGCATCAGGAGTTACATCAGGAGGGACTGGCGCAATTTGGGAGCCAACCTACCTGAATTATTCTGGTACTCCAGCATCAGGTGGAGGCAATACCGTAGGAAATGGGACTATCCCTGCTTCACCTACTGAAGGCAATATTGTTGTAGGCACCAATCCCAATGGAGGCGTCCCTCCTGGAACAGATGCTTGGCTTTATCGAGTCTTCAGGCCAACTCCTACCACAATCCCCACACCAATTGCAAACTTCACATTTGAATTTGATCACTGGTACCACATTAACACACCCAATAACATCAATGGTGACATGGATGGTGTATGGGTTGAATACCGTCTTGACAACGGTAGTTGGACATGGATTGCTCCCGTGTCTGGCTACAATAACACGATTTCTCCCTCTGCAACTGTGCCTGCGGGTACAAATCAATCGGCAAATGGCACACATGGATTCCCCGTTTGGGCAAAAACAGCATACAGTGGTTGGGAGCACTCAGTTTTTGAACTTGACAACCTTACTGGCATAAACAACGCAACTCAGATTAATTTCAGATTCCGAATATGGACACACCAAAACAGTACTGTTAGACCTGGTTGGTTCATTGATAATATCACCCTTCAAAACATTGGAGGAGGTACTGGATATTGGCACCATGGATGTTATGTTGCTACTGGCACCTGTGGATACTCAAACAATGCAGTAGGCGTCCTCCAACTTACACAACCGATGAATCTATCTGGAGTCACTGGTAATCCAATACTTCGCACACACCTTGAATGGGATTTAGAAGGTTCAGGCTGGGACAATTTTTGTGTAGAATTATCCTTAAACAACAACACATGGGTAGATATCTCTAGTACAAACAACGCAACTACAACAGCCTGCCGTAGCCGAACAGGAGCAATACCTGGCAGCGGATACACTATTGGAGGCACCACATATGGAGATGAAACAAATGCTTTACTAGACTTGGATTTAGCAATCCCTGCCGCGTTTCAAAATCAATCCACAGTATATTTGAGATACCGTGTAGATACTGATAGTTCTGTCACAAACGGCGGGACTCTTGATGGCCAAGAAGGATTAACTCTAGACCGAATACAAGTTCTGTCAAGTGCTACGAATAATTCCACGAGTTATTTTGATGACCAATTAAGCAATTCAGGAACTGCATTCCATTACACAATAAATGCGATTGATGATTGGGCATATGTCATTATTGGAGCAGGTGGACTTCACGAACATTATGGATTTGAAGATTCACCTACCATGCCACCTGGTGGCTGGAATGTTGTTGATGCTGGTACAGGAGATATTTGGGAATATGGACAATTACCAGCAGCTGGAACTGTTGGCCCAACCTCGTGGTCTACAGGAAATTACGGCTTTGCTATTGATTTAGACGATGATTATGATGGTAATTCCATCACACATCTATACTCGCCTGGATACATGATTCCACTTGGAGCAAGCGCAAGATTAAGTTTTGACCAATGGCGACATTCGGAAGCAAATTGGGATGGCGGAGCTGTCTTTATCAAAGCGAATAACGGAACTTGGCAACACTTTGACCCCGTACTTGCAAACGGTTCATCTTGGTATGATGGGTCAATCACTTTTGGCACTCACATCTTGAGTAATTTGGATGTCTTTGATGGAAGACAATTCACCGGTACAGTCCCATGGGAAACCACTACTGCTGACCTGTCAAACTACAGTGGCTCATATGTTGAATTTAGATTTTCATTTGCTTGTGATTCAATCATCAATGATGCTGGATGGTACATTGATGACGTTGGTGTTGAAGTTGACTTCTTTGAAAACGAAGGAAGTTGGATCAGCCCTACAATCACTCTTGATGAGTTAGGAGATGGTTTTGTTGATATTTCTGCTTTGACTCCAAATGGCACTTGGGTAACAGGAACTATCACTGATTCAGCAGGAAATGCCTTTGATGGATACGATAATCTATCTTTCCCAATTTCTCTTGCAGGTATTGACAGAGACACCTACCCCACAGCAAAAATACAGATTAACATGGGCACAAATGACCCATTCATCTCACCACTAGTAACAGATATTCATTACGGAGCAGTACGTTACTTCGCAGGACTTGATGCACAAAATGGTTGGAATATTGATGGGAGTTTGACTCAAGTTAATGGCAACTGGACAAACCCCACAGGAACGCCTCTCACAATAACCTCTGATTTCATCACCTCAACCGCACCAATGCAATACGTCAATACTACTGGAGTGGGGACTGGTGTCACGGTGCAACTTCTCGATAGCAAAGGAACAATCATTGGTAATTCTGGATTAAATAACATGATTTCATTCCAAAACCCTGAACCGGGTTACGGAATCCAATTTACCATTGCACCTAGTGGTGAACTAGAATCCGCTATTGCGTTTGGAAATATAGGTCAACCAACTCTCAACCCTCAAATTGATGTCACTGATGATGGGACAATTGATTGGACTTTCCCAACTGCTCCAAACTTTGGCCACTACGGCTGGCAATCATATATCCATTTAATCGAATCAACTCAAACAAATACAGGCACTACAACTGCTAGTATTACATCAACATCAACAGGTAGTGGAATTGAAGTATTGATTCCTGATGATGCGACAGTAAACTCTGGAATGATTACATTCCTCCCTGCTACCACCACCACGAGTAGCCTTGCAATGAGTGTAGCAGGTGTGCAATCCTTACCACATAACAGTGGACTATCTAGTCTCACTAATGCTCCATTTGATGCTACAATGATTGCAGGTATTAATTCCCTTACAACCACATACAATGACCCATTAACAGGCAGAGTATGGAAAATAGTGGATATTGATTTCAGTTCTAGTATCAATCAAAACATTGACATCATGAGTATTTCAATTGGCTATGACATTACTGAGAATTTGACTGGACTTGGGCAACAAATGTTTGACTATCACGCTGCCCAATTAACAAACAGTGTACCAGCATCCATTGATATCCCACTAACTTTTGTCGCTGACGCTGGAGCAGTCGGATTAGAAGGAGGAATCATCCATGAATTGATGATCACAAATCTTCCATTCAGCGCTCCTGCAACAATGTATCCGGATGGTGAAATCTATGAAATCGTCACTCGACACCACCACCTAATTGACAATAATCAAATTGGTGAAGTAATGCTAATTGGGACTGCATCTGATGGAGAACTAATCTCATGGCAAGTTGACGATTTGGCAAACGGTGGTACTTTCGTATCTAATGGAAGCACTATGGCGACTTTGCTTCCTTCATCATCAGCAATATTATCTAGTGGAGATTGGGTCATCACATGGCAATTTGAAATCACTTGGTTCTGGGATGATGTCGACCAAATTGATTGGATGTCGCGCGCCCTCAATTTAACCGGAGAAGGATTAGCACCAGCCTTTGCAATGTCTGGTGGACCCGGTAGAAACGCTATTGAGAATGATTTACAAATAGATTTCTTTGAAGTCCGAGATGAATTTGACAGAATCATTACTGTTGACCCCAACCAAGATTTCTATGCTGCTGGCGGTTCAGACATCACTATCACCGGTACTGTTCGATTCCAAGACAATGCAAACCTAAGGCCTCTGAGCAATGCATATTCTGTTGCGATTAACTATTCAGGTACAGAATACCCAGCAAACAGTCATGACAATGGCTCATACAGCTTGACTCTGACCTTACCAACAGATGTGGCATTAACCACTCTAACACCAAGAATTGTTCGCGTAGGGCCAGCAAGTGGCGCATTTGGAGGAGATGATGTTTCAAATCCACAAGCAACTATTGCAGTAATTACAGACATTGAAAACCCTGACAGTGACATCTTCCAAGTTTTGACTACAAACGGATTATTGGATGCGAACGGGCATGTTTGGGATCCTTTCCAGTCATTGACCCTACATCTAACTGTAACTGATGTGCAGGCTCTTGGTGAAGATGTAGTATTACATTACTGGCGCCAAGGCGTAGATGACCAGAATACTGATGGAATTGCAGATGAAAGCGAATACCAAACAATGTCAAGACCAATTTCACTCCCAGGACGTGCCAATGAGCAGCAAATTCAATTCAATGGAATTGATGTTTCATCATTACCCGCAAATGGATTCTTGAGCCTATACATCAGTGGAACTGATTGGGCTGGACTTTCGTTTAACAATTCAGGAGCAGCGGGAATTGATAATGATAAGGCAACAATGGTAATTGGTATTGATGAAGATACTATCTTACTTGAAAATTCATTGATGTTGAATACCAACAATGACCATCTATTAGTTGGGCAAAATCACCAGATTTCAATGATTATTGAAGATGAAAACGGCATCCATACTATTGATGAGGTCATCATCTATCTTACTGGACAGCAATCATCACCAGCCGGCGTAATTCATATTGACCCAAGAGAAGCAACTGCTTTTGCACCTATGGGGAGTTTTGTCACACCAGGAACAGTCACTATGGAAACACTAGACGAAACATCAAGCAGATTGACTTTGGATTTCGTTCTAAATTGGGATTTCCCTACATCCTTCAATGGCAACTGGTTGATGCCAGGCATTCATATTATTGATGATACACAAACCGTAGCGAATGTCAACAATATTGGCGCCTTGCGCTGGAAACTTGACAATCAATTAACAGTTGAAATTGACCAGTTGCACGACTTAACTGAACCACTATCAGCATCTGGCCAGTCAACTCTTTTCCTTGGAAAGGGAGATATTTTCGCTATCACTGGTACTGTGATTTATGCCGGTTCAGGTGCACCAATTGTTGAAATCCCAGAAAACATGCAACTCTATGCAGCAATGGTTGCAAATGGAGTCACATCAGATGTTGTCTATGATTTATCTGAAGCATATTTCAACACCACACTTTCTGTACCTATTGGATATCCGTCAACTAATGCATTGCCAGTCACAATAGATGTCCTCAATATCCCAGGACAAGCAACATCTCTCACAAACATGAACATCTCACTAACAATTGATAGTACACCACCAGTTGCAGAATTCCCACCAGGAATAATGAATTCTATTGAAACCGACCGATTATCAACAATAAATGTCAGAATCAATGTAGTTGAAGCTGGAGGAATGGCAGATGATGGTGTAGTCATGCACTGGGTTTACCGTCGAGGTGGATTGAATCTCCCTGGAAGCGTTGGCTCAGCAACTCTAGAAATGGATTCAGTATTGGGTGATGTTTGGATTTACTCATCAATTGTGGACATGACCCCTGCAAGCCATATTGTGCTACAAGAAGGCGACCAAGTTGCCGTTTGGCTCGTAGGTAGTGACTTAGCAGGAAACGAACTGTTTGGAGAAGGCACAGCAAATAGTCCAAGGGCGCCACAACTTATCATCAGAGTATTCCAACCTGTAATCTCAAAGGTGGAATTTGATGATATCAACCCAACAATGGGGGCGATGGTCTACATCCAAACAACAATTCGTAATAATGGGACGACTATGGGTAGCGTCAACGTCACTCTAGTAGAAGAGTTAGATGATGGCTCTCTCCAAATTTACGAATCCCACAATATCTCAGATCTAGGACCTCAGCAGAAGCGAATCGTCGCATTTTCTTGGGAGGCTTGGGACACTGGTAAGCCCGACCTATACCTAATGTGGAATGAAGATGAAGCAAGTCTAAGTCTATTAGAACCACAAATTGATGTCAAGAAAGTGGAAACAGAAGGTGGCATCTTTGGCGCTGGTGCAAATATGGGACTTATCTTAGGTGTTCTAGCAATTCTTGTATCTGGTGTAGTTATTGCGATCGTTGCAGTAATGATGCGCAGTAGAGATGAATGGGATGACGAAGAAGAATGGGAAGGTGCAGAAGAGTACGCTGAAAAGATGCTTGGTCAACAAGCAGCAGCACCTGTTACCTCTCAACCGGCATCAGTTCCTCAAGATGCACCATTACCTGAACAAGCCCCACCTAAACCACCCGAAGTAAGTGATGCTGATTGGCTAGTTGTAGCGAAGGAACAAATCCCAGATTGGTCTGATGAGGCTTTACTTGGTTACAAAGAAAATGGGTGGACCATCGAACAATTAATGGATTGGAAAGCCAATAACCCATGAGAGGAGAAAAAACGCGCGAGAAATGATTGAATCGCGGTTTCCCAATAATTGCCATTAATAATTTGATATTGTTTTCGCCATAATTTCACGCGGTTGGCCGCGCGACAACGTTTAGAAACTCGCGAAATCAATTAGGTAGGGAAATACGCGCGGCTGTCGCGCGCTAACATCAAACATTATATGCCGGCGCGATTGGATGGGCGTCGAGGAAGAAATTCCTCAGGGATGCACATGACACATACTAGCTTGGCTCAAAGAGTTGATGAATTATCAGATGAAAAGGCACAATTGCAAGAGGATATAGAGGAACTCCGCAAACTTGTGAATACCCTTCTCACAGTATTTATGGAAGAAGCAGATGGAGTGCAATCTGGAGCGGCGCCAACTATTCCTAACCAACCAAAGCGCGGCTACTGTATGTGAATACAGACAAGTGCTGGTCAGAATATTAGCCCTTGATTACCGCTAATGGCGTAAGTCTAGCAACAGGTCTAGCTAATTCGGCAGTTGCAGTTAATCGGATTACTTCATCAACATCCTTGTATGCTTCTGGTGCTTCTTCTGACAAAATATTTGGAGTCCTAGTATGAACATGAATTCCTTTCGCTTCCAATGATTTCAGCAACTCTTCACTGTCAACGTTTCTTCTTGCTGCAGCCCTAGAAAGTTGCCTACCGGCCCCATGGCAAGACGAATCAAATGCTCGGTTGGACCCGCTTTTTGGCCCCGCCAATACCCATGAAGCAGTACCCATATCGCCAGGGATCAATACTGGTTGACCAACGCCTGAGAAGCGGGTAGCAAGTTCTGAATGGTCGCCGCCCAAAGCACGTGTCGCCCCCTTACGATGGACACAACAATTGCACGAAGAACCGTGAATCACATGTTCTTCCACCTTTGCGATGTTATGACATACATCGTAGATGACTTCAACGCCAGCATCATCGTTACCAAGATGGTGTGCAAGATTATCGCGTAATCTTTTTGTTAGAGCACTACGATTTGCAAAAGCAAAATTTCCTGCTGCTTGCATCGCTGAAAAGTAATCCTGCCCTTCCTTAGAATGGAAGGGGGCAGCAGCTAACTGTCTATCCGCCAAAGTAATATCCCACTTTTCAGCATGCCATCCATCAGATTGTTGGCGATAATTGGATTCTAGAGAAGCGACATGTTCACTGCAAACCTGGTGGCCCAAACCTCGTGAGCCAGTATGAATCATAGCGCATACTTGTCCAAGACGGAGTCCAAACGCCTTGGCGGCCTCTTCATCTTCAATTCTATCAACAACTTGTAATTCCAAAAAATGGTTTCCTGAACCCAATGTACCTAGTGACTTTGAACCACGTTTCATTGCTCTTTCTGAAAGTGTATGCTCATTGCCAGTTAGCAAACCATTTGACTCAATGTGACTCAAATCCTCATGTAGCCCCCAACCCATATCTGCAGAAGCCAACGCACCACGCTCAAGAATGTCCTGCAATTCTTGTTCTTTGAGATGGACACCGCCCTTCCCAGAAGCACCCGCAGGTGTACGGTTTGAGAGGAGTTTAGCAAGACCCGCCAAATTTGGAATTTGATCTATCTGCAATTCAGTAGAACAGAGACGAACACCACAATTGATGTCAAATCCTACACCACCAGGTGAAATGACACCACCTTGCTCACCCCAATTAAGGTCGGTAGCAACGACTCCACCAATTGGGAAACCGTAGCCAAAATGCCAATCTGCCATCGCCCAAGCATTGCCGATAACACCGGGCAAAGATGCGGCGTTGACTAACTGACCAGGGGAGCGGTCATCTGTACTTGCGGCGATGTGTGCCGCATCTGCTACTAACATTGCATCAGCATTCATTGAACCGTGTTGATTGATGCGAAAAAGCGCATCTTCGACTTGTTCTAGATGGTTTTTCCACTCACCTTCCACCTGCGCCGACCCCCTATTGTGACCTATCCTAACGCCCGCAGTTCAAGCGCTTTTCGCCCTCTCCGGTTAGTTGACTTCAAGAGATGTCTCGTTTTCGCCATGAAAGGAGAGGGGTTGCCATGGCATTCGGAGACATTGACATTCCCTTTTTCCAAGAAGCGGGATTTGTCAGAAATAAATGTCGAGTGACCAATCAATGGTTTTGGACAAGAGATGAATCACGTGATACATGTGGTGATACTACAGAAGATGAATACACATTCATCGGCGCACCATTAATCCCTGGTTTTCCTGAAAGAGGAAGAGCCTTGATGGATAAAATGAGAGAAACCTTTCTTTCCTTCTTTGAAGAACAATCTCACGCACGCGTAGACCCCTACCCTGTTATCGCTAGATGGAGAGATGATATTCACCTAACGATTGCATCCATTGCTGATTTCCAACCTGATGTGACTAGTGGAGTTATCCCTCCACCTGCAAATCCATTGACTATTTCTCAGCCATGTATTCGATTGACTGATGTGGCAGCAGTTGGCCGTTCTGGGCGGCATTTGACTACATTTGAGATGATGGCGCATCACTGCTTTAATCGGCCAAAAGATGGTGACACCGTATACTGGATTGACGAATGTGTTCGATTTTGCGACGAACTTTTTGTCAATCGCTTAGGAATAAATCCAACCGAAATCACCTATGTAGAAAATCCGTGGTCCGGTGGAGGGAACGCTGGACCTGCTGTTGAAGTGATAGTGGGGGGGCTTGAGTTGGCAACTCTCGTTTTCATGAATCTTGAAGAAGACCCTGACGGTGAAATTGAAATTAAAGGTGAAAAATATTCAGAAATGGATTTGCAAATTATTGACACCGGTTATGGATTGGAAAGGTTTTGTTGGGCTGCAGCAGGAACTCCTACAATATACGAGGCGATATTCCCTGAATCAGTCTCTTGGTTACGTCAACTATCTGGATTTGATGCGAGATTGGACACAATGGATGAAGTCGATGCGGACCTTGTTCTTTCTGAATTGTCAATGTTAGCTGGAATTCTCAATATTGATGTTGGGACTGATGTCTCGGCACTCTACGAGAGACTTGTTGAAAGATTAGCAGACAGAGGAGTTGATATCTCGCTCTCAGTACTAAAGTCAATTACTGAACCACTTTCAGCAATTTATGCAATACCCGATCATCTAAATGCCCTTTGTAATATGCTTGGTGACGGACTTGTCCCCTCAAATGTGAAAGCGGGATACCTTGCAAGAATGATGGCCCGGCGTACACTCAAGTTGCGTGATGAATTAGGAATTTCAGTATCACTAGCAGAATTAGGCGCCCATCACCTTGATGTAAACTTACTAGGAAGGGAATTTACTCAAACTCGTGAAGGGATTCTAGCAATACTCGCACTCGAAGAGAGTCGTTATCAAGAAATGTTGCGTGCTGGTGAATCGGCTGTTCGCACAGCCCTGAAAAGTGTCGCTGAAGATGCTACTGAAATCGATGATGAAATATTCTTCCACCTTGCAGAAAGCAGAGGGTTACAACCAGACATGGTTGTTGAAATTGCCAAGTCTGCAAACTGGCCAAATCTGAGCGTTAGACTTGGCCTAGCCGCCGATATGGCCGCTCGACATGCAAAACAGACAAAGGAATCTGCTAAAGCCAAAAAATCGGATGGGATTATCTCATCTCAACATAATCTCACAGCAACTTCACAAGACTTCTATCTTGACACATCACAGACTGAATTTACTGCGAATGTGTTATACTGCAAGCCGCTATCAGATGATGATGTCACCTCACTAAACCTCTCACCTGAAGTAAATGGTGTACCGACACATGCAGTAGTTCTTGACCGAACTCTGTTCTACCCAGAAGGTGGCGGACAGTTGGGGGATTTTGGAACTTTGACAAACGGAAAAGTTGTGAGCGTATTGGACACAAGGCCTCAAACAAATCTGATAATCCATCTTACTGATGGGCCATGTGAAGGTGAAGTTCGGGGCGCAATAAATTCTGAAAGACGAAAACAACTGATGGACCATCACACATCTG
Organism: Methanobacteriota archaeon; assembly: GCA_018650285.1. Lineage (GTDB taxonomy): Archaea > Thermoplasmatota > Poseidoniia > Poseidoniales > Thalassarchaeaceae > MGIIb-Q1. The sequence continues at coordinate 175,828 of JABIGF010000015.1, forward strand.
TCCACATTGTAGGTGGTTCTGCTCGGACAATCCTAGGGCCACATATTTGGCAAGCGGGAAGCAGCAAAGGAGAGCGTTATGCTCGACTTGATGTGACCCACTATCAGCGCCTTTCAAGGGAGCAATTAGACATAATAGAAGACCATGCAAATGAGATTATTTCTCAAAATATACCTATTGAAAAAATGGTTCTAGGCCGTGCCGAGGCGGATGCTCAATTTGGCTTTGAGTTGTATCAAGGTGGGCCACCAAAACATCAACAAATTCGTATCATCAAAATTGGTGAACACGATACCCAAGCTTGTGGTGGTACGCACCACGACCAAACGGGGGAAATTGGTGAGATACGCATCATTCGCAGTAGTGCGGTTCAAGACGGGGTAGAGCGTCTGCAAATTGTGGCGGGAGAGACTGCGCGGGAACACGCCCGCAAACAAGACGAGTTGTTGAGCCAAGCATCAGAGGTGCTTGGAGTCCAAGCAGATGAACTTCCAACTGCAGTTCAACGCTTTTTTGAAGAATGGAAATCACAGCGGAAGAAGATTGAACATCTTGAAGCAGAAATCGTCAGACTGCGTACAAGTGGCGGCGGTTCCGATAGTACCGAAAAAGATGGAGTTCGATATGTGATTATGGAAGGAAGTGGCGATATGCGCCAACTCCTTGGAATGGTTGGAGAACTAACTAGAGATACTTCAAAACCAACTGTTGCAATTCTTGGGACGCGTGAAGGTGGCGGGAAATTACTAGTTGCAATAACTGAGAACTCAATCGCCTCTGAAAAACATAATGCCGTTGATATTCTGAATTCGATTTCAAGCCATATCTCTGGCGGTGGTGGCGGGAGACCCACTTTCGCTCAAGGAGGTGGCTCAAATCCTGACGGACTAGATGATGCTCTTGCAGCCGCCAATGAATTACTCGGCCTAGAATGATGTCCTGATAGGACTTGAAAAGGGATGGTTTTGATGTCACAATATCCCTCAACACCTTTCCCTCCAAAACAACTTTTAGTTTCAGATAATAATTTGATATTAATCGGAATTGAAGGTGAAATTGCAAAATTAGACCCTAATACACTAGAATTAATCGGAGATGTTGCTAGACCATACCCTACAACAATTGAACATGCGACCATTGCAGACGGGAAATTAATCGCTTCTTGGGTTGAACATGAACTGCTTTTTGCTAAGATTGCAGCACTACCAATAGACGAGCCATTCAAAGATGGGGCCGAAAAAAGTGATCTGCGAACCATCCAAAATACAGATGGGATAATGCCTGAAATTGCTGGTTCCGTTTGGTGTCATGTAGCGGATGGTGAACCACTAGGGATCTGTTCAAACGAAGAACTAATTTGCTTCTCAAACTACATGAGAGGAGTATATTGCATTGATTCTGAGTCAAATGAAAAATGGCGGCGGCCTGAAATAAAGTGGCCAAATGAAAAATTGGTCCCTGGCGGCTCAGTTATTCATTCAATCCAAACGGGACAGCACCCAGAAAATAATGAAATGAAATGCATTTGGATTTGGTCAATAGCAGGCGGATGGGCTGCGTTAAACTGGTCTGACGGAGAAATCATCGCTCAAGGTATGATTGAACATCAAGGAGTCCTAGATATTGTGCGCCCTGGAATAAATGGCCAATGGCTAATTGGTCTTTTAGGCGGGAATATCGTCCTATGGGGTGGGCCAAATAATAATGAAAAGGTCATTTCAGGTGGGCCGGTGTGTGATTCAATCAACGACCTTGAAGGATGGAAAATTCTTGGTTGGAGAAAAGACATTACCATCAAAGAAGAGAATACTTCTGAAATTCAGAGGAGAGAATTGGCATCAACCTTCTACGAGCACCCCATTGACGGTTTGCTAGTGCTCAACAATATCGGCGAATGGGGTCAATTTCACAGCAAGTGAATGCAAATAGCCCTAGTTTACACTCGTTCGGATAATCAAATATCACAGAATGTGATTACTCTTCTTCGGTTGCGACTTCGGCAATTGGTGCTTCAGTAGCCACAGGCTCTGGCGCTGCTGTTGTTTCAGCAGCATCCCAACCACAGCGACCGCATGTTGAGCGGTTTGCATGCTTTGCAAGGAATACACCTGGCCCACACTGAGGGCATGACTGATTCTTTCTGACTAATTTGCCATCGTTTACTTCATAGAGACTTTGACGCTTTGACATCATTCCTCACCTCCAGAAACATCCTCTTCAGTAGCTACTTCTTCTACTGGTTCTGCTACTGGTTCTTCAGCAGGTTTTGGTGCGGCTTTTTCAGCCACTTCTTCAACACCATGCCTATCAAGAATATATTGTGGCTCAATTTGCATTGAATCTGATGAGTCATAGATGAATGCAAGGCCAGTAGTCAATGGCTGACCGAATCTGGTGTTGACATCTTTTACTACAACAGTGGATGCTGAGGAGCCGGGCTCTAGTGAAGCAACCTTGCTTCTCAATGTACTACGGCTAGGAGTTGCTTCCTTATCGTGGCGCAATTGGAATCTAATCTCAATTCTATTCAATAGTGGATTTTCTTTTCTGTCTATGATTTCCATTTTCATTCCCCCTTCAGCGCATATTAACCTTTAATGCGTAATTTCCTGCTCTGTCAATGTTGAGAATTGATGCTATTTCAGAACGGCTAGGATTGAGTACAACCACATAACCTTGCCAATCTGAACTCAAATGTGATCCTGGGCATACTGGACATTCTGGATTCTTTGGCTTGACTCGCACGATATCATCCTTAAGTTCCTTAGCGTGTGCTTTGTGCTCTACATCACTAGGTTCACGGCCATTCTTCTTGGAAAAAGAGAAGTTTACAACATCTTTCTTTGACTTACCCTTGACCTCTTCATCAGACTTGAGGCACCAGCCAAGGTTACCTGAAGAAACCGTGATAATACGGTGGCAATCAGAACATGCTAGTTCAACGGTTTTTGCCAAATCATTCACCGTCCTTGTCCAACCATGAGTGCGCACCTAATCCTGGTTGCTTGCAGGTCAATCCAATCTTGGAAGCACGTGGGTCGTGCTGGTTAAGTGAAAGAGTCACAATACGAGAACGGAGAGGGTCTCCAATCTGAAGTTGAGAACCTGAACGGCTTCCAACAATCTTGCCTTCTCCTTGGATGATTTGCACCGGTTCTTCAAGAATTTGTGACTTGTGAAGAAGTCCTTCAAGTGGACCGATTTGTACGAATGCACCGAACTCTAGAACTTCTGAAACAGCACCATCTGCAATTTCATTACTGTCAAGATGGAATAATACCGCTTTGAAACGGACATTCTGGTAAATCGCTCCATCACCGTGAATGATTCTGCCACGGCCAATCATTTCGTGATCGTAGGTGACAATGACGAAATTATCGTCATCATCGAACTTACCTTCAAAGGCTTGGTGGGCCAAACGGTCTACGTGTTGGCTCAATGATTGTCCCTCGCGAATATATTCCGCTGGGATTCTAATAGTGTCCTCTCTTACTTCAAGTGTGTACATCTTTTTTCCCTCCATCTACCACTCCAAAAGAGTCAGGCCGTGGAACGGAAGGGTTCACAACCCTCCCGTCCCTCATCGGCACAGCCTCCGGAGGAGAGGTTTCCAGTGGCCCGCCGACCTACTCCCCCTTTATCAGCAAACCGGTTTTGACATACACAACAATTGGCTAGCAGAACCTCGTCTTTACTATCAATGTGGTGTGAATAATGCTGATTGTCATCAAAAAGAGAGATGAAAAACGTGCCAATTGTTTCGTGACCCCCGTAGGGGTCACGCTACCCTACAATCGTCTTTTCACATCAGCGAGTTTAGTGAAGGTTGAAGTAGCGGCCAAAGTGCAAAGGAGATTGTGAATGGACCGGCGGCGAGCAATTGGCGGCGAAAAGCGACAATCATTTCGCTCTTCTTAACCATCTCAATGATTCTGCAAACGATCCCATTGGAGCCACAATCACCACACCTAGATGAAAATGGAATAGAATTCCTTTCGGGAGGCGGCGTGGAGCCATGGAGTGATGGAGGGGAAGCGTGGCCACAACTTGGACGATATGGTTCTCATAACCAAACATCCCCTGCACATGGTATCAACGGCGGACCGGGAAACGGCCCAGTTTCAGGAGTTACTGAACTGTTGACCATTGATGACCCCGAAGTCAATTGGGCACACTTCTCAACGGGAGAATATGGTGCACAAGGATTAGCCAGCGTAATTGGTGATTTCAGTGCGAACATTGTGATTACTGGAGACGCAACAGAGCGGTGTGGAAAGGACCACCTATTCACCACTCTAGTTTCTGAAAGAGACTCTGGCGGTTCTGTCCATTCATTTTTGAGCATAATTGATGGAGATACTAGCCGCAAAGCGTGGGAAGTTGATTTGGGCTCTACCGATTCTGTCAAAGCCTCACCAGTAATAGTGGATGTTGATGGAGATTCAATACTAGAGATTCTTGTCGCCTATGATGCTCAAGGAACCTTCAACACAGAACTTTGGTCACCAAGTATTCAATGCGGAGAAGCGGGATGGAATAGTGGTGGAAGTCACAGTTCAGAATTGCTTTGGTCGTACACAGACCCTGATTTGGGAATTACTGTACCCTCTCCATATGTTTTGGCGAATAACCAAGTTGGAACTCAAATCCTCCTAGGAGATTTGGATATGGATGGTGACGCTGAAGCGGTTTACACTCTTGTCAATGAAGCTGATGAAAGTGTAGTCGTATTGGCACTTCCTCTGCCTGCAGGAGGACAACCAGCCCCATTATGGCAGGTCAATCTAGACCATGGGGAAATTCCATCCGATGCCGCTTGGGTCAAAATCGATGACACACATGCAGCTGTACTTCTTACAACAATTGACCCCAATGATGGAAACCTTTGGGTTTGGCGCCTTGATGGCACCAATGGAGCACCTCATTGGGGTGGTGTCTCACTTGGCAACCTCGATGGGAATACAGATTCACCTCACATCCGTTTACCTGGACCTGTGGTCGCTGAACTTGATGGCACTCCTGGCGCTGAGATGGTAGTTACAATCCCTACAGACATTGACGGTGGAAGCAGCGGTGATGGCGCTGAATACATCGGCATGGAAGTCAATGACGCATCCCAACTGTGGGATTTCCGTGCCACCAATGGGTTTGGCGAAGCGCCTCCTGATGTCTTTGATAGTGATGATGATGGAATTGATGACCGCGTCTGCTGGGTCACATGGTATCGCGTAGATACCGACCGAAAAGGTGTAGCTGGTTGTCACGACGTGACTGCAACTCTTGGCCCATCACTCGAGTTCTCCCATACAATGGACCGAAGTTCAGGTAATCCGAATGACGAAATTGCTGTGTCTCCTCCATTCCATATCGATATTGATGGTCAAGGCGCACCAGAAACAGTGGTCTTGTTTGGCCGGACCCTTTGGGCATGGGATGGCGATACAGGTACACAAGCAGGTATTGGTTCAGGTTGGACAGATGAAATGAGTGTGCCACACCGAACATGGGCCGCAGCAGCCTTAGCAGACTTAGATGGAGATGGGGCATTAGACATCCTAATTGGCGACACTCTCATTTCACGTGAGGCTGCGGATGTCAGGCCATTCCAAGATCACCGCGGAATCCAATTCACCCCCAGTCAGCCTGACCCCGGTGAGACATTTACTGCCACAGCCTACATTGAAAACGTGGGCACGATTTCAACAGGCGGTACCGTTGATGCTGTCCTATACTACGACGGAGTAGAAGTCCACAGAGAAAGATTGTCAGAAATGGACCCTGTAGCGCCAACAGGCAATGGAAACTTCCTTTCATTCTCTTATGATGAATTAGTAGCAGAACTAGGTAGTCATACCGCTAGAATCGTTATTGACCCGTATGGGAATTTGACTCAATCGCGCTTTGATAACGATGAACAAACTGTCAATCTAACCATTGTTGAGCCTTATGATGTATCAATCAGCACACCTGTCGACCCCCCTCGAGTTGACCCCGGTTCAAGCCAAGATGTGGATGTGACAATCTCTTCGACGGGGCGCCTAACAGGCATTTGGACAATGTCAGTAGATGACACTTCTTTACCAACAAACTGGACAGTACAAGACGTCACAATTGGTGGTTCAAACTCCATACAAATAGAGCCTGAACAGACGTGGACTGCAACCATCAGAATTAGTGCACCTGCTGAAGCACTTGGTTCTGAAAGCGGGCATGTCACAATCACTATGACATTGGACAGTGATATCAATGTCACATCTTCTGCATTACTTCCTGTTGAAGCAAACAGAACTAGAGGGCTATCAGTCAGAGGGCCATCAGGGACTGCACAAACTACTGGCTATGGAATACCAGGTACATTTGCCAAGGCGTGGCTATTGGTAGAGAACCTCGGTAATGCACAAGAGACTGCTACAGACCGTGCTTGGGACCCTACTGCATGGGGCAGTGACCTCACTTTACATGACCAAAATGGTGAGGTGCCACTCATTTCACTCCAACCTGGCGAACAACTGGAATTACACGCAACACTCCCAGTCCCAGCGGGAACAACTCTAGGCGAGAATGTCACAACCACACTGACAATTTGTATCGGCATCGGAGCAGAAGAGGTTTGTCGTGACATTGATATCAATTTTGTAGCAAACGGAGTTTCAATATCTCCTGATAATCTAAGAAACATTCCCGCAACTGGATTAAATTGGGTTATTAATGGAACCTTACCGGCGGGAGTTGACAACCTTTCTTGGGACTTACAAACTAGTGGAATGATGATTTCAGGGTGGGATTGGCAATCTAGTGGAGATTGTCAAATCAACGGTGTTTTACTATCATGCCACGGCACACAGGGCTCCACTTTCACTGGTACACTTACCCTTGACCAAGCGCAAGATGCACCACCCCAATTTCACCCATTTTCAGTAAGTTCATCTAATGAAACCGGATACGATATAGATTTCTCATTGCAAGTTCTCCAAGTTTATCGTGCTGAAATAGATATCATCAGCCCAGTAGGGACACCTGTTCTGATGAATGTATCAGAACCGACATGGGTTGTCTTAAAACTGCAAAATCCAGGCAATGGACCTGATGATTATGATTTGACTGCTCGGCTCATTGCAAATGAAAATTTCTCAGAAGACCCTGGGGTTATTTTCACTATTCAATCGCCAACGTACTCAATTAGTGCGGCTGGTCTTCGCCAAATTCCTGTTGAATTAACTCTCCCCCATGACACGCCAGCACGCCAAGGAATGTTAGTGGAATTCTCTCTTCGCTCGCGTGGAGATGATTCGGTCTATGATGCTGTAGTTATGAAAATAGAGGCACGCCAAGACCATCGCTGGAATGTCACTCTATTGGACAACGATGTTGAAGTAGAAACCGGAGGGCATGTATTCACCACACCCGGGACATCAACTACTCTGACACTATTGGTGAAAAATAGTGGTAACTTTGACGACACCCTTGATGCAACCTCATCTCTAACACTCACACACGCAGGAAATGATACCAATGCCGAATGGGTAATTGGAAACGGAAATAGTGGCACTCTTGATGTAAATCAAAGTGGACAAATTGAGTTGTCATTAATTGTGCCCGAACTAGCTTGGAACGGTACAATCTCTCACGTTCAAATCGCACTATATTCTGATGGGATGCTCTTGCAAACTTTTACTGTAAATGTAGAAGTGATATCTCAACCTCTTTGGATTGTTCGCACTACTGGAAGTGATTTAGATGTCTCACCTGAAGGGTCAAACATCACACTTGAATTACAACAACGAGGAAACATCCCCTCACGTGCTTACCTCTCTGTAACAATTGATGCTGTGGGATGGAATCTATCTTCGCCTAGTGAGTTACCAATATTGGACCCTGGCCAAAGCACAACAATTCAGATCTACGTACAGCCTCCAGAAGGTGCGATTTCAGGGCCAACCGTTGAAATGACTGCCATCGCTAGAAATGGGGATGGCCGAGGAACGGGTGAAACTATTCTGCCTGTTCGCGTCCAACCAGCACACGACTTCACCGTTAGTCTACCAACAAATTGGCAAGGTTGGATGGTTAGTGATTCGGGCGGCATGCCAAGAATAACGATTGCAAATTCAGGAAATGCTGCTAATCAACTCCATGTTGAACTTACTGGGCTACCTCAAGGGTGGGCACCAACAGAAGCAGATGTCTCACTCGCATGGGGAGAAATGAGAGGTGTTCCAATAGACCTCATCCCTGACTCTAACTGGGACCATTCAAACTTTTCAATTCAAGTCAAAGTAACTGATTCAGGCGGTAAAGTTGTGACCTTAGATGTTGAAGTTCTTTACTCAGATGTGGCATGGGCGTCAAGCCCAGTAATGTGGGGCGCACAAGGAGATAACAAACTCGTGCAATTCCACGGCTCAGCAGTCACCTCAGTCACCGCCCTAGGTAGTTCACTTGAACAAACCCAAAATGGCTGGGTTCTCCCTAGTCCAAATGGAGAAGGTACTCTAACAGCTAGCAGTGGTTCAGGAGATGTAGTATTGTATTACACAGCACACATGCAGATGGCGACAAGTCGGCCAGTCTCTTGCACTCTTGACTCTAGTTTTTCAGCAACACCTCTAGCATCGTGCACATTTGGTAATGGCAGTGAACCATTTTCTTGGTCAATAATTATACGAACAGATGATGGGACTTTGGTTAGCCAATCTGATGGCACTATTGAAGCAAATAGTGAAGGGGTTGTGAATATTTCCACAACGGATTGGGAACCAACCACTGGAGTCCATGAATTGACTATCCTTGTATTCTCATCTGATGGCAGGCTTCAGACAGATGAATCGCAACAATACATCGTTAGAGCGTCGGGTTGGAATGTAGGACTACAACTAGAAGAGACAAACTCTGACGGTATTAACATCCTAATTAGTCGCGAAAATCACCAATTAATGACCTCACCAGTCTGTATTGTAACATTGGTACAAGGTGATTGGACAAAGATACTCTCAGTAGACATCACTGCTACATTAGCACCAAAGCTTTCAGTCGCTAGACCAAATGGTGATTCCACAACGCCAGTCAACGCTACTTTCTCTTGCCAAGCGCCATGGGATATTGATGACACACCTAGCGACAATTCCGCTGAAATCATCTTGAGTAGTAATCCAACTGTAATAGATGTCAGTAGTGATGCAATATATTCAATTGGCACAGCAGCCCTAATTATTGCAATACTTTGGTTACTAGGGGTCATCAAACCTGCATCATTGCAAGCCCCACTCCCGCAACAAAAACGTGTAGCAAAACAGAGACAAAGGCCAGTTGCGAATCGACCTAAACCGCAACAGCAGCCAACTGAAAAGATAGATGATGAACCGGTAATACATCTTGAAGAAGAGGAAATAAAAATTGAACCTGAAGAAGATATCAGCGAAATTCAAGAAAGCCTGATTGAAATAGAGGAAGCCGAGCCGGAGCCGCCTGAAGAGGAACTTGATGAATTTGAACTAAGGTTGAGAAGACTCAGAAAAAACCGAGAATAATTTTAGGTGAATTATATGCTAAATTCTAGCGATACCCCCTCATTCCACTCGTTTTCAGTCGTGCGCGGTGATATTTCCGACGCCTTCGTTGATGCCCTTGAACAGGCATCAATAGGTGATGAAAGCCTGCTAAACGAACTTCTCCAAAACGATTCATTATTATCTCAAATGTTGGGAGAAGAGGATTGTGATCTTTCTGATGGAAGAGAAAATTGCAGCAAAAGTGACTCAACACTTCTCCTTGTTGGACTGACTCCCGTTAATGATGATGGTGAAAAAATTAGGATGCCTGATGACAATAACGTACGCGAAAGACTCGGACGCTATCCGTGGGGTGATGGAAACCCACTATCCTATCTTAGAACATGGTCTGGAAATCCACCTGAATCAGAAGATGATATCATGACATTAATTGACAAACTAGACGAGGGTTTGTTTGAGAAAACACGCGGGCACGACCGTTTTGAAAACGGCTCTTTCGGAAGATTGCATGGCATCTTAAACAATGACGAAACTTCAAAACTTGAAAAATTACTGAGTGCTGGTTCCTTCAAAGTAAGGGCTGATGAACCCCTAGATGGGGGGGTGGCAGATATCATGCGCCACCTCAAAACATTAGTTAGAACAGCAGCCCGTTCGGGCCATGGATTGCTTCATTTCTCGCACTGATACACAGGCCAACCTTCAAAGACGGCTCGCGCAGGGAGCACCGCATGGGAGAACTACTATACTCGGGCAAAGTGAAACAAGTGTGGTCAACTGATGAGCAAAATGTGCTAGAGTTTCGCTACACAGACCAAATATCTGTATTTGACCAGATCATTCCTTCCTTAATTCCCCGTAAAGGTGAGAGTCTAAATCGCACTACTTGTCACTGGTTCAAGTTAGTTGAAGATGCTGGCATTTGTGATACACATATGGTAGATATGAATGCCCCAGACAGATGCCTAGGTACAAAATTCGAAGTGATTACTGAACCTGGTGCAATACCACGCGACATGGAGAATGTCTTTGTCCCATTGGAAGTAATTTGCAGGCACCATTTGGCTGGTTCGGGATGGAGAAGATATGCCAAAGGAGATGTTGGTGCAGAAGAGTTCGGTTTTGAACCAGGTACCACTCTTGAAGAAGGTTGCAAATTGCCTAAGCCATACCTTGAAGTTTCTACAAAATTCGAGGCATTTGACCGACTTCTTGACCGCGAAGAAGCCCTTCAAATATCCAATCTGACAGAAGAAGAATTTGATGCTATTCTTGATTGCGTAATCAAAATTGATGCTATCATTGAACGTGAAGCAGGGGCAAGAGGCCTCATCCATGTTGATGGAAAGAAGGAGTTTGCACTAGGCCCTGGTCGCAAACCAGTACTCGTTGATTCATTTGGCACACTTGATGAAGACCGATGGTGGGACGCTGAAACCTATGCCAATGGAGAGATTGTCTCGCTATCAAAGGAGTTCGTGCGTGAGCATTACATTGCTACAGGTCACCACAAAGACCTCTACAATGCACGTGCTGCTGGAACCGAAGAGCCGCCTATCCCTGCTTTGCCACAAGAAATCATTGACCAGACTGCTGAGCTATATGCATCAATGTATGAGCGGTTGACTGGAAATACATTCTGAATGAAAGGGACCCATTCATTCATTTTGAAACATTCCGTACCCATTTATTCATTTTGAATAATAGGGCCCCCCTCTTATTCTCCATCAATTTAATGAATATAAATATTAATAACATTCTAACAATTCGGTTTTATTAAAACCAAATGTGGTGAGGGAATTTGAGTCGGAAATCAAGTTGGGTTGACATCGCAAATTTAGGTGCACAATTATACCAAGGCACCCAACAAGCAAGGGTGGCAGATCAACTTACTCAACAGAGTGTATCAATCATACAACAAAATCAATTGCTCCATCAGCAGGATGAAGCAAATAAAATGATGATTGAAACTAGAAGATACATCGTTGAAACAAACCGATTAATTGACAAAGCAGAGTTAGTTTTTGAGAGTTATTCAGTCTATTCATTATACTATCTAGATTACATTAAGAAAGACTTTGGTGAACGAAATGTCATTAATAAATTACAAGATATTAATGATATTCAGCACGCACATCAATTATCTGATAGAATTAATCAGACACTCAAGAGTTTCTCAGATAGGTTGCCAAGAATGCCACCAAATATCTTAGCTAATTTGAATACTGCAATTAATATAAGATCCATTTCACCTTCCATTGATGACCTAGTAATCAAAATTAAGAAGTTGGGAAAGAAAAGAGAAGGTCACTCTGATTTGATATCAGAACACTTAGCAAATAAAAAATTAAAAGTGATTGCATCATGTACATTCACATTATTGTCTTTCATAGGGATTATTGTGTCAGCGTCTGTTTTGGGAGGGATTTCAGGAGGAAATGGAGGAGGAGGAAGCGACCTTTTGCTTCTCGCCGTTCTCTCTACAATACTAGGGATTATTACTTCACTGGCTTCATTATCCATTGATGACAAACCAATAATTGTTCAGTTTGAACTAAATGAATTAAAATCCTTTGGTTTGCAAATTGATACTATCTTTGACAATAACGGTATCACTAGTTTTAAAAATTACCAGATTGAACTGGGGAAATCACAAACACGTCTTAAGCAATATTTCCCTCAAGATGAATCATATTTTATCCATTAACGCATACTCGTCCCACGCACTAAATTATTTGGGAAATAATTGATTAGTCACTGCCTTATTCGGGAGTCATGTTTGATGTTGATCCCATAGATGATTGCGGCTGTGGCATCGTGCTTCAAAATCTGTGTGGATGTATTCAATGCCCAAGATGTGATGATTGGAGAAGCAAAGAAGACCACCCCTCTGGAGAGTTTTCATCAAGCGGAGTCTGCTACGAATGCACCTGTAATGATTGTGGTAAGCGAATTGACACCGATGATATGAATGACGATTTTTGTGAGACATGTCTGGATATTGCCATACGACTTGGGAAATGGAGTGCAGATGGTTGGTGTATTAATTGTGATGAAGAAAAAGAGGTTCAATTGATGATGAAGGGGGAGTGGAGCATGAATCTTTGTTTGGCGTGTTTAGGGGGGCCGAAGCCGGTCAGAGCGTGGGATGTATTTATTGAGAGATTCGGAAGACAACCTAACTTGGAGGAATTGGAGAAATTTGGTTTTGATGCATATATGAAATTTGGTTTGGAATTAAAAGATGAAGATTCCCAAAAGAGCCCCAAAGGTATGGGATAATTACCAAGGAACAGCATCATGCCATTCTTTCTCGCCCCAATTGTGAGGTTTGGTATACTTCTTTCTTTGCTGATGGAAATCGTTTCTAATTGTATTTAGAACACTACTACCATACCATTTACCACCCAATTTACCTCTTACTCCCTGCTTGTTCAAATCCTTAGCAATTGATGATGCTGTGACGCCTAAACTAAGCATCCATCTCATGTAGTCAATCACATTATGTTCATTCCAATTAGGAACCAACGAACCATCGTTTGTCACATTCCAACCATAGATTGCCCTTGTGAATTTCTTTTGTGTGGCTCTTAGGTAGTCCATCCCCATCTGTGTTCTCTCGGAAATAAGCCCCCTCTCCATCTCCGCCATAGCGGCAAGAATAGTGAGGAAGAATCTCCCCGTAGGCGAGCTTGTATCCACAGGCTCACCATGCAGGTCAACCACATGCAGAGTAAATCCCTCACTTGACAATTCATCAACAGTAATGAGGGCATCACTAACCATTCTGAACATCCTGTCAATCTTGAGAGAAATAAGGTGAGGAATGTTCTCTCTGAGCATCCTTCTATGCATGGCTCCACCCTGCGGTCTTTGCCATAACGGAACACCCCCACTTATCCCTTCATCAACGAATATGTCATTGTCTGCAAGGCTCAATCCCTTGAAGTGAGCATAGTCCTTGATTCTCCTTGTCTGGGCGGCTATACTTACTCCTTCGTCTACTTGTCTTTGTGAAGATACTCTCACATAGGCAACGGCTCTATTTTCTGCGTTTTCTTTCTTATTTGAACTCATGTTCAAGCATAATTGTTCTTTCTACTTAATACATCTCAAAAGAAAGTGACTAAACCGAATCCCCATAATGACATAACATGGTTGGAAGAAAGAGGCTGGCGAGAGAGCAATGGATTGCTAAAGCCTCAGAGATTCACGGAAATACCTTTGATTACTCACGAGTGGTGATTGAGTCAAGTCGTTCATCGGTAATTATTCAATGCAATAATTGCGACTGTATCTTCAGCATGTCCGCAAATGAACATCTAAGGAAAGGTGAGCGGAAACGGGGTTGTCTGATGAATTGTACATCAGATATCAAGCGGATCAAAGATGATGATTTTCTATCTGTAGAATATGACCGAGAACTCAATAAACCAATAAAATATTTTTCTGGAATAATAAACACCTATTGGCTTCCAATAAACACTAACAAAAAGTTATGGTGGATTTGTAGCCAATGCAATCATTCATGGAATGCTGAACGTAGTGGGAAACAGGGATGCCCCTCTTGTGCGGGAAAAGAAGTGAACAACTATGATGGGAGAAATTCTGCCGCAGTTGCTTATCCATTTCTACAAAAATATTGGTCAGATGATAATGAACAATCCCCATATGAAGTGCCCTTTGGAAGTGGGAAGTGTTATCATTTCAAATGCACAGATGGTAAATGCAATAATATTCACAAAGCACGTTTGAATAACAAAGTTAGGCGTTGGCACTGCCCTTGGTGTGACTCAGGAAGAGTCCACCTAAAAAGAACGAAGGTTTGGGATGTATATCCTAATTTGACTCAATTAGTAAGCGACCCTAAGTTTGTAGGGATTCAGATACCATCATCGTCTGAAATCGTCGAATGGAAATGTCAGAAATGTGCCGAAATATATTCAAACAAAATTAAAAATCAAGTCTATAGAAACAAGCCAGAATATTGTGGCTTGTGTGCTATACATTGGGTTATTGAGAATTTTCCACGAAGAAGTCTACCATTTGAAGAATTCAAACTTCGTGCTAATGAGAAACACGATGGACAATATGAATATGATTCAGATTCATACACGAAATCGAGTTCCAAGGTTCGTATGAGACATATTGTTTGTGATGGTGATTGGGAAGATCGCCTAGCTACTTCACATCTGCAAGGGGCTGGTTGTCCAATTTGTGCAGAATACGGTATTGATTACACAATTGATATTCAATATTATGTTCATGAATTATTAGATTCCACTGGGAATAGGGTATGTTTCAAAGGAGGGATTAGCAATAATTGGGAACAACGATTTAAGATCCTTAAACGTGGTATTCCCGAAGATTGGACAATAAAAAATATGGAAGTAATTAATTTTCCAAATGGAATTGATGCTAAAAATTTAGAAGATAAATTGAAGAAGATTACAAAGATTAGGCACCCTATTCAAGATTTCCCTGGGGGCCATGAATTATTTTGTATTCATCCTTTACAATATGCTAGAGACAATGGGATTCTAAGTGAATAATCTATTGTTTGTAAGTTATTGTAGTAAAGCAATGGGTTAGTGCATAACACCCATTGATTCAGAATCAGTGAATGAATGGGCTTTCAGTGGGCCGAAATAGACGCTAGGCAATGAAAAGACCCACTGCTAACCCTTTGATTTCTCAATACCTTTACAATGGGTACTCGGATAAACCCTTTGCTTATGCCCGAATACGATTCAATCATACATTGAAAAGAGAACTATTCATGACTTTCTTCTTGCAT